>JAHCIT010000005.1 GCA_026129095.1 Deltaproteobacteria bacterium
TGGCCATTTACTCTTCACAATATAGTCGTTGACAAACTTTAAAGTAAAGTGTTTACTATGCTTTAGCGATACGCTAAGACTAGCAACGTAAAAGGTAAGGCCTTCGATACAGCCACATACCTAGTCAAAGGAGATTTTCAATGAATCAGACGGTTCAACGCGCGACGCAAGAACAGCTCACCAAGGTCGACACGAGCGATAACATTTACAAGGTGGACCTTTGGCTAAAGAGCGCCCCTCAGGGTTACCTTCAAAAGACGCGCTATGGAAAATATGAGGATTGGCCTATCGAAGAAAATCCTCTCCTTTTCCAAGACGGAGATCTGCGTGACCAGCAGCTGATGATGCTGGCGCACTTCGTTGTGGGTGAAAGGGCGGCGCTTTTCTCGGCAGCTGGCTGCATCCCACGGGAGCCCGATCATGCTGCTCGGGGCTTCCTTTCGACTCAGACCGCGGACGAGGGCCGTCATGTGGAAGTATTCTCACAGCGGCTGTTTGACCTTGGCGTGCGCAAGGATCAGTTCGAGAGTTTTCTCGATACTTGGACGAACCCGCACCTCAAGAACTTCTGCCTGGCGCTGGACGATCTGGTGAAGAACGGGGATTACGTTGCCGCCATTGTCGGCAATAACATTATCCTGGAAGGTCTCGCTTTCAGCGTTTTCGAGTTCTCCAGAGGGATGAGCAAGTTTAGCGATCCCGTGGGTGAACAGGTGCTCTGCGGCGTGATCGCTGATGAACGCCGGCATGTGGGATTTGGCGAAAACCATCTGGCAAAGCTGATCGCCCGTTATCCGGAAAGCCGTGCAAAAGTTCAGGCCGCACAGAAAGAGTTGACAGGTTTCATGTTCGCAAGTTTCAAGAGCATGCTGAAAACTTTTGGCCGGACGATGGAGCGGACGATCGGGGAGTACAAGGAGGTGCTCGGGGATTTCGAGCCTTACCCTGGAATTAAGCTGTCGCAGGCCAAAGCGGATACCTTGATGGATGCTATGTGGAATAAAATGGAAGGTGAATTCAAAGGCCGGCTCCATCGGCTCGGTGTCGAGTATCAAGAACCCTACGCAAGCTGAGTGGCGGCATATTTTGGTCCTGGAGGCGGCCGGGCTCGGACACTACTGTTTCTTCGGAAAGCTTCCTGAAGGCCTTTGGTGCATTCCGCGCCGTCTCACATGAGGCAGTGCCATGGTTTGATATCCATAGCTTGGAGACCAGATGAGCAAGTTCCAGAAGGGCCCGAACGTAGAAGACTGGGAACCCGGCAGAAACAAACCGGTTGATGCGCCGCCGGACGATCGGGAGAGCGTCCCGCCGGTGAGAGTCGTATCCGTAGGTAGAACCTCTGGAGTTTCGGGAGCGTGGAGGCCCAAGCCGCTCAAGATCCCGCCCCCTTCGCGGATACCCACTCATGTGGGTGATGCGCCAACAGCGCCGGAGATAGACATCGAGGGCACAGTCGAGCACCGGGCATTTGACGGTCCGTTACCGATCGACCGGTCGAAGTGGCAGACATCGGTCTCCGAAAAGGAAGAAGTCGCGGGCAGGATGCGGGTGGAGGCGCCACCGGCGCCGCCGAAAATGGTGCCTCGTCCCGAGGTCGAACCGGCTGTGGAAGTAGCCGCACCGGCGGACACGGCCGAAACAGGCCGCCGCGAGCCACATGATCACGAGGAAGAGATCATTATCGAGCAGAAGCGGCCTATTGCGGGAAAAGCCAGCAAGTACGGCCAACTTTGCGATCCGGATGCCTTGTCGGTGCTCGAAAAGCCGAACTACTCGGGAATTCCTGCCGATCCTGAAATAAAGATTCCCCGGAATCTCCGGCCGAACCCGGCGAGGCTCTCGGAAATCCTCGGCACTCTGGCGAAGCATGGGATATTCATGCAGGTCGAACGGATGCTCGATCACCCGAAGGACCGAGCCTTTGCCCGGCGGTTACGAATGGCGTTCGAGGAACTCGGGCCCACGTTTATCAAGCTGGGGCAGATGATTGCTTCAAGTCCGGGGATATTCCCCGAAACGATATCCGACGAATTCCTCAAGTGCCTCGACAGGGTCCCTCCGTTCCCATATTCCGAAGTAAAGAGAATCCTCCGGGAAGAACTGGGAGACGACTATAAGTCCAGGTTCCGAAATATCGACGTCAAACCCATCGCCGCTGCCAGCATCGCGCAGGTTCATTTCGCGGAACTGGCGGACGGAACGCCAGTGGTAATTAAAGTACAGCGGCCGGGCATCAAGGCGGTTGTCGAACGTGACGTCGGCATCTTGTTCCTGATCGCCAAGATGCTGGTCCGGTTTTTCAGGAACGCCCACCTGGCAAGTCCCGTGGACGTCGTATCGGACTTCAACATAACGCTTCATGAAGAACTCGATTTCCGTCTTGAAGCGAACAGCATGGAAAAGTTTAACGCCGTGTTCGCGTCGGCGGGGAATAAAAGAATCTACGCGGCGAAGGTCCACCGCGAACATTCGACCAGGCGTGTGCTTGTAATGGAGCGGCTGTCCGGGGCCCGAGTCGATGATATAAAGGGCATCCGCAAGCTTGGAGCCGATCCGGAAGACGCACTCCGCCTTGGTGTTAAGGCTGTGCTCAGGACCATGATGCTCCACGGTTTCTTCCATGGGGACGTGCATGCTGGAAATCTGCTCATCACGCCCGATAACGGGGTCCACTTTATGGATTTCGGCATCGTCGGTCGTCAATCCGTGGAGAAGAGCAAGCTGATGACGCACCTGCTCGTTTCCATGATGGCGGGTACTTACGAAAATCTGTCTGACGTTCTTATCAAGCTTGGATCTGCCCCCGAAAATGTCAATCGTTCGGGGCTGACGAGTGACATCAAGAATCTAATGAGAGAATTTAAAGACTCGCCGCTGGGTGAAATTAACTTTGGCGATCTTCTGACCTCGATCGTGCAGGCCGCGGTGAAGAACAACGTGAGGCTGCCGAGGGAATTCATTCTCCTGGTGAAACAGATGGTCTATTTCGACCGTTATGCACATCTGCTGGCGCCCGATCTGAACATATTTGAGGATCGTTTCCTGATCGACTTCCTCTGGCGGGATCCGCAGGGACGAGAGCGGTATCCGCAGATGCAGATGATCGGGATGTTACAGAACGTGAGATCCGTCAAAGACCTGCGGAATAACAAACAGCGTTCGTTCAACGAGCTGCCGGAACGGTATCGTGGCCGGTACCGCTATATGGATGGCACGCCAATTACTCCAAACGAATTGCAATGCGTAGTATGCAACATTGTCATTATCGCAAAACGCCCGTTCCAGGCTGGCGACCGTGCTTTTTGCCAACCGTGCGGAACGAAGATGGTGGTGATTGAGAAAGACGGCAAACTTACCGCCGAACCTATTTATTCACCAGATGCCCAAGCGGTGTTCCAGGTTACGGAAAACCTGCAGGATTTTGCCCAATAATTGATAATAAAAATAGAGGAGCGACAAAGATGAAAAGTCAAAATCCATATGCTCTCCGACCTTTTCAGGCCTTGGACGCGGTCCATAAGGGAATCCAGAATCCTGACGACACAAAGCAGGCCGCCCGGATGGTTGAGGCAGTTCAGGGGCGAGCGCCGCTGCGGATGCTCCGGCGGGTTCGGAGGAATCCTCTGGGACGGAAACTCCTTGCGGAAAAGCCGGATCTCCTTGCCGCACTCCAAGACGCCCAGTGGCTCGCCTCTCTTCCCGAGGGGACGCTAGGCAGGAGTTATTACGAATTTTGCCGCCGGGAAAAGCTGACGCCCGGAGGGCTATACAAAGCGGTTGAGGATGGATTTGACCGGGAACGGTTTGAGATGCTTGGCGAAGATGAAAAATTTCTCCAGATGTGGATGCGGGATACTCACGATCTATTCCACGTCGTCACCGGCTACCAGACTGATCTACTCGGCGAAATAAGCGTGCTGGCGTTCAGTGCGGTCCAGACCCGCAACCCGGGCGTTTGGTTCATGGTTCTGGCTGGAGCGTGCATTCTGGCCCAGCGGCGAATGATCAACCCGACGCTATTGATGGGGGCCCTTCGGATGGGTATTCGGGCACGAAACGTGGTTGTTACGGACTGGAAAGGTATGCTGTCACTGCCGCTTGAAGAGGTAAGAAACCGTCTGAACATAACTCCGGCCCCCGCATACGTACCGCTGTATACGAGTCTCGTCCGGATGGAAGTGGCCTGATATCTGTTCACAAGAGGACTCACTCTTCCTAGCAGGAGTTACTATATGAATGTAAATATCGAACATCTGCTAGATCTTTCGAAAAAAGGACAGTGGTCGGTGAAGGACTATGACTGGGCTACGCCGATCCGCGATACCGACGATCTCGGGCCGCGTGAACGCAGGATGCTGGGTCTAGTCTTCCTTTTCACGGCCGGTGTGGAGAAGTTGGGAGCCGAGGCATTTCGGATCAATGCCAAGAATACCCGGGATTCCGACGTACGGGAATTGTTCGAAATCATAGCCAGTGACGAAGACCGTCATGCCGCTGCGGAAACGCTTCTGGCAGAGCGATTGGGTGTCGAGTGGGAGGACCTTTCCCCTTTGATCAGGATGGCTTTCAAGAAGCTATCCCGTGATTTACGGCAGATGCAAGATTGTCCCTCCCGTGCCTCCCGGGTTTTCCACGAGATCGTCGGAACCCAGATCATTCTGTTCGAACTTGCTCTGGACGCACTCTGGAGTCCGACGATCAAGGAAATGATGCGGGATCCGTTCCAGGATGAAATAATCCGCCTGATTGATCGGGATGAGTCGCGCCATCTCGCAATGGATTACTGGCTTCTGGATCAGAAGGGCTTGGGGTATCACCGGGCGAATCTTAGTCCCGCCGGGATTCTGCTGAACCTGCCTATTCGATTGCCGTCCGCGCTCCTTGGCGGGACGGCATTTCTCACATTTTTCTGGAAAATGAGAAGCTTGAATATAAATTCGGCTCGCTTCCAGGACTACTGGGACCGGGTGATTGATATCCCCACAAAGGCACCAAATGCCCGATGTTTCCCCGTGCACCGGAATACGGTCGAAATACTCCAGCAAACCATCGATTTCCTCAGTGGCCATGACTATTTATTTCGCGGTTTCATGCTCGGCGTGACTGGCCGGCTGGTCTAGTGACCTCAAACCCGGTCACCGGAATCCACATTTAACCACTGCCCGGGTGGTACATTTTTACTCCGCCCTGCCGGTATACTATTAGTCCGACATTGGCGCAGGTCATATAACTCGTTGTAATTATTAGTTATGTTAGTATATTTAATAATATGCTATAAAATATACTTAATGCACTCTTCTCATTGACAGGCTGAAGCTATTAAGACATATATATCTTTATCAGTTTGGTGGGGTCGGCAAAGGTAAATTTGCCCTGAGTCAATCACTCAACATAAGAGGACAAAAAACATGGAAGTGAAGCCTATATCTATTGATCGCCATCCTCGGCGTTCACTGCGCAAAACACACGATATCCCAATCCGTAAATTTGACTTCCCTATCAAGCGGGAAGGGGATTATGCCTTTCCCGACCGTCCTGCAGAATCGCACTTTCTGCACATCCTGTCTCTGTTTTTCCCGGAGGGAGAGCGCTTCTTCGTCGACTCGGTGATGAATTACCGCGATCAGATCAAGGACGAGAAGCTTCGCCAGCAGATTCGAGGTTTTGCCGGGCAAGAGGCCCAGCACGCAAAGCAGCACGCGAAATACAATGACAGAATTGCCAAGCCGCGAATTCGGACGGATTGGCTGGATCCCGTTCAGGATGTACTGTTCAAACTCGCACGGAAGCTGCCCAAAAAGGTCCAGCTTGCGGCGACAGTCGGTGCCGAACACTTTACGGCGCTTCTGGCCGACAAGGTCCTTCGACACCCGGAGATCGTCAAAGGTTCCAATCCAGATCATCAGGCCTTGTGGATGTGGCACGCGGCAGAGGAAACCGAACATAAAGCGGTTGCTTTCGACGTCTATCGGGCAATCGGTGGTGGCTATGTAATTCGTGTGGCCACAATGACAGCGCTATCAACAGCTCTGGTGCCCGGCATCGCGGGAATGATGATCTATTTCATGGCGGCGGACGAGAAGCTGTTCTCTTTTAAAGACTGGCGCTCTTTTGGGCAATGGGCTTTCGGGGAGGGCGGAATGTTCTCGGATTTTGTGGGCCCTTTTGTCGCTTTCTACCGGCCGGGTTTTCATCCTTGGCAACAGGATAACTCTGCCCTCTTGGAGAAATGGAAAGGGCTGCAGGGCAATCAGACGTCGGCCCAGGCATGAATTCCCCCAATATTGGACGGCGAATAACTTATGCAGTGGAGGCGATTTTGACACAATCCACGGCAGTATTTAGGGAGCTGAATTATCATGGCGACCACAAAGAAGAATGGTAGCTCAAAACAGCCGGTGGCCGGAAGTCGCCGGAAGGACGGCTTGGTGCATGCTTCTCCCCGTACCGTAGCCGTCACGGGGTCGTCGGGCAGCCTCGGTGAGGCGGTCATAGATCAACTGCTCCGGAGTTTTCCAAAGGTTAAGGTCGTCGCTCTCGATATTGCGCAGCCGCATAGGAATCACGAACCGGAACGATTCAAGTTTATCAAGAGAGATGTACGTGACGTGACCCTACAGAAAACTCTAAAGGGCGTGGACGCCGTTATTCATCTTGCATTTATCGTGGACAAGACCGGCGGTCTTACGCCGAAGGAGATCGAATCTATCAACCTGGATGGTACCCGGAATGTATTCCTGTCGGGGGCGGCAGCCGGGGTAAAGCAGTTCGTCTACGCGTCTTCAGTGGCTGCTTACGGGATGCACGCCGATGTAGCGGGCGAACTTCTCACCGAAGAAGCACCGCTTCGCGGGAATCCGGACTTCTTCTACTCGGATCACAAGGCGCGGGTGGAGAAATGGATCGACGGTTTTGAGAAAGACCGCCCCGGGATTCGTGTCGCACGGCTGCGGCCGTCGATATTCTTAGGTGAGCGTTCCCCGACACGGCCCGTCCGAATGCTGGCCTATACACCAGTTATACCGTCCATCCGGGGTTTCGATCACGTACGGTTTCAAATCGCCCATGAAGAAGATATCGCCGACGCGTTTTGCGTCGCTTTCGCTAGCAACGCCCATGGTGCGTTCAATTTAGCCGCTGAAGGAACGCTTAGTCTGCCGGAGATAGCCGCCGAGATGGGCAAGTGGACCTTCCCGCTTCCGAAGTCGGTTCTCACGATTGGTGCCGTCGCCTACCGTCTCGGCCTTTCACCATGGGACCCGGACTGGCTGATCAAGGCGTCAAGGGCGAATGTCGCCATGTCCACGGAAAAGGCTCTTAAGGATCTCGGATGGAATCCTCGTTATCGCACGGCTGGTGATGTGCTCCGGGCCGTAGTCGGTGGGAGGCGCACTCCCCCACAGCCTGTGAAGCTGGCTCAGGCATAAACGCGTAGGATAACCAACTGTTATCTGTAGGTCTTTGACTCATAAGTCTGTCGTGCGCCGTGGCTCAATTCTACCTATCGGATATTCGATTCCGGTGTTCACTGAAGACCTAACCGGCATGCGTCCGTGAAGAAGAAATCTGGAAGAAAGAGTCTATGCTCGCCTTCGGTTTCGCATCCACCCATCCGGTAACGATAAGGCAGATACTCGATTTCACCCGCTGGGAAGTAAGTCTCGCGAAAGACCGATCGCGACGGCCGCATCGGCTTACATCTGTCCAATTCGACCAGGTCCGTTATCTGCTCAATTTTTCACGACTGACCCGATTCCGGCCGGGTTCCGCTCGGATCCCGCTGGTGAGCGGCGCAATCCGGCCTGAAGCTGACGTGTCCCAGCAGATTACAAATTTACGGAACCGGGTGCACCAGATATTTTCGGTGGCATTCCCAATGGGACGAATCCGCTATGGTGTGCTGATAAAGGGTGTGCACGAACTCTGGAAAGATATGGCGCAGCTTCGAGGCCAAGTGCTTCGGCACCATTCCGACGAGTTTTCCGAGGAAGAACTAGATGCGGAAATCTGCCAGAAAACCTGGGTGAGTGTCGCAGGCGGTGGCGGCGGAGCCGGGTATGTCTATCTCGGCGCCTATATGGAAATGCATGAGGCTGGACTCATTCCCGGCTATATTGTCGGATCCTCCATCGGAAGTATCATGGGGCTTCTGCGAGCCCGCAATCGCATTCCAGATTTTCAGCAGATTCTAGACCTCTCCTATTCGTTGAGAAGGGATAGTCTCCTGCGTGTGATCAGCATGAAGCGTAGATACGGCATGCCGGGTTTGTTCAGGCTGTATCTCCGTGGCGGAATTAGTCCACATTTTTCAGGATCTGGCGGCACACCCATGCGGCTTACGGATCTGGAAATTCCGTATGAAGCCGTTGTCGCCGGTATTCCAAGAGGCGCCCTTCGCGAATCGATGGATGACCTGGATCGTGATTTTTATCCGTACGCCGGTCAGGTTCCTGCCTGGAAAATTCGGGCGAAGATCGCGGAACAATTCGTCAAACTAATGGGCTACCTGAACCCGCTGCTTTGCAAGGAGATACTGATCGGTTCCACTCCGCTTACCAGGGATTTTGACGCGGTAGATGCAGTTGGTTTCTCTTCCGCAGTGCCAGGAATTATCCATTATGACGTAACACGGGAAGATCCTCGGATGCACGACATCCTCTCGAGTCTCTTTCGCCAGGAAGACCTAGCAGCACTTGTGGACGGTGGAGTAGCCAACAACGTTGCCTGCCGGACTGCGTTCCAACGTGTGATGGAGGGGAACATCGGCACCCGGAATGCATTGATAATCGGATTTGATTGCTTCGCGCCCAAAATTCTGCAAGACCAGCATCTTTATCCCATTCAGGCTGTCGTGCAACTTCAGGTAGCACTTAACCGGCCATATGCGGCGACGATCATAAATTTTCCCAGAACTCTGTCCCCTTTCAATGTCATGCCTTCGCGGGTCGAAATTGACTGGTCTGTCGATGAGGGCCGACGCGTAATAGGCAGGGAACTGGAGTGGATCAGACTTATTATGAGTCCTGCCAAATTCGTTCGGGAAATTTTCTGAGTTTCAGTCGCACCATCTCGTGCTATGCGGTGGTCGCGCGCTGTTCCGTGGTAGCTTTGCTAGATAATACGCTGAGGTAGGTTATCGCAATCGGCAGAAAATCGACCTTCGGCATATGCAATTCGAGAGGTACCGGCGCGGTGGCGAGTACGCGGGCGAGCAGCGCGTAATGATGGGGAACGGACACTATCCGATGTTCATCGTTCAGGGCCACGAATTCCGCAGTCATTTCCGAGAGATTATTCCGTAACAGATCGATCAGGCTGGTGCCATCCCGGAAAAATCCCAGTATCTCGTCAGTTATCCGGATCCCTTGTCTGACCCACAGATCGAACGATTCACGCGTCTGGAGCCGGGTCCGGAACCCCTGGTTCCAAAGTGCATCAGTAATCTGATCATGTTGACGCGTCAGATAGCCGTTAACCACGCGAACTACGTCGGTCCGAAAACCTTCCGGGAAATCCTTGGTGCATCCAAAGTCGAGCATGACCAAAGTCGCGGTGGATCCTGAGGATCCCGGCGTCTCATCGAGCACCATGAAATTACCAGGATGCGTATCGGCTTGGAAGAAGCCGTAGTATGAAATC
Source organism: Deltaproteobacteria bacterium (assembly GCA_026129095.1). Classification (NCBI taxonomy): domain Bacteria; kingdom Pseudomonadati; phylum Myxococcota; class Myxococcia; species Deltaproteobacteria bacterium. The sequence goes on from JAHCIT010000005.1 coordinate 9,643, forward strand.
GTGAAAAACAGACATTCGACCAAGCAGCGGAATATCCAGTTCTTTTTATCAGTTGGAACCTGCGGATCGGAGTACCAGGGAACGATCTTGCGTGCCTGGATAAATTCCATGCAAAGAATAGCATCGCGGCAATACTCTTCATAAAGGCGCGGTACAACGACCATTCTGCGGTCCCTCAGCCCTTTAAGCTGCTCGTACATCCGGATCTGATTCCGGGCCTCGTTGCGATAATCGAGTTCAAGATGGATGTGGGTCGTAAACTCGTCGATCAATACTGAAAATTCAATGCCTGACGATTCGCGATAAAATCCCCATTCGAGGATTTTGACGAAAATAGGCAGCATAAGCCGGACAACCTTGATGTCAGCGAAAAAGAACTTGTCGATTCCAGGATATTTGACCTTGATGACGGCTTCCCGGCCGTCTTGGAGCGTGACGCGATGGACTTGTCCGATGGAAGCACATGCCAGAGGGACTGGATCGAATTTCGCGAACACCTCTTCGGCCGGCTTGCCATACTGTTCGATAATCCGCTGGCGAACCTCCTTCTCGGAGGCTGTAGGCATCTGATCCTGCATTTTGACCATCTCCATCAGATATTGCGTGGGAAGAAATGCAGCCTGAGTGGAGAGGAACTGTCCGATTTTGATATACACGCCCTTAAGACGGACAAAATCCGCATAAAGCCGCTGGGCATTTCGGCTATGCAGGGCGTCCATCTTTTCCCGCCGAATCCCTTTCGGTGTACGACGATATGTCACAAGCCCAAACCACACGTAGCTGGCGAGTATCTTTGAGAATAATAAAACAGCAATGACCGCGCGGATTGAGCGGAATTTTAGCATTTTATCAATTTCCTTTCCTCCAGACAATAGCCCACCATCAAAGCGGCCAAAGATCGTCATGTCTCCACGGCTCGAAGGATAGAGCATAATATAAATTTAATACTAGACATACTAGCATAGTTATTGCTATATTTGCCGAGGGGCGTGAGCTAAGAGCATTGTCTTTTAATAGGTCTAGGGGCCCAGATTGTGCAATTGGGCCACAAAGGCGTGGGCTTTACCTGTAGAAGATTTCGCAAGGGATTTGGTTATAAGGCATCGAAGAATAAATGGAAGATTTCTCCGCCGTCGGCAACTCGATTCGTGAAATATTTCCGGGATTGTTTCGCATCCGCCTTCCTCAGCCACGATATGGAAGCGTATACGTGCATCTAGCGAAAGGCGGCTCTGGGCCCCTGACACTCTTCGACGCCGGCCTGCCACACCCTCTGACACAGAACGCCCTGCGTCGGCATCTGGGTGAGTTGGACGTTTCGGTCTCCGACTTAGAACAAATTGTCTATACTCACTCCCACATAGATCACATGGGCGGCGGTTCAGTCATATCCGGCCTGACGGATAGGCCCAAGCATATCGCTTTTCAGGGTTGTTTAGGAGTTTGCGAAGACTATCAAGAGTACAACCGCAGGGCTAGTTCCTGGAAATCGCTGATTCAGCACCTGAGCTATACGCCAGGTATGAAGGACCGGATTGTTCAGCTTTTGCCGATAGAATCTCGCGCGAAAGGGAATCTGCTGGATGGGAATATTTCGGTAGAAGACGCAGACCAAACCTATCATCTCTTCGATAAGGGGGCAGCCGAAATCAGGTTCGACCGGGGCATTTCGGATGGAGATTCGTTTGAGGCAGGCCCCTATGCATGGTCCGTGATCGAAACCCCGGGACACAATCCGCATCATGTCGTATTGGTAGAATCGGAAAACCGCTTTTCGGTTACCGGGGATATGATCCTGGATCACGGAACGCCGATTATGCGTTCCATGGGAGACGACGTGTCCGTATATCTCGCGTCCCTGCTAAAACTGAGGCGGACCGTACTGGGAACCGCGCTCACGTCGCACGGGTGCGTGTTTCCAGACGGTAATACCGCACTTTGTCGTGTGCTGGAGGAGCGCGAAGCGTTACTCGAGTGGGTATGGGCGGCGATACAGGACAGGCCTCAACGTCTGGTGGATATTTCGATGGCGGCCGGCGCGGCGGGAGTCGCAGGGAAAAAAGTAAATCCTATGTTGCTCATGGGTGTGCTTGATTCTGCGGTACATGTCTGGTCCGAACGGGGAGCGGTCTGGGTTGATCCATCTAACGGAATAGTGTCGATCAAATCCGACAAATGGGGTAGCTCCGCGGATGCTGAAGCGATGATTCCGCTCGATGAAGAACGTCCCAATATCGCGTAACTTGATAAGGATCGGGTCACATGAATGAGAAGCTAACCAAAGACTTGATGGAAAAATTTAACCCTCAGCTGGCTTCGGCGATCCAGTCGGCTAATAACGCAATGGCCGGGCTGCCCAAATTTCTCGGATGCAGAGTGACCGAACTTACACCGGGCAGGCTCATGGCCAATCTTCCGGTCCGCAAAGAACTGCTGACGCCTATTGGGAATTTGCATGGAGGTGTCCTTGCCGGGTTTGTCGACCACATTCTCGGGGTTGTGCTTTATCCCGTCATGAAGCCGGGACAATGGGCGGCTACCACCGAATTCAAGCTGAACTATCTCGCGCCAATCAAAGACGGGGTTCTGCTGGCGGAGTCGTCGGTGATTGCGATGACACGAAATACGGCTGTTGTGCGGGCGGAAGTTTCCAATGGGGAACGCCTCGTCTGTGCAGCCCAAGGCACGTTGCTGATTAGAGATCCGAAGGGCTCCTGAAGTTTAATCGCAGGGAGACAGTCTCAATGGCAATCAGTGGATTGAAGAGTCTGGTACAGCCAGCAATGGATTCGTTTGATTCTGGGAAGTCACGGCCGTTGGAGTGGCGTCAGCGCCAGCTTACAGGGATTATCCGTTTCTGTTTCAATCGTCGCCAGGAAATTCTGGCGGCCCTGCGCGACGATCTCGGAAAACCCACGAGGGAGGCTGTCGCTGCGGATATTGGGGCATCGATTATCGAAGCAGTCACTCTCAAGATGAATCTTCGGAAGTGGGCAAAGCGGGAACGGGTGTCCACACCTTTCCCCCTGCTTCCCGCCAACAGCTATATCGAAAAGGAACCATTCGGAGTCGTGCTGATTATCGGAGCCTGGAACTATCCACTCCAGCTGACTCTACTGCCCTTGGCCGGAGCTGTTGCTGCGGGCAATTGTGCGATTATCAAGCCTTCCGAAGTTGCACCTCGTACGTCGGAACTTCTCTCACGGGTACTCCCGGACTTCATCGATTCCGACTGCATCAGGGTGGTCGAGGGGGGGCCGGACGTGACCAGCCAGCTGTTGCAGGAACCGTTCGATTACATTTTCTATACAGGAAGCGGGGCGATCGGAAAGATCGTCATGAGGGCGGCTGCAGAGCGCTTGATACCGGTAACCCTTGAGCTGGGCGGCAAGAGTCCGTGTCTGGTGGATAGGGATATCAGTATTCAGGTGGCTGCCAAACGGATAGCGCTCGGCAAATGGATGAACGCTGGGCAGACCTGCATCGCGCCGGACTACGTTCTCGTCCACCAACAGGCTGAAGGCCGTTTGCTCGAAGCGCTAAGAGGCACGATACAGTCGTTTTATGGAAACAATCCGCAGAAAAGTCCGAATTACGCACGGATCGTCAATAAAAAGCATTTCGACCGGATTTCGAAATTCCTAAAAGATGGGAAAGTAGTGATCGGCGGGGAAAGCGACCCGAAAGACTGCTATATTGCGCCGACTGTCATCCGCGTTACCGATGGTAATGCACCGGTCATGCAGGAGGAGGTTTTCGGCCCTCTACTGCCGGTCATGGCGGTGCGTGACATGGAAGAAGCAATTGCGTTCGTTCGCTCCCGACCGAAACCCCTTGCCCTGTATCTTTTTTCAAACAACACGGATGTTCAGCAACGCGTGATCGCCAAGACATCCGCAGGTGGAGTCTGTATCAATCATACGGTTCTTCACGCGGGAAATCCGAACCTTCCTTTCGGCGGCGTTGGAGCGAGCGGTATCGGTGCCTATCACGGACGTCGCACCTTCGAGACGTTCACGCACCGAAAACCCGTACTCGAGAAGCCAGTATTTCCGGATTTCAGTTTCATGTACCCAAAAGAAAAGTCGGATTAAGGGGCAGAGTAAATTAGCGTCATCTCAAAATAGCCATCAACGAATTGAGGCTTAGAGGGTCCAGCTCGCGGGAAAATATGCAGTTGTCCGAGTCGAATTACGAAAGGCGGTTGACATGCAGAGCCAAGATTTCGATGTTCTAATTATCGGTGCAGGAATCTCTGGGATCGGAGCGGCCTGCCATTTAAGCCGCGAATGCCCGAACAGGCGGGTCGCCATCATCGAAAGGCGCAAGGCCATGGGCGGGACGTGGGATCTGTTTCGTTATCCGGGTATCCGCTCTGATTCCGATATGTTTACCTTTGGCTACAACTTCCGGCCTTGGACCAACCCGAAGACGCTGGCCGACGGTCCATCGATCAAGCGATACGTCATGGATGCCGCGCGAGAGAGTGGGGTCGACAAGAAAATCCACTACGGCTTGAGCGTGACCGGTGCCTTCTGGAACAGTAAGGACCAGCAGTGGACGATCGAAACACTGAGGGAAGAAAATGGCGAGGTCCAGAGCTATACATGCAGCTTTCTGCTGATTTGTACGGGGTATTACAATTACGACAAGGGCTATAAGCCAGACTTTCCGGGGGAAAAGGACTTTGAGGGCCGGGTAATCCATCCCCAGCAGTGGCCCGAGGATCTAGACTACAGCGGCAAGCGTGTAGTCGTCATCGGCAGCGGCGCGACGGCCGTCACTCTGATCCCGGCAATGGCAGATAAGACCTCACACATTACCATGTTGCAGCGGTCGCCGACATACATGATGTCGCTTCCGGAAGTGGACCCGATCGCCTCGCGACTGATGGGCTTGCTGCCCGAAATGGCGACCTACCGTATCATGCGCGCGCGCAATATCGCCCTGCAGTACTGGTCGTTCGTGATTTCGCGGAAATATCCCAAGCAGGCGCGCGAGCTATTTCTGGCTCTGGCCCGTTGGCAGCTTGGCAAGGACATCGACATGCGCCATTTCACTCCTAGCTACAATCCATGGGATGAACGCATCTGCGCGATGCCTGGAGGCGATCTGTTCAAGGCTATACGTAGTGGTCGCGCCTCGATTGTGACTGATAAAATAAAGACCTTTATTCCGAACGGGATATTATTGGAGTCGGGAAAGGAGCTGGAGGCCGACATCATAGTCTCAGCCACCGGCCTGGACCTGCAGTTCCTAGGCGGTATGAAACTTACTGTCGACGGAAAGGTTCGCCTTCCCAGGGAAGCGATGCTGTACAAGAGTGTGCTGCTCGAAGGCATTCCCAATGCTTCGATCGTGATCGGCTATACCAACGCCTCGTGGACGCTGCGGGCGGATCTGGCGGCCGAGTACCTTTGTCGCCTGCTCAACCACATGGACAAGAAGGGCTACGCCGTAGTGACGCCCGTTGACCGCGAGGGGTGCCGGACCGAGGAATCGGTCATGGGATCATTGAAGTCGGGCTACGTCTACCGTGCCATCGATAAGATGCCCCGTCAGGGTAGGCACGGCCCGTGGAAACTCACCCACAACTACTATCGGGACATTCTGATGCTGCGCAAGGGAGTGATCGAGGACCAGTATCTGGAGTTCTCGCGGGCGAAGTCCCCGATGTCACGTAGTCTTACATTGCATGAGATGGTCGATCGTGTCACAAAAGCCGCGGGGTGATGACTCATGTCAGGGGCGGACCAAACGTGTACCGGCAGGGCGGAGTAAAAGTTTACCACTTGGAGCGGGGGTTTAATGTGGATTCCGGTGATCGGGTTCGGGCTGGAAATGGCTGGTTTTGACCCATCCCGGGGTGCGTGAAAAGGAAACGGGGCTGTACGGCCCCGTTTCCTTTTCGCGTGGTGGGCCAACGGTCAGGCCAGTCGGCGTTCCTTCTTGCTCCTGGCGAGGCGGTAGCTTTCGCCGTTCATCTCCAGAATGTGGAAATGGTGGGTGAGGCGGTCGAGCAGCGTCCCGGTGAGCTGCTCAGAGCCCATGATCTCGGTCCATTCGTCGAAGGGGAGATTGCTGGTGACGAGAACCGATCCCCGCTCGTACCTCTGGCTGAAAACCTCGAATAGCAGTTCCGCCCCGGTCTTGGAGAGCGGCACTGCCCCGTACCTCTCTTTGGGTCCGCACTAAACTGAAAGCTCCGGCGGGTTGAACGTCGTGCATCCTTCAGGCTGGCCTGCGGCCCTTATTCGGTCCCGCACGGGCACCAGTTCTCGTTCAGGCACTCGTCCCGCATCCGTCCGTTGAAACTCTCCACGTAGGCATTCTGGATGGGCTTGCCCGGCTCGATAAACGCCAGCCGGATTCCCGTCTCGAACGCCCACTGGCCCACCAGCCGGCAGGCCCGCCGCTGCGGAAGGCCGTGCTCGTTCTCCGCGAACCCGCACGCCTTCCGCCTCGCGGCGGGCGTTACCAATTTTTCGCGATGATTGCCCGCGCCGCCTGAAGGTCCAAGGCCCGATTGACCACCAGCTGCCTCAGTTAGCGGTTTTCCTCTTCCAGCGCATTCAGACGCATTGCATCCGACACTTCCAGCCCGCCGCAATTCGCTTTCCACCGGTACAACGTGCCTGCGCTGATCCCGTGGCGGCGGGTGATGTCCTCTACCGCCGTCCCGGCCTCATGCTCCTTCAGGATTCCAATGACCTGCTCTTCGCTAAAACGGCTTTTCTTCACCGTCGTCTCCAGTTCCAAAGCTGTCCGCCATTGAACCACGGCGGACAGGTCAGGCCGGTTTCTTTCATTATACGACGGACCGGAACGGTGGGTACGGGTCAGGTCGTCATCCAGAATCCCATCGATGACCCCGGTATACGCCGCCAGCTTCGGCTTCGCCGTCGGTTCCTTTCGGCAGTAGCCCGGCGAAACCGAAAACATCAGTATCTCCCTCACCGTATTCCGGTGAACCCCGAACCGGCTCGGCGCTTCACGGCCGCTTAATCTCTCAACCTGACACGCCCGTCTAATCCTCGCATACAACTCCACTTTGTACATCTCCCTGGACACGCCTCCCGTCCGGCTTTTCCCTCATTCCAGGATCTACCTGACCGAAGGGCTTGCCGGCGGTTCACTTTTGCTCCGCCCTTCACACACAATATGGCCGAATACTCGGCGAACCGGCCTGAGCGGCGTACGGTCAAAAGCTATCTCCAGGACGGGACCCTTTCCCCAGAAGCCATGGAACGGGTTTTTCTGATCGCAGAGAAATTCTTTCATGTAGCTCCTTGGGATGCGACCGGAGGTGACAATCCTTTTCATCTAAATGCTCCCGGTTGGGGGCTGTCGGACGCGACCGTCGTGGTAATCGGAGCGTCCGGGGAAAGTGTCGGCCTGCCGATTTTTGCATCGTCTGATTACATCTGTCGTTTCACGATATGGCGCTGGTATTTTTCGACGGTTCAACGCCCGATCCTGAGCTCCTGAAGTCGGTGCGATCCAACAATTTCGAGCGGAAACGGGAGATGCCGAAACCGATGCTGGCCGAAATCGGGAAATCCGGCTGGCCGGTCGCCGGGCCCGATGCCTACCCCCGCATCTTGTGGACAGATACGGGTAATGTAAACAAACCGATTACGGAGCGGGAGGTTGATCTTTAGTACGGCGGTCGCCACTGGCGTGACCGCTTTCATGCGCCTGAACTCGGAAATATTCGATGAACCGTACCCGGAACCTGTCGAGATGACCGTCGCCTGTGCGGGGTTGCCTGGAATGCCCTCGATTACGCATACGCTCCCGCACCAGATTATCCCTTGGATCGACGAATTGGGGGACGGGCCAGACGATATCGGCTGATATCCGGCCGCGTCGGACGTAAAATCGACGTATCTCGCGCGGCGGCATCGTTCAATGCGCCCGGTACGGCACTGGTTCCACAGGTGGCGTAAGGGTCCTGTAGCGTCACGTCTACGGGCTCCCGTGACAGCGGCTCACCAGACGTACGTCATTGGCAGCACCACGTATTTCGCACGGTAGTTTCGCCTCGGCCACGTATTTCCGGTGTAAATAGCCCCCCATTATTCCTGATAATGCCGCGCTTCCGGGCCGCACCAGGCAATGGTTTCCCGGTTTACCTGCGCGAATTAGTCATGTGCGCAAGTTCAGCCCATTTTTATGCAAATGGTTCGTCGCTAACTTGGTTCGGTGATGACCGGCGAGGCCCGAAATGGGTGTCCGCCCAAAAGGGTCATTGTTGAGCAGACGCGGAACCCGCAGATTGGTGATGAAAGGTCAGGCTGAATCTTGCGCAAGGAAAGATCATTTTTGCTCGGTCCCAGATTCGCCAGAGTTTCAGTGGGGACGAAAATTCCGGATTTCTGGCCATTTTATTTACCTCCCCTCCGGCCGCATCCTGATCCTGGAAAAGGAGATCGACATTGGAACCTCAACTCTCTCCACTCGCCAGATTCATCTTCGCCAGACTCAAGCGGCGCTCGGCGGTAATTCCCCAGGCATCCCTGTTCATCCGGGATCTGAAAAGCGCCATCCGTCGTCAGGGCTACGAAATCGCCGGCGATGAACTGGGGCAGGCCTTCGATGAGCTGATCAGGGCAGGTCTGGCGCACCTTAAGGTTCGCAAGGACTACATGGGGCTTATCGCGCTAAAACGGTTCGAAGGCCTTAAATCTCAAGATTAACCTCAAAGGAGAAACGCCATGAACAACAATTCCCTCAAGCTGGTGGATGCCGGACTCGTCCGGATCGACGAATGCTGCCGGTTCCTCGGCATCAGCAGGGCGAAGCTATACGAGGTCATGGACCAGGGTGAACTTCCTTATGTGAAGATCGGCCGATCGCGGCGGATCCCGCAGCAGGCGATGAAGGAGTTCGCGGCGAGCAGGATAGTGGGCTTAGGCGATTCGCACACCGGCTGATCCCGGGTTAAGATGCTTAGTTAACCTGACCGGGGAAGGTTCCCGGTAGCTACGGAGTCGGAACGTGTCCAGGCGGCGTGGAAAAGGCGAAGGTTCGATTGTCGAGCGAAGGCCCGGCCAGTGGCTGGCCGTCCTGACCGTCGGCATTGATGCGAACGGCCGCCGGCGGCGGAAGTACGTTTATGGAACGACCAAGAAGGCGGTTCAGGATAAACTGCTGGCGCTCCGGAGCGATGCCGCGCGGGGATTGATTGTGGCCACCGACCGGATGACGATTGCGGAATTCCTCCGCCGATGGCTCAAGGATTCAGCAAAACTCAGATTGAGGCCCACGTCCTATGACCGGTTCGAATGGTTTGTCGAGAAGCAGATTCTGCCGCGAATTGGCGGGGTGCAGCTTACCGCACTAACGCCTGCCCACGTCCAGGCGCTTTATGCCTCTATGATTCGGGACAAGAAGTCTGCGCGCGCATGCCAGCATGTGCATGTGATTCTTCATTCTGCATTAAACGAGGCCCTGAGATGGGGCCTTGTCTCCCGTAACGTCTGCGACGCTGTCCGGAGACCCCGGCATGTGAGCAAGCCTATCCAACCTCTGGATAAGGAACAGGTTCAGAAGTTTCTCAAACATACCCGCGGAAAGAGGCTTGAAGCGCTCATGATCCTGGCGCTGACCACAGGACTCCGGCAGGGAGAGCTTCTTGCTCTCGATTGGAAGGATCTGGACCTTGCCGCCGGCACGGTGAGTGTGCGGAAGACGCTTGTAGAGATCAAAGGGGAGTTCTCCATCGGTGAACCCAAGACCGCGCAATCGAACCGGCAGGTACGGCTGCCGGAAATCGCAGTGCAGGTTCTGAAGGTGCATAAGGAAAAGATGCTGGCCGAAGGGAACATCTCGGCACCGGTATTCTGCGACTCGGACGGCGGATATATCCGCAAGAGCAATCTGCTTCGTCGGGACTTCCGGGGGATACTCAAGGCAGCGAAGTTGCCGATGATCCGGTTCCATGACCTGCGCCATACGTTTGCGACACTGTCGATTGCCGAAGGCGTACCGATCAAGGTGATCCAGGAGGCGCTTGGTCATAGTTCCGTCACCCTTACGCTCGGGACCTATTCCCATGTGCTTCCATCGATGCAGGAAGAGGCCGTCACGAAGCTGAATCGGCTGTTCGGAACGCTGGATTCCCAAGATAGGTTGTACTTAGGTTGTACGAAGGCTCCGGAGGGTGCCCCAGCGAAGAAGCGGGCTCGGAGAAAGTCCAAGGAAAAACAGGAAGTTAACGATGGTGGCTGGGGTGGGGGTCGAACCCACGACCTACGGCTTATGAGACCGTCCGAGATGGGGTTCCACAGGTGGCAATGACGATCCAGAATCGTCTGAAAATCAATAGGTTGCATTGCTTTTGAAATCTGCTGGCGTCTGCTGAAACCACCTGTTTCCATGGATAGGTTGTACGGGGTTGCTCACGGCAGGGCGATACGGACCGATAAGGGCTCCCTCTGCGACTGTTGCTCATGCTCAGTGTAAGAACTTCCTCACTGCTGCGTCCTCCATTCCAGGGAAAGCCACTTATCTGGCACCCACAGACAGGAGTAATCGGAAATGCCACGCGACCACACTTTTCACCACACACACACACGCAGTAATGGCAACGACCACAATTGTCATGCTCATGGCCACGCCAGGCATTCTCCAGCCGTCACACCCGCCAAGTCTGATTTTTACACCTGCCCAATGCATCCCGAAGTAGTGCAGGAAGGGCCGGGAAATTGTCCCAAATGCGGGATGGCACTGGAGCCAGTGACTATTGCTGTCCAGACCGAAGAAAACACTGAATTCAATGACATGTCACGCCGGTTCTGGATCAGTCTAGCGCTGACGTTCCCCATATTTCTCCTCGCCATGGGTGAGATGATCCCCGGGCAATCATTGAGCTGGCTGTTACCGCCGCAACCGACACGCTGGATCCAGTTTTTTCTTGCTACCCCAGTTGTAATGTGGGGTGGCTGGCCATTTTTCGAACGGATGTGGACATCTTTTCGCAACCGTCACCTGAACATGTTCACCTTGATTGGCATTGGCACCGGTGCTGCATGGGGCTTTAGTGTAGCGGCATTACTGGTTCCAGAAATGTTTCCGGCCGGATTCCGGGGACATAACGGAGAAGTTGGGATCTATTTCGAAGCAGCTTCTGTGATTGTTGTGCTTGTTTTGCTCGGCCAGGTTCTGGAATTGAAAGCGAGAGACCGCACAGCAGGCGCGATCCGGACGTTAATGGATATGGCACCCAAGGTAGCACGGCGCGTAGATCCAGATGGAACGGAAACAGATATACCCCTGGAGCAAGTTGCAACGAACGACATCCTCCGGGTGCGGCCAGGCGAAAAAATCCCCGTTGACGGGATCATCCAGTCTGGGAGAAGTTCAGTGGATGAAGCACTTCTTTCGGGCGAGTCCATTCCAGTTGAAAAGGGACCAGGAGATTCGGTCACCGGCGCGACCCTCAACGTAAATGGCACATTTTTGATGCAAGCCAGGCAGGTCGGTTCAGCTACAGTTCTGGCCCGTATCGTGCAAATGGTTGGAGAAGCTCAACGCAGCCGTGCTCCGCTCCAGAAACTTGCTGACCGGGTTTCAGGGATATTTGTTCCAGCAGTAATTGCCATCGCGGCGATTTCCTTTGCTATTTGGTCAATATGGGGGCCTCAACCTGCATATGCATATGCGTTAGCCAGTTCGGTAACCGTGCTCATTATCGCCTGCCCATGCGCACTAGGCTTGGCAACGCCAATGTCAGTCATGGTAGGCGTCGGCCGGGGAGCGACGATGGGAGTGTTGATCCGAAATGCTGAAGCACTGGAGGCAATGTCCAAAATCGATACCCTTGTCGTTGACAAGACCGGAACACTGACCGACGGTCGGCCTAAACTGACAAGCATTGAGTCTCTCGGCAGTTGGAATGAGGAAGAGATTCTTCGTCTTGCTGCCGGGCTTGAATTGGGTAGTGAGCATCCACTGGCTGCATCTATCCTGGCAGCAGCAGAAGACCGGAAACTATCTCCGTCGCTGGTCAGCGGCTTCCAGTCAATCCCGGGGCAAGGCATAGTTGCTTCTCTGAACGGAGAACCGGTCGTGCTCGGCAACACCAAACTGATGGATGCCCAGGGGATTGATGTGAATAGTGCAGGAGACCGAGCGAATACAATGCGCTCTCATGGACAGACGGTAATGTTTCTCGCTGTCGCGAACCGCTTGCAGGGACTCATAGGTGTCGCTGATCCTGTACGTGAGAGTACTCCTGAGGCAATCCGGGCACTTCGTGAAGAAGGCGTGCATATTATAATGTTGACCGGAGACAGCCGGATTACAGCCAAGGCAGTCGCCAGTACGTTAGGAATTGACGAGGTATACGCAGAGGTTTCACCGGCCCAAAAGCATTCGGCAATAAAGCGACTCCAGGCTGAGGGGCGTAAAGTCGCCATGGCGGGCGACGGAGTAAATGATGCCCCCGCCCTGGCTCAGGCCCATGTTGGAATCGCCATGGGTAATGGCACCGATGTGGCCATGGAGAGTGCGGGAATCACCCTTTTAAAAGGGGACCTTCGAGGCATTGTCAAGGCACGCCGTCTTAGCCGGGCGACTGTGCAGAATATCCGACAAAACCTGTTTTTTGCCTTTATATACAATGCATTGGGAGTACCAGTGGCAGCTGGAGCTCTGTATCCCGCATTCGGCATTCACCTCAATCCCATGTTCGCTGCTGCCGCCATGAGTCTTAGCTCGGTATCGGTCATCGTAAATGCCCTGCGGCTCCGAAAGACGGCCCTATAGTGATGATCTCCGTTACGCGGACACTTTCCACAGGTTCACGCCTCCTTTGCCTAAGTGGACTTGCTCCCATTCTGAACAGCGATCAAAATGGAAAAGGCATGCGGTTAAAGAAGGCTATACCCGTCGCGCTGGTTGCGTTTTTCACGCTGCAGACAGCTGTCTCGCTTGCCTGTGAGCAGCGGTGCCATCGTCCCCTACAAACCGTCAATGAGGTTGAAGTCGATGCCGATTTACCGCCCTGCCACCGGGGAGCCGCAACGCCGGACAACTCTCCGGTAGACAGCCAGCCCTGCTCCTTCAAGGGATGCATGGACTTGCGGTCATTGGATTCTTCCCACGCAAGCGCGCCGGTCAGTATTCCACTTTCAGGAATCATGATCGCCTTCCTGTCGTATGCTCCAGGAGTGGATACAAACAAGACTGCCGTTTTCAGCCAATATGCCGGCTTAAGCCCCCCGGCAACCGCGGCTCAAAATCTTGCCACGGTCATCCTGACACTCTGATCTGTATGTAGTGCCGGTGCATTCTCGCGCCTGCATGTAGCCCTTCGTCGCATCCACCTGTTTCCGGCTCTGGAGCCTGCGTCCAAGTAACCTATTCTTGGGCGATGACTCGGAGGCCTTGGCACGGCGAAACTGGTTCGCCGATGGATCTGGTCATGAAACCACTATCTTCTGTCAATAATCATTTTTCCCGGTGCATCCGGCTTTCGGCCTTGCTGCTTGCCGCCGCACTGGGCTTTGCGGTTCCGGGGTTTGCTGCCCCCCCACCCGTTACGCTGGAGGCACTTCTGGCAGAGGCCATCCGCGTCAACCCGCAGCTTGCCGCCGCCCGGTCAAGCGCAGAAGCAGCACAGCAGATGGAACACATCGAAGGCGCGCTGCCGGATCCGGAGTTTGTGTTCCAGTACATGGTTACGCCCGCTGAAACCAGGGCTGGGCCGATTCGCTACCGCTTTGAACTGGAGCAAATGGTTCCCTTCTGGGGCATACGGGGCTTCCGCCGGGAGGCGGCACGAAAGGAGGCAAAGGCGATACGACTGGACTCGGTGGAACGTGAACTTGACGTACTGAGTGAACTGGCCGTCGCATTCCACGACTGGGATTACGCAGAAGCGGCGCTCAGGATCAACTTCAAAAACAGGGACTTGCTCAATCAGCTCCGCGAGCTGGCTGAACAGCTCTATGCCGCCGGACAGGTTCCACAAAGCGATACTCTCAAGGCTGTTGTGGAAATAGCCCGGGCCGATGTGGCCGATGCCGGGTTCCGGCGAATGTCGGAGACCGCTCAAGCGGAAATAAGCGCAATCCTGAACCGCCCGCTTGCCGTCAGCCTGGGCCAGCCGCTCACTGCGGATATGAACTACCCGGTACCAGATCTCGATTCACTGGCCGCACGGGCACTTGTCCGGCGCCCGGATCTCCTGGCTGCCGAAGCGATGACAGAGGCCGAACAGGCGCGTCTGGACCTTGCGCGGCGTGAATACTGGCCAGACCTCAAACTCGGAGCCATGTATGCGCCCGTCAAGGGTGGAACCAACCCCACATTCATGGCTGACGGAGACGACGATTTCGCCATCAAGGCGGGCATCAACATACCGCTGCAAATCGGACGCCGCCGGGCAGCAGTCGCGGGCAGTACAGCCCGGCTGGAGGCACGCCGGCATGAGCGGGAAGCGCTTAAGGTTCAGTTGATCCATAAGATTCACGAGCGCCACGAACGGGTACGGGAAACGGAGGCCGTGCTTGATCTCTACCGGAGCCGGATACGCCCCGCTGCAGAGCTTGAGCTGGAATCAGCCAGGGAAGGATATGTAACCGGACGACTCGGCTTTATCGGCCTGCTCGACAGCCAGCGTTCCTATATAGGTGTCTTGTTTGAAGAAGCTGCCGCACGGCGCGATCACCGGCAGGAACTGGCCCGACTTTTCAGAACCGCAGGGCTGCTGCCGACAGGGCAGGAGCCGGCCGGGTCCGGCGAACCTCCATCTACCCGCCTTGAAAGGAATCTCCCATGAAAACATTCATCGAAAAATACCGGACTCTCATCGGGAGCATGGCCATCGTCGCCGGCGGGCTCCTGATCTACCTGTATCTGAACCCTCCAGCAGACACCTCTAGCTTGCATTCCCATGATGCGGGTCTGGAAACCCATGGCAGCCATGGTACGGTGACTCAGGCAGAACTGTGGACCTGCTCCATGCATCCGCAGATCCGTCACGATAAACCGGGTGCATGTCCCATTTGCGGGATGCCACTTGTACCGGTAACGGGCCAGGCCGCCAACAAGCTTGCTGTGGAAACCGATATTGTCCGGAGGCAGCCGCTTAACCGGGAAATACGGGCGGTCGGCAAACTCGCTGTCGATGAAACACGACTTGGATATATCACGGCCCGCGTGGGCGGACGTGTGGACCGGCTTTATGTGGGTTTTGTGGGAGCCCCCGTCAGGAGAAACGACCCGCTCGCGGAAATCTACAGTCCGGAACTGCTCGTCGCCCAGCGCGAACTGCTGCTCGCTGCCTCCAGGCCGGGCGCATCCGGACAGTTGCTGGAACTGGCCCGGACGAAACTCCGGTTATGGGGCCTGCTGCCAGCCCAGATAAGCGAAATTGAGGCATCCGGACAGCCCCGGACCCATATCACTCTTTTTGCGCCCCAGGCCGGAACAGTAATCGAAAGGAATGTTCTTGAAGGCCAGTACGTGAAAGAGGGTGATGTGCTGTTCCAGATTGCCGACTTGAGCACGCTGTGGCTCAACCTCGATATCTACGAAAGCGACTTGTCCTGGATACGAACCGGCCAGACAGTCGATATCAATGTTGAATCGTACCCCGGCGAATGGTTTTCGGGAACCGTCGCCTTTATTACACCGATGATGGATGACGCCACGCGTACGGTTCGGGTGCGCGTAAACGTCAGCAACCCGGATGGGCGGATGAAACCGCTGATGTACGCATCGGCGGTCATCCGTGTGCCGTGGAAGTCCGGAACAGAAAAATTGCCTCTGGCGGTTCGGGCCTCGGCAGTGCTGGATACCGGCACGCGCAAGGTTGTCTACCGGCAGACTCCAGACGGGAATTTTGAGCCTGTGGACGTAAAACTAGGCCCCCTGTCCCTGGGGGATGACGCGCAGTCCAGGCCCGGACGCTACTACCCAGTGATAGACGGACTCGGCGAAGGTGATGAGGTGGCCGTCCGCGGCGCTTATCTCATCGACAGCCAGCGGCAGATTGATGGATCGCCAAGCCTTCTGTACCCGGAAGGGCATGGCGGAACCCATGACCATTCCCATCACGGGCACTGAAACGCAGGGTATAAGAATCATGAGCTATCTTATCCGCTGGTGTCTCGATAACCGCCTCCTCGTCGTCATACTGTCGGCGGCCATCCTCGCTGGAGGCTTTCTTTCACTCCGCCATCTTCCGGTCGATGCAATTCCCGACATCGGCGAAAAACAGGTGATCGTTTACGCCGACTGGCCGGGCCGTTCCCCCCAGGATGTCGAAGACCAGGTGACCTACCCGCTTGGCGTAAGCCTTCAGGGAACACCCGGTGTCCGCAACATCCGCACCATGTCGGGATTCGGCTTTTCAATGGTATTCGTCATTTTCCGGGATGAGGTGGACTACTACTGGGCCCGCTCACGGACGCTGGAAAGGCTCAGTGCCGCGCAATCCCGCCTTCCTCAGGGGGTGGTGCCCGTCCTCGGCCCGGATGCGACGGCACTGGGACAGATCTACTGGTACACGCTGGAAGCCGATGGCGCGAATCCGGCCCAGCTCCGGTCCCTGCAGGACTGGTACGTCCGCTACCAGCTCAATGCGGTCGAGGGTGTATCCGAAGTCGCAAGTGTCGGAGGATATGTCCGGCAGTACCAGATCGATGTGCATCCCGACCGCCTGCGGGCTCACCGGGTCACGCTTCCGGAGGTGTACGAGGCTGTTGTCCGGAGCAATATCGACGTCGGAGCCAAGGTGGTCGAGCAGAACGGGCTTGAATTTTTCATCCGGGGTGTCGGGTTTCTCAAAGGCATCGAGGATATTGAAAACATTGTGATCCGGCAGGAAGGCGGAACTCCCCTCCTTGTCCGGAATGTCGCACACGTCACCATGGGCCCGGATTTCCGCCGTGGCGGCCTGGACAAGAGGGGCCGGGAGGCAGTGGGCGGAGCCGTCACCATGCGGTATGGCGAGAACCCCCTGGCAGTACTGGAACGGGTCAAGGAGCGGATCAGGGAGATAGAATCCGGCCTCACGATAACGCTTTCAGACGGCCGGCAGGTTCCGGTGCATATCGTCCCGTTCTACGACCGTAGCGCTATCATTCAGGAGACTCTCGATACACTGGCCAAGGCACTGACTGAGGAAGTGCTGGTTGTGGCCGGCATCGTGCTGGTCTTCCTGCTGCACCTGCGCAGTTCACTCGTCATACTTCCCACGCTGCCGCTGGCGCTCGCGAGCAGTTTTCTCCTGATGTACTGGCTGGGCGTCGACGGCAACATCATGTCCATGGCGGGTCTGGCCATCGCGATCGGCGACATTGCCGACATGGGCATCATCATGACCGAGAACATCTACCGGCGGCGGCTCGAGGAACCGGACCGTCCCCATCTGGAGCTGGTCCGGGAAGCAGCGGCCGAGGTGGCGACCCCCATCTTCACGGCCGTTTCAAACACGCTGATATCCTTTATCCCTGTCTTTTTTCTTACCGACCAGGAAGGGAAACTGTTCAAGCCGCTCGCTTATACAAAGACATTCGCCATCGGTGCGGCCGTGGTATTTGCCATCGTGCTGGTTCCAGTTCTTTCCTACTACCTGCTGAATCCGAAACGGCTTTCGGTGCGGGTTTCAGGCCTCGTGGCATCACTCACCGGGATAGCGGCCTCGATTGCATCGGGACTGCTGATTACCAGCTCACTCGAAGGCCGGGCCGGATGGACCGGCTGGCCGGCGGCCGCCGGTATCGGCGTGATTTCGGGTTTCATCGTTTACCGGCTGGGCCGCGAGCGCCTGATACCGGTGGATGACAACGTGGTATCACGCTTCATCCACGGTGCCTACCGTCCGGCGCTCCGGTGGGTACTCGCCCACAAGATGCTGTTCCTGATGCTGCCCGCCGGCCTCGTTGCCACCGGTTTCATGATTTTTGTCCGGACCGGGCGGGAGTTCATGCCACCTCTGGATGAGGGGTCCATTCTCTACATGCCATCCCTGCTTCCATCGGCGTCGCTGACCGAGGTACAGGCCGCACTGGCCAGGCAGAACGTGGCGATCGAATCGGTTCCGGAAATAGCCAGTGTCGTCGGCAAGTTCGGCCGCACCGATTCCCCCCTCGATCCGGCCCCGGTCAGCATGATCGAGACCGTGATCATGCTGAAACCAAAGGGACAGTGGCGGCCGGTCCCCGTCGAGCGGTGGCATACCGGAGTGCACTGGCTTTCCGTACTGCACCCGCTGCTAGACAGGGTGTGGCCTCCATACCGGGATCGCACGAAGGAGGATATTCTCGCCGAGCTACAGGAAGTTACCGATATCCCCGGGGTGCTGCCGACATGGCTCCAGCCAATCCAGACGCGCCTTATCATGCTGCAGACCGGATTCCGGGCGATGATGGGGGTGAAGATCTACGGCTCCGACCTGAAGGAAATCGAGCGTATCGGACTTGAAATGGAGCAGATCCTGAAAGCGGTCCCCGGCGCGACCGACATCGTGGCCGACCGGATCATCGGAAAGCCCTATCTGGAGTATGAAATCGACCGCCAGGCCATCGCCCGGTACGGGGTCAGCGTTCGTGATGTACAGGACATCATTGAAATGGGCATTGGCGGCGAAAACCTTACGAGTACGGTCGAAGGCCGTGAACGCTATCCAGTACGCGTCAGATACCCCAAGGAGTTGCGCGAGGATTTTGACAGCCTCCAGCGGATACCGGTTCCTGCCGCCACTGGCGCCCAGATTCCGATCTCGCAGCTTGCCCGCATACGGCACCGGACCGGCCCACAGGAAATCAAAGGCGAAAACGGCCTGCTGGTCGGCTATGTGACGATGAATACCCGCGACCGGGACGAAGTGAGCGTGGTTGAGGATGCCGAGCGGCTGCTTCGCGCCGAAAAGGAAAAAAGCGACCGCCTCCTCTCGGAAGGCCGGCCTGGAGAAGTCACGCTACACGTACCGCCCGGTTACCACTGGGAGTGGGGCGGGCAGTTCGAGAATCAGCGCCGGGCGGCGGAGCGGCTCGCCGTGCTCGTGCCACTCGTCCTTCTCGGAATGTTCATCATGATCTATCTGGGCTTCGGGAAATGGTGGCTCGCCCTGCTGGTGTTTTTTTCCATTCTGGTCGCGGCTTCCGGCGGTTTTATTCTCCTGAACTGGTGGGGAGCGAACCTGAGCGTTGCCGTATGGGTGGGCTTCATCGTGCTGTTTGGCGTCGCCGATGACGACAGCGTGGTGATGCTCTCTTACCTGGAACGGAACTTCAGGGACCGGCGGGAAACAGGCAGTCCTGTTTCCCGCGAGGAAATCCGCGAACTGGTCGTCAATGCAGGGCTGAAGCGCATCCGGCCCTCGCTCATGGCACTTTCCACCAGCGTGATCGGGCTCCTGCCGGTGATGCTCGCGCAGGGACGCGGATCCGATATCATGCAGCCCATGGCAATCCCCAGCGTCGGCGGCATGGCGATACACGTCATTACCCTGTTTGTAACGCCGTGCATCTACTGCGCCGTGATGGAGCGAAAACTCCTGGGATCTCACTGATTCTTCTCCACTGAAAATAACCGAGGTTGGCCGTGCCGCCGCCAAACAGGATCGGGTCCCTGGCGAGCCAGCGGCCGGTCCTGGGGTCGTAGTCCCGCGCCCCGAAGCGGTACAAACGCGTGTCGGGGTCGTGCAGCCCGCCCGCGCAGGGCGCCGCAGGCTGAAAGGAGAGAACAACGAAAACAGGAACAGAAGAATTGACGCACCAGCAGGAACAAAATTATTAACCGATCTCAGGGAAAAAGCGAAACTTTCAGGACACTACCACCATTTATACGTCACGAGGATGACAGGCGAGACGATGCATTCGCCGTGATCCACCAAGAAAGAAATGATGCACCAATCATCCCTGCTGTCCATATCAATACGACAAAAATCAAATTGTCTCGAACTGTTATTTTTGGATCAGATAATCGTGATATTTCTGGATTAGACTTCATGAAGATTAGATGTATATGGCCCCCGACTTCGCATTTTTCTTCCGGCCGAACGTAGCTATTATATACACACGATGTTGAGTATATTTGACTATTCACTTCATATTCTATTACTCCAACACGAACTCCATTCCGGTCACTTACAGAAACAACAGCCGCTTTTATTGTATCCCCACTACGATACAATTCGAGTTCTTCGAGAGTACTCCAGATCACGCCAATACTGACTATTGCAAGAAATGCGGAAAATATGTAAAATATGCGTCTTCTGACTTTATTTTCCATGGCAGTTATTCAGTCCCCTTGATATCACTTCAGTATTAGTGACCGACCCGCCCTGATAGGCCGCAACACCGGCGCCGGGACTAAGAGCAATGCTATGGATGGTTTTGCCTTCACTATTCTTACCCCATGACCAAGTAGCTGAGCTCTTGCCGATAAGTCCGAGATCCAGAGTTAGGGTTTTCGACAAACCTTGGAGATCAGATTCTTTGTTGGCAGTGGTAAGGATAAGACCCACCGAAACACCAATTCGACCACCCAAACCATACCCAGCATTTGCTCCACCTTCATCTTCGGGAATACTCACCCCTGAACGGACAAGACCTTTTGCAGCTCCATAGGTTATGAACCCTGACCTGCCCCCGCAAATTTGAGCCAAACCGAGTGAGAGTCCAAACTGCCCTTTGAGGGCTGGAGACTCCCCGATGAAAAGCAGAAAGAGGCACGCGCCGGAGGCGATCGTAAAGAAACTCCGGGAGGTGGACGCAGAGCTGGCCGCCGGTACGCCGATGGGCCAGGTGTGCCAGAAGCTCGAAGTGAGCGAGCAGACCTACTACCGCTGGAAGCGGAAATACGGCGGCCTGAGCATGGACGAGGCGAAGCGGCTCAAGGCACTCGAAGAAGAGAACGGACGGCTGAAGAAGCTCGTGGCGGATCTCTCCCTCGACAAGGAAATGCTGAAGGAACTCGTCAAGGGAAACTTCTAAGCCCCGAACGCCGACGCAGGGCCGTCAGAAAGCTCCGGGACCGGTACCCGGTCTCGGACCGACGGATCTGCCGGCTGGTGAAGCAGCCCAGATCGACTCAGGTGTATGTGCCAAGGGTGAAGGACGAGAACCAGCAGATCGTCGAACGGATGCTGGAACTGGTCAGGGTTTACCCAAGGTACGGATACCGGAGAATCTGCGCGAAGCTCCGCCAGGAAGAGTGGCAGGTGAGCGAGAAGCGCGTTCACCGGCTCTGGAAGCGTGAGGGGCTGAAAGTGCCCAGAAAGCCACGAAAACGGCGCAGGCTGGGCCTGAGCGCAAACAGCATCGTCTGCTACCGGGCCGAGCACAAGGACCATGTCTGGACGTGGGATTTCGTCCATGACCGGACGGAAGAGGGCCGTACCCTCAAGTGGCTCACCCTCGTGGATGAGTTCACGCGGGAGTGTCTGGCCTTAAAGGTCGAACGGAAACTGAAGTCGGAAGACGTGATCGAGGTGCTGGAAGAACTGATCGCCACGCGGGAACTCCCGAGGTTTATCCGCAGCGACAACGGATCGGAGTTTATCGCCAAGGCGCTGAAGAACTGGCTGGCCGAGGCCCATGTCGGCACGCTCTATATCGCGGCCGCTTCACCGTGGGAAAACGGCTACGCCGAGAGCTTTAACGGCAAGCTCCGGGACGAGCTTCTGGAGTGTGAACTGTTCTACAGCCTCGACGAGGCAAAATTCCTGGGACAGGAATGGAAGGATGAGTATAATAACGAACGACCGTACAGCAGTCTGGACTACCTGACGCCTGCGGAGTTCGCCCAGTGCTTGGTAGATTCGGCTTCCGGGGCTTCGCCCCTCCAGCCGATTCTACCGGGTCAGATGTACAACCCGACTAACACTCGGAGTGGCCCGGAAATGTAGGGCTGGTCACGTCCATCCCAAGATCGTCCAGGAGCGTCTGGGACACTCCCAGATCTCGGTCACGCTCGATACCTACAGCCATGTTCTCCCCGGCATGCAGCGCGACGCCGCCGACAGGCTGGATGCGCTGCTAAACCCCTCGTCTGGCCCGTCAGCCCCCATGAAACGCTAGATATCCCGGGGGTCAAAAGGCGGAAAATCAGCCCAGGGGTGCGACGAGCCGCTGAAGACGGACGACGACTCCAGCCGGTAGTCCTCAGACTTTACTTCATAGGTCCCCCGCTCCCGCGCCCCCTCCCTCGCTATCCAGCAGGCCATGAGCCGGTCCCCGGTATGGGAGTCGGGATGGTAGAGGAGGCAGTCGCTGATCCAGTTCTGGATCTCCGGCGACGAGTCGGGACCCGGTATCTCCCACAGCCCCTGCTCAAACTCGGCGAAAACCGACTCCACGCCATAGGCCTCGTGGTGCTTGTTGAGGCCCGTCTGGTGGGCCTCGACCGGAAGCCCCGGGTTTCTCTCCACAAGCGCCTGGCGAAGATAGTCCTGCGCGCCGTTGCTTTCGAGAAAGACGACCGAACTCCACCTCGCCTGCACGGCGATGATCCGCTCCAGGATCATGGGGAGCGCCCACTGGCCGCTCTCGATGCCCATGACCCGGCGGATATTCGTGGCCCGGTTGACCGCGATCGTGAAGATGGCCGTGAGATCATGGCTCTTCCCCCGCCCCACGGCCGGATCGACTCCGGTAAAGAGCGCCCATTCCTCCGGATGCACCGGCTCGCCGGGCTTCAGGTCACTCCGGATGCACCGGTTTACCCAGGCCTCCTTGCAGCGGGCCGCCTCGTCCGACCGGGGTTCGTTCAGGAACTGACGCGCAAAGGCCAGCGGGCCCAGTTCATCGCGCCTTTTCTGTATACGCTGCTCCGTCCACCCAAACGGTACATCCGGCTTTCCCCGTGGCTTTGGCCACAGGATCCTGCCATCCGAGACCGCCCGGTCCAGGTGGTGATAAAACCCCGGCCGGCGTGCCAGTTCGAACATCGCATCCCCGGGGTGCCAGGCCGTGCCGATGGCGATCAGCCTGCCGCCGTCCACGAGACGGCCCAGCACCTCGCTCTCGATCCACGCCAGCACCTTCCGCCTCGAACTTTCCGTAAAGGTGTTTTCGAACCCCAGGACGTCGTCCAGGATGACGAGATCGAGGCGGCTCCCGTTAATCGGCCCGAAGGCCCCCGTCACCTGGACCGTCCGGTCCTTGTGAAACGCCGTCCTCCTGAGGCTGATCGCCCCCTGCCCCCACGGCGTCCCCGGCCGGACATGGGGAAAGACCTCCCGGTAACGGGGGTTCTCAATGACATGCCGCGAGATCGTCTGCAGGAACTTCTCGGCCTGCGGATTGCTCGTGGCCGAAATGATGGCGATGCGTGTGTTGGGATCGCGGCCCATGAGCCACAGGGGCCTCAGGATGCTCATCTGCTCGGACTTGCCGTGCTCGACCGGCGCATGGAGGATGAGCCGGTCGTGACGGCCAGCCAGTTCATGCCAGTGCCGGTGGAAGGGTTCGTTCCGGTAGCCGCCCACGTAGGCGGCGAAGAAGTTGATGTCCCGGCGGGACATCAGCCGGAAATAGTCCAGACGGTCCTTACTGCTGGTCTTCAATGAGCGCCTCCAGCCGTTTCAGCAGATCCTCTTCCTCATCCGGCCGCATCTGGTACTCCATCCGCTGCGTCGGCTCCCCCTCCATCAGGAGGCACTTGTCGGTGACGATTCCATAAGCGACCGGGAGCCGCTCCGGGGGGATCATTCCCTCCATGACCGCCTGCAGGAGCCGGATGGCGGCGGCCGCCTGCAGGCGGTTGGCCATCTGGAGCCGCTCGGCCCGCTTGTGGCGCCGGTAGGTTTCAAACTCCTCGCTCCCGGACCAGCTCTTGTGCCACTCGACCGTTGTCGTTTCCGGCAACCTGAGCTTCCGGGCCACCTCGGCGTTCGTCAAGTCCCCGGCGAACAGCCGGTAGGCCTCGTCCCGGAGCTTTGGATCGTGTTTCTTACCCCTTGGCACGGCGCGCCTTCTTTCCGGCAAAGGTCTCAAATCTCTGGACGATGACGTCGCAGTAAACCGGGCTGATCTCGAGGCCATGGCACCGGCGGCCCAGTTCCTCGGCCGCGATGAACTGCGAGCCGCTCCCGGCAAAGGGCTCGTAGCAGAGCTCGCCCGGTTTGGTGTGCTGGCGGATGGGCAGGCGAAACAGTTCCACCGGCTTTGACGTCGGATGACTGGTCGGCGTGCCCGGTGCGACCGTCGGAACCTGCCAGACGGTGCTTGAAAAGCCCTCCACGATCCGCTCAGGCCGGTGGGGCCTTTGCCACCCGAACAGGCACGGCTCGTGCTGCCACAGGTACCACGACCGGGTGAGCACTGGCCGGTCCTTCATCCAGATGATCTGCTGGTGGACAAAGGCATTGTTGTCATTCCATACCTTCTCAAGCATCGCCTGGCGGCGGCTCGCGTGCCAGCAGTACCAGGCCGCCCCGGGGAGCACGGCCTCCTTTACTGCCACCCGGTAGAAGTCCTCGTAGAGCTTTATCCCCTGGGCCGACTCGTCCCATGTAAGCCCATAGCTGCCGGACCAGTCCTTGTTCCGTTTTTTCCCCTCATTCCACCGGTGCGGATGGTTCGTCCCGTCGTAGTCGACCAGATACGGCGGATCGGTCGCAAACAGTTTTGCCTTCTCGCCCTGCATCACCCGGACAACGTCGGCCTCCTTTGTCGAATCTCCGCACAGGAGCCGGTGATTGCCCAGAATCCACAGGTCACCCGGCCGTGTGACCGGCCGTTTCGGGGGCTCAGGGACCGCTTCCGGGTCGCCCTGCTGGGTCTGGACATATGGCCTCCCAAGGCGGTCCAGAAGGCCATTCAGGGCGTCCCGGTCGTAGCCCGTGCCGTGAAGGCTGCCCGATGTCTTTTCGACCGACTCCAGCAGCGCCGCCAGCGCCTCCGTGTCATACCCCGCCACGTCGTTCGTCCGGTTATCGGCCAGCAGTATCCGCCGCGCCTCCTCGTCGGTGCAGTCGACCCAGATCACCGGTATCTCCCGCGCCCGCATCCGCCGGGCCGCCTCCAGCCGGTGGTTCCCGGCCAGCACGTGCCCCGTCGACCGCTGGGCCACGACCGCCCCGTAGAAGCCATTCTGTTCAATCGACTCGCTGATCGCCCGCAAATCCCCCCGGCGGGGGTTTTCGGGGTGGGGCTTCAGTTTCGACAGCAGTTCCATCCCCTGCCCGGCATTCCGGATCTCCATAAATCGCTCCTCATCGGCTACAGTCCCCACCCGTAGGGCAATATTAGGTGGTCCGCCGGGGGCAGCGGGGACTTGGGAAGAAACCGGAGATTCCAATGGGACACGAACGCGATCCGATGACCGGACTCACCATCTGGGGGCAATCGAAGCACTTCAATCGGAACTATCTGAACGGAGACGATACCTTCAACACCGCCCCTTATTCCGATTGCGACATCTTCTGCACAGCTTCGATCGCCGCTGAGTTCGGCATGAACCCCGATTATTCCCGGAAGGTGATCATTCGCCAGTACTGGGAAATGTTTGGCTTCCGGCGGGTCAGGGGTGATTCCGGCGAGAGCATTTTCATGACCCACACCCAGTCGGCCGCCGCGGCGGCAAACTCCTGGCACACAGCGCGGCTCCTCCGCCGCCGGGAACGGGTACCGGGGTGGACGGGCGTCTCGTCCGCCTCTGCACCCGCGTATCTTCCATCCGGCTATTTCCCGTCCAGCTACAACGCCACGGCAGTTTCCTCACTGGGGGGTTAGGGGCGATAAAACGGACGGAGGTGCGGGTTTCTGCTGTCTACAGCAAGACCGCGAGTCAGTTGCAACCCGCGCCCATCAACAGAATAATGTGACGAAACAGTCTGGCCGCAGATCAGGCCAGTTGCAGGAAGTTGGCAGGCGCGAATATGCCGTGCCGGCGGAGCGGCTCTGGCGACTCACGCTCGCACAGCGCCTTCACGCTTTTCAGCCGCTCGGCGGCCGCGAGCGCGAAAAATGGCGTACCCAGTACGCCTTCATTCTTCGTCCATTCAGGAGCATTGGTCCGGCCACGTTCGGCCAGAAGCTCCGCCAGTGCGGCAGCGACAATCCGCACCTGACGGTTGCCAGATTCCGGTGGTGCAAACGACACCCTTGGATCGCGCAGCCGGGTCCATTCGAGCGTCAGTTCCCTGAGCCGCAGGGCGTCCCGTGCGATCAGCGCTTCCGCCATCTGTTCCAGCAAGGGTTTCACAACGTCTCCCAGAGGTCTTCCAGCGCGTATTTTGCCTTCAGTTCGGCTCCCGGTTCAAGGTACGGCAGCATCGCGCTCCAGGCAGCTTCGCGGCTCATCCCGGCATCCCTGAGCTTGCGGACCAGAAGCTCGGCGTCCGAGATGTCCAGATCATCCCGCCATGCCGACAGTTTCATGGCCGCCAGCTGGACAACCGACGGCATCGCCACCTCAATCCCCGGAGCCCTTAATATGACCGTTTCCTGTACCGGCGGCCGGACGTACGCCTTTGCCGCATCATTCAGCCAGCCATCGGGCAGGCCGAGGTTCGATCCCACTCCGGCAACGAGTCTCCGGATATGCGACGAATCGGCTGGTTCGAGAAAAACCGAGTCGATATCGTACGTGCTTTCCCGGCTGCCGAATCCCAAAGTCATGGCTGCTCCACCAACAACCAGCAGCCGTATATGCGTTCCATCTGCAAGAGCGGCCTGGCCCAGTTCACGGAGGGCATTCTCGATTTCGGCTTTTGACAGGCGGGACACGCCGTGGACCTCCGCAGGATTCCCTGCCGCCAGATCTTAACCGATTTTCCGCCATACCAGTGGTCCCACCGGCAAAGACCACCCCAGCAATCTCGCTGGAAATCACCCTCCACCCAGCCTTCGGGAAAAGCCGCACCTGGTTGAGGGACCCCCGCCTTATATCAGCCTTACGTACCAGCGGGCGCACATGACTTTGCTTTTTTGTCCGGAAACCTACGAACTTCTACGAACCTTGAGAGTTACTGGTATTTCTTGCCGCAATTCGCAGAAAACCAGTGCCGGACTCTTAATCAGCGGGTCGCCGGTTCGAGCCCGGCATCTCCCACCACACCTTTCCCCGGCAACTAAACCCCTGGTATCCCTGTCAGATTGCAGGAATGGGTCCATTACGGCCGGTTCCGGCTGAAACCGCCCGAATTGCTGGAAACCAGGAGCGGATGACTTTGGGACAGCATTTTCGCTGGCCATCGGGGCTGGTTTTGGGGTGAGCTCACAAGGCCGGTTTCTTTTCAGTTTACGACGGACCGGGAAGACGGGTACGGGTCAGCTCTGCGTTGCGGATATCGGCTATGTATTCCGACCGCTCCATCGGCGGTTCTCCTAGTATTCGCCGCTTCTCGTTTTCCTTTTCTTCAAGCGCCAAGAGATCAGGCGTCATATTTTCATCTCTTGATGGCTCCAGAGACTCGAAGGTCAGCGACACGCACGCATACACCTGGCTCTCATAGATATCCGCCTTGCACCCATCGCACTCCAGGACGATCGGTTTGAGGGACAGGCTCTTCAAAAGACGCGGGTTCAAGCGCACCATGTGTATTCCTCCGGTTTGGGGTTTTCGGTGATATGTCCTGTGACAAGGGGTTTCGGTTTCGGCGGCCGCTTCCGCTCGGCGGCGCGGAGGATCTTCTGGGCGGCGCGCTGGATGCGGTTCATGGACTGCTCCAGATCCTCCACTCCGCCCTGGAGCCAGTTCCGGTCCTCCCAGTAGGCGATATAGGTCGGGGCCCGGGTCGGCAGCCCGAGGGCCCGGGCCACGATATAAGCGACCGACTCCGCCTCCATCTCGTAACGGGCCTTCAGAAGTATCCTGATGACCTGATAGGCCACGTCACTGGTGTCGCCGCCGCATTTCTTCAGCAACTCCTCGTTCTGAGGGGCGTGCAGAATTTCGTGCGCCAGCTCATGGATCAGCACCAGCGACCTGCGCAGGGAGGAGAGCGTCAGGTCCACTTCGACCCGCCCGCCCCACGAACGGCCTGAATAGTTCCCGCCCGGCTCCTTTTTGGGCTCAACCGCGATACCCAGATGGGCCGCGCCGTTGAGCAGCCGGTCCCACCACGGGGTTTCCCCCTCCACCGACCAGCTGATCGTCGGCAGCGGCTCCCCCTCGGTCTGGGAAATATCGTAGACGCGGCCCAGGCGGAAACTGACCGCACAAACTACCCGGATCGGGAATTCACCCGGTTTCACCCTGCGGCGGTAACTTTTCCAGACCCGTTCACTGGCTACCCGGGTCGCTTCCGGGAATTGCTCGTAGATCCAGAGGATATTGCTGAAGGAATACCGGTTAAAGGCGGCGCACGTTTCCAGCCAGATCAGCCACTCATCCGAAAGCCGCGCCGCGTCGGTCTCCTGCGCCAGGTCCTGAACCCACTGGTGAGCCTTTTCGCGGACCCGCTGCCGGGCCTGCCGGATCTCGAATCCGGCCTCGGGCACCGCTTCCGTCGTGGCCGATGAGCCCGCCAGAAGCACATCCCGTCTAGCTTCGCGCTCGGCCCGTAGCCTCTGCCCCCATGCCTTCCGCGTGGCCCGCATCTCTTTCCGCCCGTAATTCGATCCGATATTCCGTCTGATCGCCATAACCGCACCTCCATTGATATAGTCATTATAAGGGATGCCTGTGACAGGTAGTGTCACAAATCTGGATGGGTTCTAAGGGCCATTTGGAGGGGTTATAATGATAACGGGACCGGCGACATGATTTGTCATTCGGGGCCGCTACACTGGCGGCCTGTCAGCGAAGGTCGTACCAGACCCCGCGGCCACTGCCGTGCTGGTTCAGTGTGCCCTGTTCGACCAGTGTCCGGAAATGCTGTTTGAGCGTGTTGCGGCTGGCGCCGGTCAGCTTGATCGCCTCGCCGATGGTGACCCGGCCGTGCTCGCGGGCGAATTCGACGATCCGGAGCGACAGTTCGGGCATCGCCGCCAGCACGATCCTTTCGCGCTCGACCTTCTTCTCCAGCCGCCTGACCTGCTCGGACAGGGATCGCAGGAAAAACACGAGCCACGGCTGCCAGTCCGGCGCCCCGGTACGGATCGTACCCTGTGTCTGGCGCAGGGCCAGATAGTAAGCTTCCTTGCTCTGTTCGATCACGCTTTCCAAGGAGCTGTACGGCACGTAGGCGTAACCGGCCTGCAGGAGCAGGAGCGTTGTCAGCGCCCGGGAGAGCCGGCCGTTGCCATCCTGGAACGGATGGATCTCCAGAAACACAACAATGCAAAGGGCGATGACCAGCAGCGGATGCAGACGGGCTGCCTCCCGTTCCTGCCTCACCCAGGCCACCAGCTCCGCCATCAGCCGGGGCGTGTCGAACGGCGTCGCGGTCTCGAATACGACGCCGATCTGCACGCCGGTCTCGTCGAAGGCGGCTACACTGTTCGAATTCGTCTTGTAATGGCCCCGATGCCGGGTGTCCTTCTCGCTGTATTGCAGAAGGATCTGGTGCAATTGCTTGATGTGATTCTCGGTGAACGGAATGTCCTGCCAGGACGAGAATACCAGATCCATGAGTCCCGCATAGCCAGCCACCTCCTGCTCATCACGGGTGGCGAAGGACCTGATCTCCAGGTTCGCCAGCAGCCGTTCAACCTCCCGGTCGGACAGCTTGCTGCCCTCGATACGCGTGGAGGAGCCGATGCTCTCGATGGTGGCCACGCGCCGCAGGGCCGACAGCCGCTCAGGCGCGAGTGTGCCCAAGGCGCGCCAGGTACCTTTGAATTCGTCGATCCCGGCAATGAGGCCCAGGATCTCCGGGGTGATCTGAATGGTGTCTGCCCGAAGCATGAGCCAATACTACACCCATTTACACCCATTTCCGAGCAGCATCATTATGGCCGGTTTTCACACAATCTACCGGGATTGAGCTTATATGACGGTAACGAGCCCAATAATGGGGGGGGGGATTCCGGAACCCCAGTCGAAGACACATCCTGTCACTCGCCCGGCTATATTCCCGCTTACGAGCATGCCGCTTAAACTTCTCATCACCGATCTCGACCACACGCTCTGGGACTGGGCGGGGTATATCGTGCCGTCGCTGAAGGCGATGGTGGGGTCACTCGAACGGACGACCGGCTATCCCCGTCCGTTCATCATCCGGTCGCTCCGGCAGGTCTATGGCCGCTACCAGACCACCGAATACGCCTTCGCGCTCCAGCAGTCGGATATCTGGACCCGCTGGCGAAAGCAGCACGGAAACGATCTCGACGGTTTCCTGGAGAACGTCGTGGCCCCGGCCGCCCTCGCCTACGCCGCCGAACGGAAGAAACGTTTTTGCCTGTATCCTGGCGTGAAAGAGACGCTTGAGCAGATCAGGCAATCAGGTGTGAAGATCGTCGCTTTATCCGACGCGCCGAGATTTCCTGCCGAGCAGCGGCTGAAGCGCGCCGGCATCGACGGCGTGTTCGACGCGCTCTATTGCCTGAAGTCCTATCCGATTCCGAAGTCCGGCGGCCGCCACCGGGTCGCGCCGTTCATTGTCGTCAAAGAGAAGTCCGGCCACTACCGGTCGAAGGTGAAACGGGTCATCGAGCTGCCACCCGCCTGGGAGAAACCGGACCCGCGTGGACTCAGGAAAATCCTGAAATCGTTCGGCGTAAAGCCGGAAGAAGCGATCCTCGCCGGCGATTCCCTCCGGAAAGACGGGGCCGTCGCTCACGCCGCCCATGTTCCGTTCTACTGGGCACGCTACGGAACCGGGATCCCGGCCAAGGCCCTTGAAGAACTCTCCCTCTATACCCCCGCCGCCGTCCGGCGGCGGAACTCTTCACCGCCAGCGGGAGAAGTGCACAGGAGGGGAGAACTGGCTTCGTTCGGGGATCTGCTGAGATGTCTCCCCTCAGCCTGATCACCCGTCCCGGTTGCAGTTACAAAATCAATACCGGAACAGAAGTGCCAGCACCCTCCCCCCTCCCTCGTACTATCCAGCTGGCCATGAGCCGGTCCCCAGTATGGGAATCGGGATGATAGAGGAGTGACCCGCCCCGCCTCATATCAGCCTTATGCCCCCACAGGGCGCACATGGCTTTCCTTTTTTGTCCGGAAACCTACGAACTTCTACGAACTGGCTCGGAGATTTTCCTGTAACTGGAGGGGGTTAAAGAGCCGGACTCTTAATCAGCGGGTCGCCGGTTCGAGCCCGGCATCTCCCACCACACCTTCCCCCGCCAATTAACCCCTAGGTATCCCTGTCAGATTGCAGGTTTGGGTCCATCGCGGCCGGTTCCGGCTAAAACCGTCCGAACTCCTGAAAAACGGGAGCGGATGACTTTGGGACAGCGAGTAGAACACGTCCCTCATCTGGCTTTCCTGGTCGCTCCGGTAGGGATGATCGCCCGGACGCCGCGCTCCAGTATCCGGTCGAAAACCCCCGGCTTTCCGCCATGAATTGAACCGGTGATAGACCGGCTGCCACTCGCCGTACCACTCCGGCATGTCCCGCCACGGCATCCCCGCCGACAGCACCCAGAACGTCCCGTTCATGACCGTTCGCGGGTCGTTCAGCGGGCCGCCGAACCCCCGTTTGAGCAGTAAATTCTCGATCAGCCTGAACTGGTCTTCCGACAAATCGTACGGCGGGCCATCGGTGCATCTCTCCTGCACCCCCACTCCCCGCCACGGGTAAAAGATTCGTGCCGGAAGTACAAGCACTTTTCAGTCAGAGCCTAGCTACTTTCGGGATACCGCCACCAGATTGTCAAGAATAGAAATTCCATCCTATTCTGGAGATCCTGTTTCATGTTCTAGTGCAACCACATCCGGCGGGATTCGATGGATATTGGTTTTGAATCGGCTGCGGGTTGGCTGGTGCCGGCATTACTGGCCGCACTGGCTGGAGCCCTGATTGTCTGTCGGCGGATTTATACCGGATCCCGGACGCTCGAAGCCGAACTTGTCCGGGGGCAGCACCGCCTCCGGATGGTTCTGGAAACCCTGCCAGACCTGTACTTCATCCAAACGGCTGATGGCGTGTTTCTGGAGTGGTACGCATCAAATCCGGAGATGCTTGCACTGCCGCCGGAGCAGTTCGTCGGGCGCTCAATGCGGGAAGTACTGCCGGCCGATCTTTGCGAACTGTCGGCGCAGGCGTTCCAGGAAGCCCGGGCCCAAGGCGCTGCCACGCCGTTTGAATACGCCCTGAAGTTCCAGGGCATGGAACGGATCTACGAGGCCCGGGTTTTTCCCTACGGAGAAAAGGAGTTCCTGACAGTAGCCCGGGATATTACGAACCGCCGGCGCATGGAAGAAGGGCTTGTGCGGTCGCGGGAGTTTCTCCAGGACATTCTGGATTCCCTGGCTTCTTCTATTGCCATTCTGGACTGGAACGGGGTGATTCTGTCGGTCAACGCTGAATGGAACCGTTTTGCGTCCGAAAACGGCGGCAATCCACAGACTTGCGGTGCCGGGGCCAGTTATCTGAAGGTTTGCCACCGGGCCAATGGCCCGGGATCGGAAGCGGCCGGAGTGGTCGCGGCCGCCATCGTGGATCTGGCGGCGGGAAACCGGGACCGTTGCGAGGTTGAATATCCCTGCCACGGAAACGGAGAGGACCGCTGGTTCGTCGTGCGGCTGAGCAGGTTCAGCCATCATGGTCAGGTCCGCATTGTTGCCGCGCACACCGACATAACTGCGAGGAAGCAGTCCGAGATGGCTCTGGCCTCCACGTTCCGGCAGATACAGCAGATCAAGCGCGAGTGGGAAGCAACCGTCGACACCCTGCCGGAACTGGTTTGCCTTCTTGACAACTCGGGCCGCGTGGTACGTGCAAATCGGCGCATGCTCGACTGGGGTATTTCAACTTTCGCGGGACTGCCGACACGGCCGCTACCAGATCTGATTTTCCGTGATGCCGGCCCAGGCCCCACTCTCCTGTGGAGCGAGGCATGGAACCGGATGAAGGCAGAGGGAGTCGGTGGATTTGATCTGGATACACCAGTTTCCGGCCGGTACCTGAAGATCGACCTGAGACCGGTCAGCCAGGAACTCGGCTCCACGGGAGAAAGTCTGGTGCCATATGCGGTTGCTACCGTTTATGACATCAGCGCACAGGTGAAAGCTGCCCAGTTACGTCAGCAGCTTGAAGAGCAATTACGTCAGGCGCAGAAAATGGAGATCGTCGGACAGCTGGCCGGTGGGGTGGCGCACGATTTCAACAACCTGCTGGTTGTCATCAACGGATATGCGCATGTGCTGATGGCCCAGCTGGACCCGTCGTCACAGATGTGGGAAGACGCCCGGAGCATTTTTGAAACCGGCGAACGTGCGGCCGCCCTGACTCGCCAGCTTCTCACGTTCAGCCGTCAGCAGATCGCCGAGCCAAGACTGCTCAATGTGGGTGAGGTCGTCGGGGGAATGGAAAAGATTCTCCGCCGCCTGATTCGGGAAAACGTGGTCCTGCATTTCAACCTAGAGGCTGGGGGCTGGGAAGTCAGGGCTGATCCCCGCCACCTGGAGCAGATAGTCGTGAACCTGGCGCTGAACTCACAGGATGCGATGCCCGAAGGCGGTACACTATCCATTTCGGTCCGGGAAATGGTGGATGGCGACGGGCAGGTGCGGTTCGTGGTGCTGGAAACCTCTGATACCGGAACGGGAATGCCGGCACATGTGAAGGCGCGCATCTTCGAGCCGTTTTTCACCACGAAGGAGGTTGGCAAGGGTACGGGGCTCGGCCTCTCGGTGGTCTACGGTATTGTGCAGGGGCTCGGGGGACATGTCGAGGTGGACAGCGAGGAAGGCAGGGGAACCCGGATTCAGATACGGATTCCTGCTGTCGCTTCGACTGAGGCAGCGGATGAAACCGATGCCCCGCCACTGCCCTCTGGCGGGCAGGAAACGATTCTGGTGGTTGAGGATGAAGAAGCCGTCCGGCAGGTCGCGGTCCGGACACTGAAGGGGCTGGGATACCAATTACTTGAATCATCAAGCGGTGAAGATGCCCTACGGATCGCTGCCGCACATCGGGGGGAGATTCACCTGCTGCTTACGGATGTCGTGATGCCTGGCATGAGCGGCATCGCACTGGCAAGAGCCATCCAATCAGTCCGGCCGGGAACCCGCTATCTGCTGGTTTCCGGGTATGCGGGTGACGCCCTGAATGCACTGCCCGGCGTACCGGAACGGCATCTCGTCCTGAAGCCATACCGCCCGGATGACCTCGCCCGAAAGATACGTGAGATACTGGACGGTCCGGTCGAACCGGTCCCGGAAGCGAATCCAAATATTCCTTGAATATCAAAGCAATATGGGGCGGGCACTACCAAAGCATGTCTTTCCAGAAGCCAAGGTTCCGGTTTTGATATGACCCAGCCTTCCTGAAGCCGGCAATCCTTCAAACCTCGACTGACGCCGCTTTTGCAGGGTCTTCCGCATCGGGCAACCACATCATGGGGGTTGCCGTATCGGCAAAAATCACTTGCCGGCGGCCGGACTCCTTGGCGCGGTATAATCTGCGGTCTGCAACCTTCAGAAGATCATCCAGGCTTTCGCCATCCGCGCCGAATGACGCCACTCCTGCACTGAAAGAGCATCTGAAATTGCCTCCATGATCGTCCGGGAATGCAAGCTCACAGAATTCGTTCAGGAGCCGATCAATAATCTGGCCAGCAGTTGCTGCGTTCTGGCCGGGCAACATGAGAACAAACTCCTCGCCACCCCACCGCCCTCGAAGGTCTTCCTTCCGGAATCGCAACTGCACAAGATGCCCAAAACCGGAAATTACGCGGTCGTCAGCCAAATGTCCCCGCTGATCGTTCACCTGCTTGAACCGGTCGATATCAATCAGGCACAGGGACACGGGCCTGTCCCTCCGCCGTGCGTCAGCAAGGATGACCTGGGCATTTTCGGCAAAAGGCCGGCGGAGAAGCAGGCCCGTCAGCGAATCCTTTGCAGCCAGTTCCCTTTCGAGCCGGGCACGATCCAGCCGCACCTTGATCCGGGCCAGCAACTCCGCTTCCACGAATGGCTTGCTGACATAGTCGTCCGCACCGGCACGAAAGGCCGCCAGCCGCACATCAAGGCCGGTCAGTGCGGTCGTTACGATTATGGGCAGGTTTCTCCATGCGGTTGACTGGCGAAGCAGCTTGCAAATATCAAAACCGCTGACTCCAGGCATCAGGATATCCAGTATCAGAAGTCCAGGCCGCACTTCCGACATCGCCTCCATGATGTGGGCAGTAGACGTTAGAGTATATGTTGAAAAACCGTTTCGGGTCAGAATATTGCTGGCAAGTACAGAGAACCGTTCGTCATCATCCACAATCATGACCGGTATGCCTGTGTTTAGCCTCGCATCCCTGAACTCCCTGAAGGTGCCACGGACAGTCTCCAGATCAAGTGGTTTCTCCAGAAAACGCGCTGCGCCAAAATGGACAGAATCAATACGGTCCTGAAAGCGGCCTGCCATGCCGATAAACGCAACCGGCACATCCGGAAATACCCTGGTCAGATTCATGGCCTCACGTCTGTCCTCCGGACCGGGCAGTTCGAAGTCTATAAAGAGCCCTTGCAGCTTGCCCTGACCCTTTTCGATTGCCAGAGCATCAGCCAGTGTGGCGGCCACCAGCGAACGGACTCCAGCTTCAAGGCAGCAAGCCTCAACCGCCCGAACGACATTCCTGTCTGTCGAGATGACAAGCATGGTCGCTGCTTCCACTCCCAGACAGTCCTCATGACTCTCTTTTCCCTCTTCTGGTGAAATGGCCGCACATGAGCTGGAGAACCGCGCGAGACGTAGTTTAGCAGTTTCGGCAAGAACTCCGCTCTCAGGCGCAGCCATGAGTTCGACCAAGACGTCCTCAAGCTCTGCCGCAGCGGTTCCAACTTCCAGAAAACCGTACAATGCGGCTGTGCCCCGGATATTGTGTACCTTGATCCGTGCGTGGGCTACGTCGGTTTCGGAATACCCAATGTTGAGCAATCGTGTGACCACATGCTCAAGTTCTTTGACAACGTGGACCAAGGAACCTTGGAACTCCCTGTGCAGTTCATTGATCTCAGGATCATGCAGGCCTGCAATACACTTCACAGGTGGTATGGGCTTTTTCGGAAGCAGCATCTCTATCTGTTCCACCAGGACCGGAATCTGAACCGGCTTGTGCACCACGAGCATCACACCCAGATCATTGGTCAGGAGCTGATAGCTCTTGAAATCCCTCCAGAATGAAGAGACAAATACCACCGCGACCTGGCACCCGCTGGAGCGAATGCCGGCTATCCAGTCCAGCCCATTCGTATCCGGCAGAAGACCGTCCACAACCACCAGATCAATAGTGCAATGCCTAAGATGTTCGGTAGCCTCCCGCCCGGTAGCGGTGGTAGTGACGTCATGGCCAGCCAAACGGAACTGTGCCGCCAGTGGTTCGGAAAAATGACGGTCGTCTTCCAGTAGCAGAATTGATGCCATGCCTTACCCTCAAACCTCGCTCAAGCCGCCACGCTAGATATTTCTGGTTGAACCGCCGCCCGTACGTCGGCCAGGCCAGCGGCATTTGATCTGCGGCGGGCAAGGATCTGTTCGACGTTCTCAACCAGAGAGGCAGGAATGAAAGGCTTTCGAATCGTGGCGATT
Source organism: Deltaproteobacteria bacterium (assembly GCA_026129095.1). NCBI lineage: Bacteria > Pseudomonadati > Myxococcota > Myxococcia > Deltaproteobacteria bacterium. Next base: position 46,184 of record JAHCIT010000005.1, read on the forward strand.
GCGCCTATGGATCTGTAGAAATCTGCCGCTCCGGCATCCGAAGCGGCGGTCAGGAAAGCGACCGGAATGCTAGCAGTAGCCGCCGACTTGAGAATGTATTTGAGCGTCTCAGGTCCGCTCATCACTGGCATGATTGAATCCAGCAGAATCAGGTCAGGAAGATTTTCACCAATTACCGCGAGGCCTTCCACTCCGGAGGCCACTGAAATGACATCCATTTTCCCGATTCTGCGCAAGGAGATTTCCACCAATCGCCGGACGAACCGGTCATCATCAATCACGAGAATCTTGGGTTGGATGCTTCCAAGCATTTTGTTTCCCTTTTAAGTCCAAGCTCCCCCTGGCATTTTGGAAGTGTGGGCTGGAGCGGGTTCTTCCCGGTCATGAAACAGGCAAGAGAGATCAATTGAACTCCTTGGAGCCGCTCCCCGCGGTCGCCAGCCGGATCTCACGGGCATCCCGGAGATCTGGACCCAGAAACTGCCGGTTGAGGAAGGTCATCGCTATCGGCATGCTCGAGAAGCTCCCCAGAGGCGTCAGCGATGCGGTGAAGGGACCGGACTCTGTAACCCTGTGCTCCAGCCAGATGAGATGCAGCTTTTCCAAGCGAGCTACCGCGTCCATGACCTGGGTACGTGTCAGTCCGCTTTCCCGGGCGAACTCCCGAAGACCCGCCCGGTCGTGCTTGTTCAGCACCGTCAGCAGCATCATGTCGCTGCGCGTGACAGGAACGTCCAGAATGATAGACAGTTCCCGGGCCCCGGCATCGAGACGGGCATAGTCTTCTTCGCGGCCCCTGGGCGGCTGAAGGCCATCGAACAAGCCGGTATGCACCCCCGCCGCCTCGGCTGTCACCGGGCTCATCATGGCGGTAACACCAATAGATATGGGGTTTGTCCCCACCGCACTTATCGCGACAATTTCAGCACCCGCACAGGCCTGGAGCAGCAGAATGGAAACCGTACCAAGCATCCGGATCGGCGATTTGAAGAAACAGGCTTTCATGGTCATTCTCCCCGGGGTCTCAGGCCCCATGCACGCCACGACTAATACAAGCGCCGTGCCATCCGGCGAGGGACTTGTAACTCGTTGATTGGGCGAGGATTTCGTATTTGTCCGGATCGCAAGGCCCTCGATCCACTGGGTCAACGGCAACCCTGGTTTGCTTTATGTGGTCAGCAATTACCCCGCCCCTGGAGGAAAAAGTTACGTCAGTAGTCGTAACCAGAAGCCGTTTGCGTAAAAACGCAAATGCACAAGCTCCAGACCAGAAGCTGTGGCTGATTAGGTGATGGTATATCGATTCAGCCGGACACTGAGCTGCGCAGCAAGTATCCTTCCGGATAAAGTGCCCGATCCGGAGACGTATCGCGCTCAGGCTCGTGCGCCAGCCGCCGACGAATATCCACGGTCAGGCGGTCAGGCTGAAAACTACCCTTGGCGAGCATTTCCAAAACATCGGCCTTCGACAGGTAGAGGTCCACGCCATCCCGGACCCCGCAATAGGGATCCTCTGTATCCGGGCTTCCAGTCATCACAACGGTCATCGGCCGGGAATCCGCAAAAGCTCCGCGCGCTGCGATCCGTTCGCAAAAATCGAAGCCCGATGGGCCCGGCATGATCTGGTCGGCAAATATGATATCGGGACGAGCAAAGGGCACCAGTTCCAGTCCCTCGCGGGCATTTGCGGCGTACCACACCCGATGCCCGGCCTGCTCAAGGGGTTTTCCCAGACGGCGGCGAAAGAACGGGTCGTCGTCAACGATCAGTGTCCGTGGGTTCCTCATTTCTGGATACGCTCCATTTGTCCGCAGGTTTCCCAGGCCAGTCAGGACGCAAGTGCGATCACCGGAAGCGGCTTGAACCGGGCCACATGACGATTGCCTGCTTCATCCGGAACCGCTCCGGCCAGCCAGCGGGGCTCCTGCTCGCTTACCAGCCGCCGGCGAATATCGTGAGGAAGTCTCTCATTCTGGAAAGCCCGGCTATCCATGAGACGGATAAAATCCCTCTTGGACATGTAAAGATCGACTCCGAAATCAGTCGCATGAAAATGGTCGTTCGCTTCCGGGCTGGCCGTAACGACGAAAGTCCAGGGGCCGTCCTCTTCGCTTAGCGGTGGCCTGGCCAGGCTGCATACCTCGATACCGGTCAAATACGGCATCAGTTCGTCGGCCACCACCACATCCGGGCGCACCCGGCGGCAAATCCGCGAGGCCTCTTCGCCATTCGCGGCCGTCCAGACCCGGTGACCTTCCTCATGCATGTGGTCTGCCACCACTTTCACAAAAAACGGGCTGTCATCAGCTACAAGGACTCGCAGTTTTCTCATGGCAATCTCCCAACTCCTGGAGATGCTCAAGCAAACCGCGGGCCCTTCATGATGAGATGGACTGCCGAAACGAGAGAATGCACGAAAATCTAGATATCCTCTTTAAAATCAAGTGGATGGGCGATTTTCAAATTCGCCAATATGATCAGGCCTTGAGGTGGGAGCCCCGGTTTCCACCATTTTCCTGCTGCCAGAGGGGAGGTTCGCAGTCATAAGAAACCCGGGGTGGGTAGGTAAGCAGCGGCCTTATGCTTCTGGATCGCCTTCATCTCCATTTGCATCTGACCCGTGCAAGCCGCTCTTCTGGAGCAGACGCCGGAAATTGCTTCGATCCATGCCGGCCAGCGAAGCCGCCTTGGAAATGTTCCCGTCCGCCTGTTTCACCATGTAACTGAGATAGGCGGCATTGAACTGCTGGAGAAAGCGGTCCTTTTCATCCTGGTAGCTCCCGCCAAACGGGCCTGCCATGTCCATTCCTCCAGGAATGGCCTCGCCAGCAGTCAACGGGCCGGGTGATGCAGCCGTGCCGGGAATCCCCTGGACCGCAATCAGTCCACCCTTCCCGAACACAACAGACCGTTCCACCACATTCTTCAACTCACGGATATTGCCCGGCCAGGAATAGCTGCGTATCGCCGCCATGCCCTCTGGTGTGAAACCTTCAGCAGGCTTACCGTACTTTTTCGCAAACATCTGGAGAAACAGGTGAGCAAGCAGCTCGGCATCTCCCGGCCGGGACCGGAGCGGCGGGGCCTCGATGCGGATTACATTCAGCCTGTAGAACAGGTCCTCCCGGAAGGTCTTCTTGCGGACTTCAGCCTCAAGATCACGGTTGGTGGCTGCAATGATCCGGGTATTGACAGTACGGGTCTGGGAGCTTCCCACCCGGCGCACTTCCCCTTCCTGTATGGCTCGCAGCAGCTTGGCCTGGAGCTGAAGGGCGAGTTCGCCAATCTCATCCAGAAAAAGCGTGCCGCCGTCAGCCGCCTCAAACAGGCCGGCACGGGGCTTGTCGGCACCGGTAAAGGCCCCCTTTTCGTGGCCGAACAGTTCCGATTCGACCAGCGTTTCAGTAAAGGCCGAGCAGTTGGCTATGACAAACGGCCCATCGCGGCGTTCCGAATGCTCGTGGAGCGACCGGGCAAGAAGTTCCTTGCCAGTTCCGCTGTCACCGGTAATCAGTACCGGAGCACCGGTCGGCCCAGCCGTCTCCACCAGGCGGCGAATCTCCTCAATCTGGGAGCTTTGACCCAGGATCATTGCTGCCGCCGGCTGGTTTGACTGCTCCAGTTCCCGCGCCTTGCGGCGCAGCCGGACCAGTTCTCCGGCACGCTGGACAAGGAAAACAAGCCGCTCGGCATCGAACGGTTTCAATAGGTAATCATAGGCTCCCTCGCGTACCGCGGTAATCGCCTGCGGCACGTCGCCATGGGCCGTGATAAAGATGACCTCCGGTTCGCCGGGTAGTTTCCGATAGTCCGAAAGAGCATCGAGTCCCGTGCGGCGCGGCATCGAAACGTCAGAAACCACGACATCCACTGTTCCGTCAGGAAATCCATTTAACGCCCGTTCCACATCCGGGAAAGTCCGCACACTCATCCCTTTCCCACCCAGAATACGCGAATACAGGGTCAGGATGGCCTGCTCATCATCGACCAGGGCGACAACCAGCGGAGTATCAAACTGCATTCGCCGGGAAATCCTTCCGATGGATCCAGTGGAGCTTGGACTTGTGAAAGGAACTGTAGCCTTATCAGAATGTAGTAGCCAGCCATGAAATCCCGTTATCCGGATCGTCATGGACTGCCTCGCTGTTCCCTGCGCGGCCGGCATCAGACACCCGGCCTGATATCCAGAAATTCTCCCAGGCGGCTCAGCACATCCACCAGCACGGAAAGTGGCCGCCTCCACCTGTCACCGACGGAGTCACGCGCCCCCCTCGACAGCAGTTCAAGCTCCGTTTCGGCCCGGCCCGCCATCATGCCAATACTCTCAAAACCGAATATCCCAGCTCCACCGGCGATTGAATGGACAAGGCGGTGGAGCTTGCGGGCTTCCCCGGGCTGCGGCCGGGCGGCACCAGGTGCCAGAAAGGGCTCGCACAGGCTGGCCGTTCGCACCGCCTCGGTCAGGAATTCGATCTGGAGATCGTCGATATTGTCGCCAACTCCCTGTGCAATACCGAAGGAACGTGCCGGGGTGTCCGCGAGAGCCTGTGTAGCAGCGCCTTGCATGACTGGAATCCTCCGTTGACCTGCCTTCCTGACTCAACCGCCAGCGGGGCGGCGCCGGTGGACTAAAGCGAGATCCGGGTATCGGGTTCCGGCTGCATCCCCCAAGACTTCGTTTCGTAGGCATAGACCGCTGCATCTGGCGGAATGGCTCCGGCAGTATTCACGCTGCCATCGATCCGGGCGCCGCGCAGATCGGCCCCAGCCAGCCGGGCGCCTTCCAGCCGGGCGCCGCGCAGATCGGCGCCGCGCAGATCGGCGAAGGAGAGGTCCGCATTCTCCAAGTTGCTGCCCCGCAGGTCGGCCCCCTGAAGTTTGGATCGTGACAGATTCGCACCACTGAAGTCGGACCCACTGGCCGCAGTCTCATTGAGAACAGCGAATCTCAGGTCTGCCTGAATGAACTTCACGCCCGAGATATCCCGGCCAGTCAGATTGGCAGCGGCAAGCCGGGCTCCCTCGCAGGAAAACCCCGAATCCAACAGGATATTATCGTGACACATCAAACGTCCGTCGAGACGGGTATGCATGTTGTCCGCGACGATCGGTCCCTTCATCGCACACCCAGACGACAGGGCAATGTGCAGTAAACCGATGATGGCCGTAATGACGACGTTGAAGGCCAGTTTCGTTTCGATGGTTCCGGTTTTCATGATCGCAGTCTCCTCGACTGTGCCAAGAGCAACCGGAGTGCCATCGCTTACAAAAGGATGGCGACGAATATGAGGGAAGAGCTGCAAGCCCATGGAAATCCTTGGATATCCGGATTTTCCATCTGCGGCAGGCAACCCGTTTTTGATCTGCTAGGATCCCTACTTTCCCGGTGTCCAATGTTACCCGCCGGGTTCCTAATGACCCCAAAATACAGATCCGATCTGCCTCCTTGCTGGTACTGGCACCAAAACTCCGACAGGAGCCAGGCACCATGCAGAACGCTAAAATCATTGGGTTCTGCCTCCTTGAGGCAAATTGTATCCAGGTTTGGGTTGTTTGGCCCGGCTGTTGCTTCATCCAGAAGCGGGCACATCGTGCCCCGGAAGAGGAAGTACCCGAGGATGAATGCAAAACCGAAGACAAAAACCCAAAGTACGCAACGCAAGGTGCGCCCTGCCGGAGCCAAGAAGTCCGCCCTTACCGGGGCACGTTCCAGCAAGCGCGTTTCCATGAAGGAAGGCGCTGACAAGCCTGCACCGGCCCGTCGAAAGGTATCTGTCCCGGCCCGGCGCAGTATGCGCCGGAAGATACCCACTGCGGCCGACGCCATCATGGCAATTCCACTCGGCCACAAGCCCGAAGTCCGTCGGAACCCGGACCGCCGCTTGGAAGTCATTTCGGCAGGAGCCGTGCTGGTGGCCTCGGTGGCCATTGTCCTTGGGATAGCGCTCACCGGGCCCGAGCCCGTTCCTCCAACACCCGTTCCGGCCACTACCGCACCTGCTGATAGCGCAGTGCCCACGCCCGCCGAACCAGAGCAGACTGCCAAGCCCCAGCCCGACACAAAACCCCCGGCAGCACGGAAGACTACCGCGGCCAAGCCGAAACCTGCCCCGGTAGTTCTGGCCGAATGGGCCCGCCCGGCCATCGACGTACGGATGCACAACATCAGACGGCTCTATTGGAACATCATGCAGGACGGCGAAGGGCCTGTGGGTGAGCTGGCCGTCCACCTTCAGGTAGAACCGGAGGGACATGTGAGCCGTGCCTGGGTTGAGCGGAGCACGCTCGCCCGCAATTACGGGTCTTTCGAAGCCAGTGTGGTGAGGGAACTCATCTCTGCACCCTTCAACGCAACTGGCGCGGACCGGCCACTGGGCGTCGTTGTCCCGATCGCGTTCGACGGCACGCAGAGCATTGTCGAACGGATCCTGGCAAGCGACGCAACGGATCCGGTCAGTTCCGGACGGCCTTATGCACAAGTCTTGACGCGGGAAATGCCGGGGGTGGCAGATGCCAGCCGGCATGCCTCCGCTTCCTGAAACGTCCCTTACCTCCTCCTCCATGGCAGCTCTCTCATGACGAGGGAGCTGCCCCTTTTTGTTACAAAAATATCAACGGAAGCCAGCGGGAAAATGGTTCTCCGCCTTGCCAGCAGAAAACGCAATCATTAAAATGTTTTTCAGTTTCGACATTTTTCACCTTTACTGTTTTGGCTGTGCCGCGCCATCAAGCGCGAATATGGACAAGGCAAGAGCAGATCAGGCATGAGACTCAACTTTGACCGGAAATCTGCTTTGGGACTGGTTGCTGCCATCCTGCTGGTTGTCGCAGCAGGCACGGCTGCCTATCTCGATCTCCACCAGTTCCGCGACACAGTCAAACGCGTTTCACATAGCCATAGAGTTCTTCTGAAGTTGGAACATATTCGCTCGCTCATGCAGGATGAGCAGATCGGTGTACGTGGCTTCGTCATTACCGGTGACGCCCGCTCGCTGGAGACCTATTTCCATACGCGAGCAGTGATTTCCGATGAGCTGGGCAGCCTCCGCCGGCTGACATCCGATAACCCGGCATACCAGGCCCGCATCCAGAAACTGGAATCCCTGATTCGCCAGCGGTTCGACCTGAGCGAACAGATCATCAACCAGCGGAAAACCACCGGGGCAGAAACCGGGGAAGCCCTGTCTCTGATTACCCATGCCGCACAGTATATGGAACGTATTCGCGGGATTGTCGATGCAATCGAAACCGGGGAAACCCGGTTCCTCGAAGAGCGTACCCGCCGGGCAGAAGCCGATTCCCGGATGACACTGATGACGCTGGGGGTATTCGGAACGCTCGGGGTCGTGGCCATTGTCGCGTTTGTCATGCTGCTCAACCGGGAGCTCGGCCGCAGCCAGCAGTTCGAGCAGGCACTTCGCCGGGAAGAAGAACGGCTCAGATCCATCATGGACAACAGTCCGCTTGTCATTTTTCTAAAGGATACCGAAGGCCGCCACCAGTTCGTCAACCAGGAGTTCCTGGACGCCTTCCGGCTGGACCGTTCCCACGTCATCGGCCGTGCCGATAGGGAAATCTTTCCTCCTGAAATCGCCGACAAGTTCATGTCAAACGACCGCGAAGTAATGGCGACCGGCCATCCCGCCCAGTTCGAGGAAACCGCCAACCGTGATGGAGTCCCTCATATTTACTCTGTCGCCAAGTTCCCGCTCCGTGAGCCCGGCGGAAGGATATATGCCATTTGCGGCATGGCCTCCGACATTACTGAACGGAAGAAAGCCGAAGAAACGATCCGGGGGCTGAGCGATTCCCTCATTTCCCGCACCCAGCAGCTCGAAGCCGCCAATCACGAGCTTGAGGCTTTCAGTTATTCCGTTTCTCATGATCTCCGGGCACCACTCCGGAGCATCAATGGCTTCAGCCAGGCCCTGATAGAGGATTACCGGGACAAGCTGGAGCCCGCCGCACAGGACTATCTGAACCGGATCATGGTGGCCACCCGGCGCATGGGGCATCTCATTGACGATCTGCTGGAACTGTCACGGGTCACACGCGCTGACATATGCGGACAGTGGGTGGACCTGAGTGCTCTTGCCCGGAGCGTCATGGACGAACTCCGGCAGTCAGCACCCGGCCGGGAAGTCCACGCCACCATTAAAGATGGCATCTCCGGCTGGGGAGACACCAGACTCCTCCGGGTCATCCTGACAAACCTTCTTGGTAACGCCTGGAAGTTCACTTCAAAAACTCCTTGCCCATCCATTGAATTCGGGAGCATTGCGCATCCGGACGGCACTGCTACCATTTTTGTACGTGACAACGGCGCCGGCTTCGACATGGCCCACGCAAAAAACCTCTTTGGCGTGTTTCAGCGCCTTCATTCTACATCAGAGTTCGAAGGAACAGGGATTGGCCTGGCGACCGTCCGGAGGATCGTGCAGCGGCACGGCGGTATGGTCCGGGGCGAAGGCCGGCCGGGTGAAGGCGCGGTATTTTACTTCACGCTGGGCCGCCCCCGGGTGTCTGCGGAAGGAGCAGCTGGTGAGCAGCAAATATATTCTGCTGGTTGAGGACAATCCCGATGACGAGGCGCTCACATTGCGTACGCTCCGCAAATGTGGTCTTGCCAACGAAGTACATGTTGTCCGCGACGGTGCTGAAGCACTCGATTTTCTTTTCAAGGCCGGTCGCTACGAGAACCGGAGCCCCAATGACCTGCCAGCCCTGATCCTCCTGGATCTCAAGCTGCCGAAAATTGACGGGCTGGATGTCCTGAAGCGGATACGTGCGGATACCGGCACGAAGCTGCTGCCGGTCGTCATATTCACTTCATCGAAAGAGCAGCAGGATCTCCTTGCCGGGTATACGAATGGTGCAAACGGATATGTACGGAAGCCTGTTGATTTCGCCGAATTCGCCGAAGCGGTGGCGGCCCTTCACCTCTACTGGATGATTACCAACGAGCCCATCCCAAGGTGATCCGGGAAAGTAACAATGAGTGAGAGCCCGCAGATCAGGGTCCTTTTCATAGAAGATTCCGAGGATGACGCCCTGCTCGCCATCCGTGAAATCAGTCATGGCGGATTCTCCGTGGATTACCAGCGTGTGGAGACTGCTGATCAAATGCAGACGGCGCTGGAAAAATCCGAATGGGATGTGGTGATCTGCGACCATCACATGCCCAGGTTCAACAGCTTTTCCGCCTTGCGTCTCCTCAAGACGATGCGGCCCGACATCCCGTTCATTTCCGTGTCTGGTACGCTCGGAGAGGATATGGCCGTCGAGGCAATGCGGGCAGGTGCCTATGACTACATGATCAAGTCCAACCTGAAGCGCCTCGTTCCCTCCATCAGCCGCGCACTTCGGGAAAACGAGAGCCGCAAGGCCCATCGGGCGGCCGAAGACCAGCTTCGCCTGCTGGAGGCCGCCATACGAGGCATTCATGAGGGTGTAGTGGTGACGGATGCCCGGCTTGATCCTCCCGGTCCAACCATCGTCTTCGTGAATGACTACCTCTGCCGGCTGACGGGGTATGCTCCAGGTGAACTGATCGGCAAAACCCCCCGCCTGTTCCAGGGATCCAAAACCGACCGGCAGTTGCTGGATTCACTGAAGAGGGCTCTCCGTTCCGGACAGCCATTCACTGGCGAAACGGTCAACTACCGGAAGGACAGATCTGAATACCTGGCGGAGTGGCATATTTCGCCGGTCAGGGACCGCGATGGAAACATATCGAATTTCATCTCAACACAGCGGGATCTGACAGAACGCCGGCGGGCCGAGCAGCGGCACGCCGAAATGGAACGCCAGTTCCGGGTGGCCCAGAAACTGGAAGCGGTGGGCCAACTCGCTGGCGGCATTGCTCACGATTTCAACAATCTGCTGGTGGTCATCAACGGATACGCACAAATGCTCCGTAACAATCTCGCCGGCCAGGCCCGGCAGCAGGAAGATGCCGGGTTGATTCTCCAGGCAGGCGAGCGGGCCGCCGATCTCACACGGCGGCTGTTGACATTCAGCCGGCAGGACACCCGTAATCCACGCCGGACTACCCTGAATGATATTATCAAAGGGTTTGAGAAGATGCTCCGGCGGCTCGTCCGGGAAGACATAGACCTGCAATTCCACCTCGCATCCGATATCCGCCACATAAAGGTAGATCCGGGCCAAATGGAACAGATTCTGCTGAACCTCAGCATCAACGCATCCGATGCCATGCCCCACGGCGGCATACTTGCGATTGAAAGCCGGAATGGGGAGCTGTCCGCATCCAACCTCAATCCACTTTTTGACGCAAAACCGGGGCATTACTCAGTCCTGACGGTTCGCGACAACGGCACTGGCATCAGCGAGGACATCCTGTCCCGTATTTACGAGCCGTTTTTCACCACCAAGGGAGACGGAAAAGGAACAGGCCTGGGGCTCGCCACCGTGCTTGGAATTGTGAAAGCCCACGGTGGCCTAATCCGGGTTCGCAGCCGCGAGGGCGAGGGAACCGAGTTCCAGATATATCTACCAGAGAATACCGCCGCACAGGAACAGTCCGCACGGCCTATCCAACCCGTGACCGGTGGTAGCGAGACTATACTGCTCGTCGAAGACCAGCCCGAGGTTCGGACCGTAGCAGCACGCATACTGGCCGGGTTTGGCTACCAGGTGATAGAGGCGGGCAATGGCGAGGAAGCGCTCGAAGCCGCTGCACGGCATTCGGGACCAGTCCACCTGCTGCTTTCCGATGTAATCATGCCCCGGATGAGCGGTCCGGCACTGGCCGACCGCCTCCTGCAGCAGAGGCCGGATACCCGTGTCCTGTTCGTATCCGGTCACATTTCGGACGTGACTGGCAAGCACGTTCTCCTGAATGAATCGTCCGAACTGCTCAGAAAACCCTACCATCCAGACGATCTGGCCAGAGCGGTGCGAAGCGCTCTTGACCGGAAAAGACCGTGAAATGCTGGGAACCAAGCAAACCCTGCGGCCTGTCCTTTATAATCAGCGCAGAACCTGCCGACCCAGATGCCCCGGCGCGCCATACCCTTAGGAGATTGTCGTCTCCACTCCTTAACTGGAACCACACCCCTACCCGCCCCGCCTCATATCAGCCTTATGCCCCCACAGGGCGCACATGACTTTGCTTTTTTGTCCGGAAACCTACGAACTTCTACGAACTGGCGCGGCGATTTCCCCGTAACTGGAGAGGGTTAAAGGGCCGGACTCTTAATCAGCGGGTCGCCGGTTCGAGCCCGGCATCTCCCACCACACCTTCCCCCGGCAGTTAAACCCCTCATATCCCTGTCAGATTGCAGGTTTGGGTCCATCTCGGCCGGGTCAGGTCGAAACCTGCCACCCGGGAGTTCTAATCAGCCCCCAATTCCCGACATGGGAAATGCCTGTGTCCCCTGCTCGCCGCATTCGGGGTGAAAGGACCGCTTGCCAGCGATGATCTGCCGCAGTTTTCCTTCTGCCGCCGCTTCATCCTGTTCCCACTCCTGAAGCAGCGAGAGAATATCCACGCCGTCCGGTTCATACAGGCATCCCCTCAAACGGCCGTCGGCGGTCAGCCGGATACGGTTGCAGCGATCACAGAACGGCTCGGTTTCAGATGCAATGAAACCAATTCTGCCGGCGCCGTTGGCAATCCTGAATTCGCGGGCTGGCCCAGAAGCATCCTCTCCAACGCATGGGATCAGATCAAACTCCCGTGCAATAATACGTCGTGCATGGTCAGCAGAAACGAACCTTGAATGCACGAATTCCGGCGCCGGACCGGTGTTCATCAGCTCGATGAACCGGACGGTGATGTTCCGGCTGACCGAAAAATTGCAGAAATCGACAAGTTCATCGTCGTTGATGCCCGCCATCAGGACCGTATTCACCTTCACCGGGGAAAGTCCCGCCTGTACGGCGGTATCGATACCGGCGATGACTGCATCCAGCCGGTCCCTGCCGGTGATCTTCAGGAAGCGGTCCGGGCGAAGCGTGTCCAGGTGGATATTTATGCGATCAAGCCCGGCCTGACGGAGCCGGTGCGCCTGCCTGGCCAGCCATTCTCCGTTCGTCGTCAGAGCGATATCCCTGATTTCCCGGTTCACACGGATCTGGCTGATAATCCCGGCACAATCGGGACGGGAAAGCGGTTCGCCGCCCGTAAGGCGAACGCGGTTCACCCCGATCCGCGACAACATCCAGACAAGCCGGCTGATTGTCCTGGCCGGCAGGACCGGCAGCGACGGGGTTCCAGCCAGCCCTTCCGGCTGGCAGTATGCACATTTGAACGGGCACACCGGCGTTATTGACAGCCGCAAGCTGATGTCGCGTGTTGTCACCCCAGCCGTCAAATGGCACCCGCTCTTCTGTCCTTCCGGGATTTTACGAACTCCCGCTTTCGTCGTTGCCACGCAGGGAATCCCGCAACGACCTGATTCCCCGGCCAATGGAGCTTCCCAGCGCAGGCAGCTTGCTGCCCCCAAACAGGAAGAGAAGCATGACCAGGAGAACGATCAGTTCTGTCGTGCCTATTCCCAGCATGAAACACCTCGCCTGGCCCGGGAACGTGCCCAACGCCTGCGGATCACAAAGGCTGGTACAAGTGCAACCAGCAACAGCACGGTCCCGGAATCGGCAGCAACCCCCATGCCGCATCCACTTCCATTCTTTCCGGATGGTGCGCCTTTCAGCGCATCCGGGGATTCCAGATTGAACGAATGCCATCCAGATACGAGTTTCTGGCCGTTCCGGTCGCCCTCCCGGCCATCCCACACGGCAACAGCGATCCGCAAGGCATCAGCGGCTTCGCGGGTAAACTGGACATCACCTGCACCAGCGGTCCGGAGCCGCCGCCTGAAGACAACCCGCCACTTTCCATCGGCCCAGATACCCCGCCCCTCGACGTCCTGATCGGATTCCATCTGTGAGGTCAGACTTCCCTGGCCAGCCGAATTGAGATCTTCGACCGGGCTCCTCCGCGTACGGCTTGCCATTGGATTGTTTGCCGCCCAGCCCGTGAGGAAAACCTTCTGTTCCGTGGCTTCCCGTGGATACTGGTCGATCGCGTTCCCCGAGTACTGGCTGGCTATATCCCCAAAGCGGGCCGCATCCTGCTGCCAGTCGGCGCGCCAGTGCCAGATATTGACCAGCTTGCTCTTCTCACCCATCCCGTAAAACGGCGCGCTGCTGTCAGCAGATACCGGTAAAACCGGAAACTGGAGCGCTACCGAGTCGCGGAAATCCTCGGTCCTGAGCACGGACCGGTCGGCCAGTTCATCAGGCCATTCGACCAGGAAGCCGATCTCTCTGCCATTGGTAAGGCCGCGGACAATCACATAGTCAGGCGCCCGGTCACGCTCCCACAGGGGCCGCACCGGAACCGGTACACCCGGAGCGAGGTGCCAGACAGGATCGGCTGGATCGACAGGAACTTCACCACTGATTCCATTCACCGGTACGAGGCCGTCACCGGGGCGTACCAGGTGAGCTGGCTTGATGGCCAATGACTGGACGTAATGTACCAGATCCCAGGTATCCCGCTCACTCAGGCCGTAGCCCGCCATCGGGGTTCCTTCCAGACCCACCATGATTGCCCGGTAGATATCTGCAGGCTGCTTGCCTCCCCGGATACGGTCTCCAAACGAAAAATTCCTTGGACGGGCAGGATAGCCATCATCCCCCTTCAGGCCCATTGCAGACTGTCCATCGCCTCTACCCGAAACCCCGTGGCAGGTATCGCAGGCGTTGACCTTGTACAGTTTCTTCCCGCGTTCAAGGCTTTCCTGATCCACTGGAGGCTGAGGACCAATGGCGATTGGCTCTCCCGGTTCTTCCTCCTGAAACCGGGTGGAAAATGACTTGACGTGCTGGAGAAGTCCCTTGAGCTCGGCATCGGTAAGCATGTCCCAGTTGGGCATGGATGTTCCGGGAATGCCTGCCTTGAGAACTCTCAGCAGATCCTGATCTGTCGGGAGCGAACCTATGGAAGTGGATTTGAACTTGTAAACCCCCTGCGTAAAGTCACGCGGTTTGGGGCTGAGCAGATAAGCGGCTGTTCCTTTGCCGTCACCATTTACTCCATGGCACACGGAGCACTTCGAAGCGAACAGTTCAGCAGCCGGAGCCGTTTGCGCCACGGCGTGGCTGGTGGAGATCACAATTACAACAGGCAGTAACCAGTAGAACCAGCGGGACATCATCGCAGCCTCCATCAAAAAAGCTCGTAATCCTGATCTGTTGCCGGTGCGGCACCGCAGCCGAAAACGTCAGGGGCGTGTTCCTCGGCAATTCTTTCTGTGGGGGGCGGGGCGAGATCCGGGGATATGCCCTGGATCCCGAGAAGTTCTATTTCCCGGTTTACAGCCAGTTTTCCCAGGCTTGCGGCGGCGAGATAACACTCGCCAGCGGCGCTTTTCCCGATACGATCAAAAACAACAGGCACCCAGCGTCCGGCATGCTCCTCGACAAAACGCCGGCGAGCCTCTTCACAGATCAGGGCATCTTCCAGCCGTCCATCATCCCGCGCCAACGCCTCCTTGTGATTGAGAAGCGCCAGAAATTCGAGTTCAGGCCCCAGATGATCGGGGCGTTCGGCAAATTCTGATGACGGTTTGGCACCGAACGCCAGGTAGAAGCCGGCGATGTCGGCGAGTGTCTGGGACTGGGAAAAAGTGCTGGCGCCAAGATAGGACGTCTCGTAGGGCGACAGCGCACCTGCGGGAACATGCCCGAATGTCCGGGGATAGAGTCCCCGCAGGTTATCCGCCGCCGCCTGGCGTCTGATCTCGGCAACAAGTGCCTGCCCGTTTGCTATCGGATTCCCCATCATCCCAAGCAGGTCGGAAACGACCTCGCATTCGGAACAGATGGCTGCCGTATCCGGCCCGTCGGAAGAATCCATGAAGACAAGCGCAAGTAATCCGAATAGCCGGCTGTGTGTCACGAGATCGAGTAGTTTGCTGTCGTCGTCCATATACACTCCGGTAGCCGCTCAGATTGAGTTGTAATGCTGCTTCGGTCGCATATGGAACGGCTCCTCGACTGTCGTGCGGACGATTTCCTTTCCGGTAGGTCCGTATCCAACAACAGTGTCGTTATACAGGGCGAAGGGCTTTCCACGGACGGTTGTTTCAAACGCCGGTTTCGCTGCCTTTTCAATTTTGTACTTGAAGATGATTTCCTGGCTTGCCCGGAACAGCTGCATGACGGCCAGCAATTCCCTCGACGGCCGTTCATAGGCATCTATCGCACCATCAACACCGGGACCGAACATCTGTCTCAGGTATGGACGGGATACCCAGCGTGGAGGGATGTAAAACCCGTTCGGCTGGGTGCCAAACTGCGGATATAGCGGCAGGGCCACCTTGGCGACTTTGACCATGTAATAAAGCGGATTGTCGGGTTCTTCAGCCCAGTCCCCCGTCTTGGGATCTATCCGCACCAGTCCCTGCATGCGAATCTTGCCGACGCACGCCGTCATACACCTTGTTTCCATTGGCATCCCGTTGCAGAGCGGGTCCTTCCCCTCAATTCTGGGATAACAACCAATGCATTTTTCGGAGACGCGAGTGGTCGAGCGGTACATCGACTTTTTATACGGACAGGCCTCGACGCATTTTCGATACCCGCGGCACCGCTCCTGATCGATCAGGACGATGCCGTCCTCCTTGCGCTTGTAAATCGCATTCCGCGGACAGGCGGCCAGGCATGCCGGATAGGTGCAGTGATTGCAGATTCTCTGCAGATAGAAAAACCAGCTTCCATGCTCGGGAAGGTCGGCTCCGGATTTGGCCAGACCGAACGGACCAGTCTGGTATTTCGTCGAAGCGTCTTCGCCCATATTGGGGAAACGCCAGTCGTCGTCTTTCGGCAGATATCCCAGCACACGGCCGCCACCATTGCCTGAGCCACCGGTCTTTTCGGCTGCCTCGAAGATTGTATCCCCCTTGAACACGCCATACGCGGCATCCTTGCCGCCACCTTCTCCGCTCCATGTTTGCCCGCCGGGGTTCTGTTCTTCGAGCATCTGGAGGATGCGAATATCCCATCCATGCGGGTAACCGCCGTACGGCTTGGTCTCGACATTATTCCACCACATGTATTCCTGCCCCCGCGAGAACGTCCATGTGGACTTGCACGCCATGGTGCAGGTCTGACAGCCAATACAGCGGTTGATGTTGAATACGAAGGCAAACTGCGCGTCCGGATGCGCTTCCTCATGCGGGTAGCTCATCTCTCGGCCGATCTGCCAGTTTTGCACTTTAGGCATCGCTACTCTCCTTGGAGGATGACAAACTTGTCAGCTGGACAGTCCGCCACCGCGGACCTGCCCGATCACGTCGATCACAAACTGCTCTCCGTACTGCTGGAAAATGCGGTTGACACCGAGATAAAAGGGATCGCGGAAAAGCATGAGAAGCTCCTCGTCCGAATATCCCATCATCATGTATTCCTCGACGAAACATTCCGTCATTTTCCGGTCATCTCCGGGCACCAGCATGCCGACCATCTCGAACGGGTCTTCGACATCGGGTTCATTCTTTGGCATTTTCTTTCAACCTTTCCGGGTGAGCTCGCCAGCCAGATAGCGTTGCATCCATCCGGACTCGTTTCCGGGCATCATCCCGCGCCTGGTGGGCGCAAACAGCCCTACTCCACCCAAGCCCCCATCTTCGGCCTTGGATACCTTGACCAGTGTCTCTTTCGGAACGGTGTTGACCGCGTGGTTGTCGGCTTCGCCGCCAAACAGGTAGCTCATGTACACTTTGGCCTTGTGGAACAGGCTGTCGAGCTGATGCATCGGCATCAGCCAGCCCCGTGTGATCGACTGGTGGGATCCGTACCGGTAGTTCGACTGGTATCCCGTATCGAGTGACTGGGCCCGCCCGTCTGGGCGCGTTTCGGCCGCTTTCACGGTACGCTCGGTTGCCATCCATGCACCGTGCTTGATCATCACTATTCCATACGGATAGGCAGGGTTGTATCTCGCCCGCAGCATCAGCCGGGAAACCCGGTAGAACGGGTCATCGGGTTTCCAACCGGTATACGGCCGGTCGGCGGGATTAGCGTCCACATACACGTAGTCCCCATCCTCAATGCCCATTTCCCTGGCTGCCTGCGGATTGATATGAACCTGATGTTCACCAACGCCAGCGGCACGTTTGTCCAGCCGGTAGGGGTCACCAAAATCGTTGTTCCAGATGAAATGCCAGTCCGTCGTAAACCAGGAAGAATGGGTGGAATGCCGGGACTTCGGCGTAAGGCAGATAAACTTGTAGCCTTTCTCCCATAACGGGTTCTTTGTCTTTTTGACTTCCTTCCATGGCAGCCTGATGTTGCGGATCTGCCGCTCATCCGCACCCATGTGGCCGGGAGGAATCCCGTAATCCTCCGGACGAATAAAGGGATTCGAGCTGACAATAACGTTTGGCAGGTAGGGGGTCGCTTCCGGACCTTCCCTGTGAACAATGAAGTTCTCGCCGTATTCGATCACCTCGGGCTCATCGTTGTATGCCTGGAGACGGCCCGTTGGTGTGTAGAATGGCTGTGGATCGTGAATCTGCTCATAGAATGCCACTCTCGGATAGGTCCGGAAATTAAGAAGGGCGACGCCGGACTCCCCGTACTTGCCGGACATGATATCGGCGAGCTTGTAACCGCGTGTCGTGGTGGAAGAGTCGAGCAGACGCTGGATATAGGCATCCGTGGAACCTTCCAGAACGAACTTCCACATGTCCGCAAACCGCGACTCTCCAACGAGATCTCCTATCTTCTTCGACATCTCCGCCAGGATTCGCGCATCGTCGCGGGTGTCATAAACCGGAGCCAGCCCGCCCTTCCATATCTGCAGGAATGGATTGGAACAGGAGGCAGTGATTTCATGCACCTGCGCCTCGACCCATGAATTTGCTGCCAATGCAATGTCACAGTATTCAATCGTCCCGTTCAGCTCGATATCGGTCGACATGATCAATTCGACATTCGGGTTTACGTTCTGGACCATCTCGTAAACCCACTTGGCGTTGTTGATCAGGTTGACATTGGTGAACCACATGACCTTGGTGGGCGTCGGCATATGGCTGTGTCCGGTGAATGATTTCCGGCCGTATTTGGGCGTATCAACCACTAGGGCCTTGTCGCCGTAATTCCAGTAGCCGGGTTCCTCGTCCTTCGAATACATATGAGCGTGGATCGACTTTCCATCTGCCGAGGGATCTAGGTTCAGCTCCCACGGATCCTCACCTATCCAGCCCTTGAATCCGGGGCCTGACCACTTGGACCCCTGGAAAATTGCAGCCTTGTAGTTCCCCGCCCACGTGTAACTTCCGGCACCCGGTTCACCGATATTCCCTGTAAGGATCAGTGGCAGATAGACCGCCCGGTTCATCTCCGTGGCATGAAACCAGTGATTCAGTCCTTCTCCTACATGGATCGCCACCGGCTTGATGGTGGCAATGTCATTGGTCAGCCGCCGCACCAGTTCCTTGGGAGCACCGGTAATCTCATGGACCGAATCCAGGTCGTAATCCTTCAGGTGAAGCTTGTAGAGTTCGAACAGAGGATAAACTTCGGCCGTTTTCCCATCGAGAAGCTTTATCCTGAATTTCCCTTCAAGTGCGGCATCAATGCCAAGACTGTCATAGCGTGTGCCCACATCGTCACGGCTCACCGGGACAGCTGCGCCGGCTTTCATATCCCAGACCATGTAATCACCGAGCGTCTCACGTTGCTCTCTGGTCAGGCCCTGTTCCTTCATGGAGGGAGAGTCCGAAAGGTCCTTGGGCTTGTATCCTGGAATTACATCCGCCGGCTGAAGGCGCTTGAGCGTATCGGCACGAACCAGCAGCGGGAAATCCGAAAACCGCTTGATGAACGCCGGGTCGTATTTCTTTTCGTCGATCAGCAGCTTTGTGATCCCGAGAAGAAGCGCTGTATCACTGGCTGGCCGGACCGGAATCCAGTAGTCCGATTTTGTTGCCGGCGGCGAATATTCAGGGGTAATCGTCACTATCTTGGCGCCGCGCTCCATGCACTCGATGAAAAAGTGGTTGTCGGCGCGCTTGTTTTCGACGAGATTCTTTCCGATCTGGATGTGCAGCTTGGTGACCCGCATGTCGTTCATGTCGCAGTCGGCCGCCTGGAGACCGTGAACGAACGGGTGGCCCGGCGCCTGGTCACCATGCCAGGTATAGTTCGACCAGACACGCCCGCCCTTGGCCTTTTCCGGCCCAACTTTCCGGACCTTTGCATCAAGCAAGGCCAGACTGTTGCAAAACCGGTACATGCCGTATTTGCCAATGACTCCCAGAAGCCCCATGCCCCCGCGACACTTGAACAGCCGCGTTCCGGCCCCCTCCCAATGCTCCAGCATTTCCGGCTGATAGCCCTGATCCAGGAGCCGCTTTTTACCCTCTTCGCCGCTGTATTTCCCGGCGATATGGATCATCCCCTTGGCGGCATAGGTATAGGCTTCATCCCACGAGGCCCGGATGAACTGGTCCTGGCCGCGCGCATTGAACTTGTATTTGGTCTTGTTCGCTTCGGTGAGTTCGGGAAATCCGTCATCTGCCCATTCTTTCCAACCTTTCCGGATGATGGGGTGTTTCAGGCGGTACGGACCGTATACCCGGCGCTGGAACGTAAACCCGTTCGAGCAGCCGCGCGGATTCCATGCGTGGGACGCCTGGTTTCCGTACAGATCGGTGATGCGGTGACTGTCGTAGTTCTGCTCCGCCCGGATAAATACGCCGTTCCGGACAAACGCCCGCATCCGGCACTCGTGCGTGCAGTTTGGCGAGCATACCCATGAAAAATGGGAATCGTACCGGTACTGGTCCAGGTAGACCTTTTCCCATCCCCGTGACGGATAGTGCCTGAGCGGATTGGCAATGTCCGTGGGCTGGAGAAATCCAAAAGAGAACCGTGGTGAGGCGAGCGCCGCAGCCGTACCGGCGGCAGCACCTTTAAGAAATTTGCGGCGGAAAATATCAGTTCCCAAGGGAAGTCTCCTCTTGCCGTGACTCCTGGTGCTGGCTGGCATGACCAGCTCCCGCAGTTGTGATCATGATTTCAAGCCGTTCCTGGCACTGGCCACAGATGGCGCCGTGAACATCGGGGTAAAATGTCCCGATTGCGTCTTTCAGGATGCCCTTGTCCGGGATATCGCCGGTCATGACGAACTCGGCCGCAGGGAAACCGCAGAATCCACACTCACAAATAGCCCCGCTTCGCAGCCGGCGCCGCTGCTGCTGGAGTCCTCTTGCAGCCTCGGCAAGATGCTCATGTGTGATCGTCCGGTGTGCGTCCAGCCACGGCTGGAATTCGGCCGCCTGCCCCCCTGACAACTGGTCCAACACGGAAAGACGCTCGGCATATTTATCTGTGGCTGCCCAGCCCGCCTTCCGCATGCGGTAATCTGCGTAGAGGGCCCACAATAGTGAGTATGCACGGGTGAGCTGCTGGACTTCTGCCGGGTGCCGGCCAGCAAACACCGCATCACCGGTATAGACAAACTCCGGATTTACAAGGTCCTGGAGCTGAAGCCAGCTGAACTTGAGAAATGAGTCCAGTTTTGCGCCGTCAGTCAGGCTTCCAGCTGTTATGTACAGTGCTGCCTGATTGTTTCCCGCGGAGGCGTCTTGGTTCCCGGGGAGATCTGCCCCCTCGTCTCCAGACTGGCGTGCCTGGAAAACGACGATTTTCCTGAGCCGCTTCGTGATGAGCGGAAAGTCCGCCAGGGATTCCTGAAAAACTTCGGGATACCCGAGTTTCTCGAATAATGAGTGGTATACAGTCCTGAATTTCGCTTCACGTACCGCGTCTACCGCCGTTTCTGCATATATCCTGTCGGCCTGTCGGCGAAAATCGGATTCAAGACGGTGAGCCAGCCGGTCGACAGCAGACCGGATTCGCAATTCGATCGCCGTCTCGATCAGGAGAGGATCGAATTCGAAGTCTGTGCCCATTCGCCTCTCTCCAAATGCACTCCCGGCAATAACCTCTACAGATGAAATATCCACAGAAAATACCGGCTTGGACTTCCTAGTTACCGACACCCCCGCGGCTCACGATATGACAGGTATCATCATCAGAATAATGAAGAAGCGCGGTTTCCACGGACGTCGGTACAGATTTGGAAAGACAAGAACTCTCCCTATGGATCCCTGACCGGGCTGATCTGAAATTTTTGGTGGAGGATCTCACCTCCGAATACCGGCCACTCGGAGCACAAGGAAGGTCACTCACCTGCCCCGCCTCATATCAGCCTTATGCCCCCACAGGGCGCACATGACTTTGCTTTTTTGTCCGGAAACCTACGAACTTCTACGAACTGGCACGACGGTTTCCCCGTAACTGGAGAGGGTTAAAGGGCCGGACTCTTAATCAGCGGGTCGCCGGTTCGAGCCCGGCATCTCCCACCACACCTTCCCCCGGCAGCTAAACCCCCGGTATCCCTGTCAGATTGCAGGAATGGGTCCATTACGGCCGGTTCCGGCCAAGACCGCCCGAACTCCTGAAAAACGGGAGCGGATGACTTTGGGACAGCGTTTTCGCTGGCAAGCGGGGCTGGTCTTGTGACCTTCCCACAGAGAGCAGGTACAGTTTTTGGGGTGAGGTTGAGACTGGCACCGCACCAGTTGGTCCATGTTATACGAGTATACGGCTTTCGGTGATTACTCCCGCGAGCCCGAAAGCAGGCGGCCGTAAGCGTGAAAACCCCGTCTTCAGTCTTCAATGATCTCTCAAGATGGCTGGAAGCCTGTGGATGCAGTTTCTCCGGAGAAGAAGTTGGCCGTCTTATTGACCAGGCACTCGACCACCACGAATCCCCGCAGGTTCTGGTCTCGGCAATTCTCGATCGTTGCTCTGCATTCGACGAATACAACGGAGAACTGCTCTTCCAGTCCGTTTTTGCTCTCTGGAACGACAAGGCCCGGGAATGGAACCGGGCCCGGCGGTTCAACTAGGCTCCTCATCAACCCGGACCCCGGAACGAATCAGCCGGTTGTGAAGCGTGGTCCGGGGGATCCCCAGCAGCCGTGCGGCCTGGGACAGGTTTCCGCCTGACAGGTCCAGTGCCCTGCGAACGAGAGCCAGTTCGAATTCCGCCAATGTCCGGTCCAGATCGAACGATCCCCCGAAGTCAGAATCCTTTACCTCGATAATAACCGTCCTGCTGACGGTTGATGGCCGGGCGGCTTCCGCGTCGATGTGGATCACATCAGGCGGTATCCGGCCTGACTGGACCGTAATCATCGCCCGTTCAAGGACGTTTTCCAGTTCCCGGACGTTTCCCGGCCAGCCATATTCGCTCATCCGCCTGATCGCCTCGCTGTCGATGCCAGTGACCGACGTCCCTAGCCGGTTATTCAGCTTCTCAACAATCGCTC
Organism: Deltaproteobacteria bacterium; assembly: GCA_026129095.1. NCBI lineage: Bacteria > Pseudomonadati > Myxococcota > Myxococcia > Deltaproteobacteria bacterium. Next base: position 68,560 of record JAHCIT010000005.1, read on the forward strand.
TCGCAAGCATTGGCAGGTCATCAATGCGCTCGCGAAGCGGCTTGAGTTCAACCGGATAGACGGAGAGACGGTAGTACAGATCCTGCCGGAAGCGGCCAGCTTCAACCTCTGCGAGCAGATTCCGGTGCGTCGCCGCAATGATACGGCAGTCGCTCCGTTCGGCCCGTTCGGCTCCGACCGGCAGATATTCACGGTTCTGAATCGCCCTGAGGAGCTTCACCTGGATTTCGAGCGGCGCCTCGCCGATCTCGTCGAGAAACAGCGTGCCACCGCGTGCGACCGAGAATGCCCCCTTGCGCGACTGGGTGGCGCCGGTAAACGAACCCCGCACATGGCCAAACAGTTCGCTCTCCACCAGATCCCTGGGCATGGCGGCAAGATTGATTGAAACAAACGGCCCCTTGGCCTTCTGGCTCAGAACGTGGATTATCCGTGCGGCCACTTCCTTTCCCGACCCCGTTTCTCCCTGAAGCAGAACAGTCGTCGGAAACGGTGCCACAGTTTCAATCGCGGCAACCACATTGGGGTCCAGATCTTCTTTCCGGACAAGAATATCCGCCGCCTGAAGGAGCTCATCGGTCAGGTGGACCTTCACGGGTTCCGGCCGGTGCTTCCAGTTGTGCAATGCATCCAGCCGCCGGAACAGAACAGACTCGGCCGTTGGGATGCACAGATAGTCCCTGAACCCCACATCAAGAGCCCGCCGGGCCAGTGCCATTTCCTCATGAGACAGGCAGGCGAGTCCCGGCGAAATTCTCAATGCCTCGACCAGAGAACCGGAAATATCCTGTTCCCGCTCCAGGATGCAGACCCAGATTTCGCCCGGATGGACGGGTAGCGGATTCAGCACTTCGCGAAGGGAACGGAAGGGCTCGCCCCGCATTCCGGCCCATCGGTTGGCCGATATTTCAAGTGACCGGCTCTGTCCCACAAACAGCACAAAGAAATCCTTCGACGAAAAACCGTCAGGCAGGACAACAACATCGCCCAGAAGTGGATATTTTGGATGATCTGGAGAGATATATAAACCCGAAATCTGTATTACTTCCAGATAGTTACAAAAAGAGACATTCACGGCATCCTTTTTGAGCTTGTCCCCTCAACCGCACTTCCCCGCGATGGAGGGTTCGATGCCTTTCGACCAGAGTGTTAACGGACCCTTTCCCGGACTGGCGGCCATACCATTAACGCTGGCCAATCCCGACGGAAATCCGGCTACCGCACTGCTGGATATACCGGAAATGGCGGACGGGCCCTTGATTCCGGTTCTCGTGCCGCCAGTATTCGGACGTCCGAAAGAGGAACTTGGGCCCGTATCAGAGGCTCTCACGGCCCAAAACCGATTTATCGTGTTCCGGCCTGCATTCCGGTCCACAGGTGACGAAGCTCCCGGCAATCTCGATGACATGTATCTGTCGGGAGAGGAATGCACCTACTGGGGCCGGTATCTCAGGTCAGAACAGTTCCATACGCTCTGCCGGAACAGGCAGCCAGACATCCAGATCGATACCCGTGTTGCCTGTGTGGCCATGTCCATCGGGGCCACACAGGCATTTCTGTCCCAGGCCGAACACCAAACTTTCGATGCGCTTGCCCTTCTGTCCTTCGTTCCCCACTACCCGACATTCGTCCGGAACAAGGTCAAACGCGACTACTACGACCTCGTATCGATCGCCTGGGCACTTCGGATGAAGTCACGGCCCGGCTGGGCCGCCTGTTGCGGGGCAATTGCCGCCCGCAAAGCCGAAGAAGGCGAAGACCGAGAGACGGCCCGGCGGTATCAGCTGCTGGCAGACCGACTCTCCAACACCTCCAGAATCGACCGGAGCCAGATGGCCTCGATGCTCGAAGGAGTGCCGGTCAACGCCTTCTCCGGCATCTGGAATGCCATTCGTGGCACTTTTGATTGCCGCTATGATCTTGAGGCGAATCTGCAGTCGAACGCCAAAGTCGGGATTCCGCTTACCTTCATATCCGGCGGCAAGGATGACTACTTCCTGCAGGAAGAGATGGACGAATTCATTGCCCTGGCACGCCGTGAAGGCCGCGTCCGGCGGCTGCTCCGCCTTGAGAATGCCTGTCACCAGCTCCGTCCGTATCCCTGTTTCGAAAAAGCCATGGAGTTTGTCATCCAAGGGCTATATAGCGATCTTGGAATTCAGGACGTACCTGTTCCGTTCTCACTAGCAAGAATAGCGGTCCGCCGGTTTTACGAGGTCCGGGGATTCGCCCTGCGCCATTCCAAAGACCTGGGCGCACCACCGGAGTTGACCCAAAAGGTTCTGCTTTCCAGCGAGGATCTCGCCCGGGTACTCGGGGAACTGTTCAAGCGCCCGGCAGAAACCGGCGCACTGGTCCGGCTGCTCGCCAGATCAGCGGAACAGATCGGTGGCGAACGGAGCATTCTCGACGAACTGGAACCGGTCCGGATAGGAAAGATCCTCAACAAATCGCTTTCACCGGAATTGTACCCTTCCATCGCAATAGGACTCTCTGAAGTTCCCGAACTGATCGGCCATCTGTTCCCAGACCATCTGCTTCAGGCGCTGGATCCGGAACACCTGGATGGATTGCTCCAGGAATTGCTCCGCCACACAGAAGCACTGGAAGCGTTCCTGACCACGGCAAATCCGGAACTGCTGCTCTCTCTTGGCAGGCGCAAGGCCCTCGCAGCCGCGCAACGTGCGATAAAACTGGTACCGGCTTTTACTGGACACAATCTACCGAAGGATCTCGATCAGGTTCCGTTCACCAGCAAGGAAGACTATGTCGAGGCGTTCCCGCTCGAAGACAGGTGCATCCACCGGGAACTTCCGCGGGAAGGGCTCATCGATGAATCGAGCGGTTCCAGCGGAATCCCAACCAACTGGACCCGTTGCCGCGAGGAGGAAGACCGGCTCGCAAACGGTGCCCGGTTCATCTACCGGTTCCTCTTTGGCCGTCCCGGTGACGACCGCCCGGTAATTCTGCTCAACGGTTTCAGTCAAGGTGCCTGGGCGACGTCAACCAAGCTAACCGTGCTCGCCCGCCATGTGGCACTCGTCAAGAATATCGGCCCGGAAGAAGAGCGTATTCTGGATTCCCTCGAGTACTTCGGCCGCCGTTACCGTTACATTATCGCCGGGTATCCGCCGTTTCTGAGGGAACTTGTCCGGGCCGCCACGGAACGGGTGGGGTTTGATTTGAAACCATATACCATCGATATCCTGCATGGCGGCGAAGGCTATACGGCCGGATGGCGACGTTATCTTGAAGTGAATCTGGGATCGGGTGCCCGGATCGTGTCTTCATACGGTGCCTCGGATCTTGATCTCGGCGTTGCATACGAAACCACCCTCGCCCTCGTGGCCAGAAAAATACTGGAGGAAAACCCTGAGTTCCGCCGGGCCCTTCTGGAGACAGAGCGGATTCCGGTGTTTTTCGGCCAATATAATCCGATAGAGTTCTTTCTGGAAACCCGCCGCCACGACGGAGAATGCAGGACCCTCGTCTGCACCGTGACTAATCTGAAAGCGCACCAGCCCCGCATCCGTTACGATATCGGAGACGAAGGGGATATCCTCCCATTTGACCGGATTGTAAACACGGCAAGGGAGTTCGGATTCGACCTGCCAGCATCAGGTTCCCTGAAGTTTCCGTTCGTCTACATATTCGGCCGTCTCGACGGGACCATCAGCATTGACGGTGCGAATGTTTATCCCGACCAGGTGCACGAGGCGATCCTGACCGATCATCAGCTGGCTCCCCTGGTCCGCGGCTTCCGTCTACGCCGTTCGGAAAACAGTTCCGGAGAAGTGCGATTCGAAATCGATCTGGAAATGTTCGGGGATGAGACAACGGGTGGCCCTGATGTCAGCACGGTTGCGGGCAAGCGGATATGCGATTATCTTGCGAAAGTGAACATAGATTTCCGTGAATCGCTGGCTCATAACCCGGCAGCCACCAGTCCGGAAGTCAGGGTAGTCCGACCGGGTGAACTGGGAATCGGCACGACCATCAAACGCCGGTATGTGGATCGCTAACGGACTGGCATCATTGAGGAGATAGGCAGGCAGTGAACCTCCAATCAGCCATCCTGCTACTGCTTGGAATCTCCCTCATTCCGCTGGCGGGCTATGTCTACAGGTTTGCTCACGACCGGGCCGAGGCACGCTGGTTTGCTCTGGGAGTCGTTGCGGCGTCTACTTATCTCATGGCCATCGCCATGATCGATCTGGCCCCATCTGACCGGGCAGCCCTTTGGGCCACCCGTTTGGCTTATGCAGGCCCCAGCATCGGCTTCCCCGCGATGATCCTGCTCGTCCGCAGAATCCTTCTGGCTACAGACGCCTCCCGGTCACTGTCAGCATTGCTGTTTCTGGCCTCCATCGCCGCCCACTCATTCGCCCTGTTTGGCGGCTCGGTGATCTCCGGAATCGACCGGACGACCATGCCCCCATCCTTTGTCTACGGACCATTCGCAATTGTCCCGCTGTCTTTCGATGCCGGAATACTCCTGTTTCTGGTTGCCGTCGTCATACGTGACTGGCCCAAGGCACCTTGGAGAGCCCAGAACCGGTTTCTCGTTCTGGTTGTTTCCCTGATCCTCTGGACGTTTTTCACCATCACTTCCAACCTGGTCCTGCCCATTCTCTACGGAGATAACCGGTACTATCTGGTTGGCCCTGCCCTGCTTTTGCTTCCCGCCTGCGGCGGCGCCTGGGTCATTGCAGGAGAGCGGCTGCCGGATCTGCTTGCAATGGCAGGCCGGCTGTTCCCAAACGGGCGTTCCCGGTTGCTTCGGAAACTCGCCGATCTGGAACAGGGCCTGCTTGAGTTGCCAGACATTCATGCTCTCGTTTCAGAACTGGAGGGAGTGATGGGAGGCCGGCAGTTTGCCTACGCAGGAGCCGGAGACGGACTCAGCTTTACCCCGGGAGCCGTGGATTTTCTATACAAACCCGGTGACCGGCAGCGTGTCGAGAAACTGGCGAGCCATTACGCCCATTCTCCGGAAACCCTGGATGAAAACCTCCTGCTGACCGGATGGACGGAAGTTATCGGCTTTGCCGAGCCTGTAGCCTCTCCGTGGCCCGTCTCTTCTGCCCGGGAGATCGAGGTGATAAACAGGATGACCACCTCTCTCGCGGCTGAACCAGTGGTGATCCTTTCCGCAACAGGATATCTCGATACGATTTCCATCAAGTCCCTTGCCAAACAGGTCCGGCGAAGCCTGGTCTTCACGGCTGAACTGGTCGCAAAACTGGATGGCGGCCGCGAGGATGCGGTCCGGTTGCTGAAGGAAGAACGGAACCTCAGGGATGTCATGATTGTCATCCGGCTGGCGGAGCAGGCCCGTGCCGAACATCTGGAAACCACGGTTTCCGCCTGTGTCTCAGATGGAGCCAAGCTCCTGCTCGTTACTGCTATGGACCGGAACGATCTGATTGGATACGGCCTCTTCGGCGGTACGGATATCAATCTTCAGGAAGCTCCCCTCTTCGCCTTGGGCAGTCCGCTGCAACGGGCTTCCAACATATCGGTCCATCTGGATCTCATTCTTTCCCGGCTCGAAGCCAGCTACGGCACCTTCTTCCGCCTGACGCCGGAAGAGAGACACTCGTTCTGCCGCCGGCAGTGGCGGTCAATCCAGGAACTGGAGTTTGAACTGGAAAAGCATCTGCTGATGTTCCGTTTTTCCCCTTCGGCAAGCCAGAAAGGAATACCCGTATGACCCCAGCGCAAGGCGAAAAGATCTATCAACTCCGGACCAAACTCGGACTCACTCCCCAGCAATTTGGACGCATGGCCGGAGTAACGGCGGTGGTTGTTGCCAAATGGGAATCCGGTTTTGCCGAACCCGGCTGGCTGGCGCTCGGCCGGATAAGACGCGCCTGCGACGTCGACCTCAACTGGCTGCTGGACAGCGGCGATGACCGGCCGGACTATCTCCAAAACGCTGCCATCTGCGAGGGGAAGCTCGTCGATTCATCACTCCCTAAAATCAGCCGGAATCTCGAGCAAAAACTGATTGGCGACTACCGCAAGCTGAACGAAATCGACAGGAGCTTCGTCAGAATGGTTCTGGAAACAGTCGGGAAAACTCCAGAAGTACCTGTGGCCAGGAGGTCGTCTCCCAAATTGCGCCCAAATCCATCAGACAAGTTTGTCTAAACGACCACCGTCACAGCCTTTGGATACAAATGGTCCCTTAATCCCATTCCCGGTCTTAAATAGAACCGGTTTCATGAATGCCTGGGGAGGATCAGGAGTAAAGTTTGGCAGATGAAGCCGAAGAAGTTTTCCGGATAAAACTCCGTGCCTGGCAAACATTTTTCAGAACCAGCCGATTCAGGCGAACAGGCGCTCGATATGCGGCGAAACCCCGCTCGCCATAGCCGCCGGAGAAAAACCTCTCCACCTCGTCGTTATCGGACGTGGCGCAAAGCCGCTGGTGGCTGTCTGTAAAGCGATCAAGACCAGCGAACATCTTTTCGTCGTCTCGGTTCGCCGGGCGCACATGGCTTTGCTTTTTTGCCCGGAAACCTACGAACTTCTACGAACCTTGAGAATTACTGATATTTCTGGCCGCAGTTCGCGGAATGCCAGTGCCGGACTCTTAATCAGCGAGTCGCCGGTTCGAGCCCGGCATCTCCTGTCGCAAGCTACTTGCCGAATAATCCCATCAGCGTGCCAGGGGCCTTGGGCATCAGGCGCGAGAGGGCGTCGAGGACTCTGGCGTCCGGACCGATCAGCAGGCGGGGTTCGTTAGACTGGATGGCATCCGCGATCTGCCGGGCGGCTAACTCCGGCTTCACGCCGAACTTTGCCACTAGACCCCTGCCCCGGTCTTTCAGCGTGGTGGCTTTGCCCCGGTAGCGGGCGGCGGCGGGAATGTTCGTCCGGACGGCACCGGGATGGACGCAGGTGACGCCGATATGTTTCGATGCCAGTTCGGCGCGCAGTGTCTCCGAAAATCCCCGTACGGCGTGCTTGGTCAGTACGTAACCCGGCATGCCGGCGATGGGCATGAAACCGGCTATGCTCGAAATGTTCACGATGTGTGCTTCAGGCCGGTTCTCAAGCAGCGGCAGGAAGAACTTGCAGCCATAGATCACGCCCCACAGGTTGACGCCGATGACCCACTCGAAGTCCTCGATCGTGTGATCTGCGAAACCGCCCAGCAGCGCGACGCCGGCATTGTTCACCAGGATATCGGCCTGCCCGTGCTCACCAAGGACCGCTCCGGGGAGCTTTTCCATCTCGTCCCGCCTGGAGACATCCATCCGGTGGACTGACGCCCTTCGGCCAAGTCCCTCGACACGCTGGCGGACCGATTCGAGACCGGTTTCATTGATATCCACAAGGGCGACATCGCAACCCCGAAGGGCCAGCTCAAGGCTCACGGCCTCGCCGATCCCGCTACCGGCACCCGTTATAACGGCAACCTTTCCGGTGAGGTCTTTCATGAACTTATTTCGGCGGAGTTTTCATCATCCCTCGCGGGTCGATGAGCAGCTTGTGCACCTGCATGTTGTGGGAATGGCCAAGCTGCTGGAGCGACATCGCCGCCTGCAGCGCCGTCCAGAGGCCCTGAGCATCCTGGGTCTGGTTCACCGACTGCTTGGCCAGCCGGAGCCCCATGCTGGGCCGGGAAGCGATCTTCGAGGCCAGTTCAAGCGTCCGCTTTTCCAGTTCATCCCTCGGTACCACCTGATTCACCATGCCAAGCGCCTTCGCTTCGGCAGCTGTGACCGGATCCCCGGTAAAGAGCATTTCCTTCGCCTTGCGAACGCCGACTTCCCAGGGGTGGGCGAAATACTCGACACCATTCACGCCGAAACCGACGACCGGGTCTGAAAACGTCGCATCATCACTGGCAATGATGAGGTCGCAGACCCAGATCAGCATCAGCCCGCCGGCAATCGTCTTTCCCTGCACCTGGGCGATCGTCGGCTTCGGCAGATTTCTCCAACGCCAGCAAAGACCGAGATAAATCTCTTCCTCTTGCGCCATGTACCCTTCGGCTCCCGGCAGGTCGAAGCCGCCCCAGTTCGTGACCGGAGTGAACGACGTCAGGGGCGTATTGTCCCGAAGATCGTGTCCCGAAGAAAAGTGCGGACCATCGGCGGCGAGGACGATCACCTTCACGTCCTTGTCATGCGCTGCCAGGTCGAACGCGGTATTGATCTCATAGAGCATCTTCTTGCTCTGGGCGTTCCGGGTCTCTGGGCGGGCCAGGGTGATCCGGGCCACTCCGGCAGAGGGGGAATCATAACGGATTGTGGTGAACTCGGGATCTGTGCCCATGCTGTCCGCTCCCTGAAACCGGGCTCAGAATGCCACGCGTTTCGTAAAACCGCCGTCGGCGACCAGATTGATACCAGTGACAAGACTCGCCACGGGACTTGCAAGAAAAGCGGCGGCCCGTCCGATCTCTTCCGGTGTACCCATGCGGCCGATGGCGCACTGCCTGACGGTCTGTTCATAGAACGCCGGCATGCCTTTCTTCATCATTTCCCACTGCCCGCCCTCGAAGATCACCGGACCGGGTGAAATGCAGTTCACACGGATCCCCTTTGCCGCGTACATCTGGGACAGGCCCTTGGCATGGGTAATCAGGGCCGCCTTGAGCGCGCTGTAGGGGATCGGGGCCATGAAATACTCGACTGCCGCCGTGCTGCTGATGAACACCACGCTGGCCTCGCCACTTTTCAGGAGAAACGGCAGCGCAGCGTCAAAACATCTCACGCTCCCCATGAGATCGGTCTCGAAATTCGCCTGCCAGGCGGCTTCTCCGGGGTTTCCTCCACCAGTCGGATTCGGCACCAGGATGTCGATTCCACCGAGTTGTCCGGCGGCTTCGGCGATCCAGGTCTTCAGCGTCTTTGCATCCTTTACATCGACGGATTTGGTAAACACTCTCCCGCCATGGCGGGCAAGACTCTCTGCAGCCGTCTTGAGTCCCGCCTCGTTGCGGGCACAGACAGCGATGTCGGCACCTTCGGCCGCGAGTGTTTCGGCTATGGCCCGACCGATGCCACGGCTGGCCCCAGTCACGATCGCCTTCTTGCCCTTCAGTTTCAGATCCATGCTTTCCTCCCGGCAGGCCTGCTCTTGGCTTTAACACGTTTAAAATGTTAAACGCAATATGGTTTATCCGGAAAATCCCCGGACCATTACAGGAGCGTCGGCATGGGTCTTCTGGAAAATCAGCGGCAGGAACGGATCGACAGGATCATGGAAACCGCCCGGCGAATGATCGCCGAGCGGGGCTATGAAGGGGTCAACATGCGGGATCTCGCAGCAGCGAGCCGGGTGTCGGTTCCGACGCTCTACAACCTTTGCGGAGACAAGGCGGAACTACTGTCCCGGTCCATGCAGGGACAGTTCTCGACCCTTCTCAAGACGATAGACCGGGAAACCCGCACGAAGGGCCTTGACAGGGTGATATCCATTGTCACCCGGTGCAGCTCGGAAATGCTGCGACTGTCGCGCTACTCCCGGGCCGTCCTCGATGTGTTTGTGAACTCCGGGCAGATGCGGGAGGTGAGCGAGATGATCGCCGGTGCTCTTGCACGGGACATCGAAAACGCCCTCCATGAAATGAAATCATCCCGCGAAATCGAGGCATGGGTCGATCCCCGTATCCTGTCAGAACAGGTCGCCAGCCATCTCATCATCTGTGCGCTCCAGTGGGAGAGTGGCTATCTCAGCGACAAGGCCCTGCCGGCCTCGATGCTGTACGGTTCCTGCCTCATGCTGCGGGGAGTTGCGGCGGGTCCGGCGGCCAGAGTGCTGGAGAAACGGATCCGTACCGTGCAGGCCGATGCCTATTCTGAAAAACCAGCCCGCCGGCAACCGGCAAGCCGCACGTCCTGATGTGATTGGGAAGACTGTCCGGCCATGGAACAATGACCATGCCTTCATTCGCTGCCGCCCGTTCAATCTCGAATCCGGACCAGATTGCACTCCGGGACCACCTTCAGGAGTTCAACTGGAGCGATATCGACCGGATTCTGAACCGTATCGCCAACGGAGTGCTGGCGCTGGACCCAACTCCGGTTCGTCGCGTGGCCATCTTCGCCCAGAATTCGGCGGAAACGCTGCTAGCGCATCTGGGTGGCCTTATTGGCGGTGCATCAACCGTACCGGCGAGCTTCCATCTCACGGCCCCGGAGCTTGCCTACATCCTGGAGGATTCCGGCTCGACGGTGCTGTTCGTCGGTCCGGAAACGGCCCGGACGGGGCTCGAGGCCGCCCGGCTCGCCCGGATCCCCCTCGTCATCGGCTGGCGTTGCCAGCCTGCAGAGGGGGTCGTCCACTGGAATGACTGGCTGGATCGGGCGTCTACCCAGCCACCTCCGCTGGACCATGCTCCCAGGGCGAATTTCATGTACACGTCCGGCACCACCGGGCGGCCGAAAGGCACGGAGTTGCCGCCGACGATGTTCGCAGGTGGTGCGACCGTGGAGGAACATCTGGAGCGCCTTGCCCGGGCTCCCTTTGCCCTGTTCGGAACGCATCTGGTTGCAGGCCCGCTCTATCATACGGGGCCTCTCACAGGCGTCCGGGTGCTGGGCGGAGGCAAGCCGGTCGTCGTGCTTCCGAAGTTTGACGCTGAAGCGGTCCTTGCGGCCATTGATAACTATAAAGTGGAAAGCTCGGTTCTGGTGCCGACCCATTTTATCCGCCTGCTGGCGCTGCCGGAGGATATCCGGAAGAAATACAATACCCGCAGCCTGAAGTTTGTCTTCCACACGGGCTCCGCCTGCCCGGTGGACGTGAAACGGGGGATGCTCGACTGGTGGGGACCGGTTCTCTATGAGGCCTACGGCGCGACTGAAGTCGGAACGACCTGCGCCATCTCGCCGTACGACTGGCTGAAACATCCCGGCTCTGTGGGGAAACCCGTACCGCCATTCAGCGTGCTGGTGACCGACGATCAGGGCAGGGAACTTCCTCCCGGTACCGAGGGCAGGCTCTACTTCCGTGACTCTACCGGCCGGGGCATTGTCTATCACAACGACCCAGCCAAGTCGGCCGCGGCGCATCTTGCACCTGGTATATTCACTCTTGGCGAGATCGGCTACGTGGATTCCGGCGGCTTCGTCTATATTACCGACCGGTTCTCAGACATGGTCGTGTCGGGCGGTGTGAACATCTACCCCGCCGAGTCAGAGTCGGTAATCCTTCGTCATCCACAGGTGGACGACGTCGCCTGTATCGGGGTTCCCCATCCGGTGATGGGAGAGGAACTGAAAGCCATCGTGGTGGCCGCAGACCCGGGAAAACCGCCCCCGGCCCAGGAGATCATCAGCTTCTGCAAGGCGAATCTCGCCCACTACAAATGCCCAAAATCGGTGGACTTCGTTGCCGATCTGGGCCGCACGGCCGCCGGCAAGGTGAACAAGAAAAAGCTCAAGGCCCCCTACTGGCCGGAATCCCGCTCGCCGTAACGTGAGGTCGGTCAACCCTTCAGGTAATCATCGAGCGTCCTGTGCAGATGCCGGATGCGGCTCTCCTGGTAGTTTCCGAGCGTAACGCCCGGCTTCACGGCGGCTTTAAGCCCCTTTTGTACGAATGGAATATTGCTCATGTCCTGATCGAATACCGGACCGAGAAGCCCCAGTTCCTTGGCCGATGCCCAGGCTTCATCTGAACCCAGAAGCCGGTATTTTGCCGGCGGTGGCCGCTCGCCGCCCTTCCGGACCGGCGCAAGCAGCATCACCTCCATCAGGCAGGAATCCGGGTCGTGCCCGTCCGGCCGGAACCGGTAGACAATGTTGTTGAAGAATCCTCCCCAGGGAAACAGATTGGGGAAAACGAAATACTGGATCGCGTCGAGCATCTCGCTGTCGGTAGCCTGCTTGAGATCCCAGCCGCTGCTGCCGCCGATCATCCCTCTCAGCATGTTCGCCGTGAAACTCCGGGCGGTCTGGCCGGGCGGCAGTTTCACACTGATCTTGTTTCCTTCCCGGCCGGCGTACTCCGCCATCATCGAGTCGAGGATCTTCTCATCCGGGTAAGCATCCCCGCCCAGGTGCGGACTCGCCACCCCCATCGCCGTGATCATCCGGTTGAAGTGCGGCTTGCCGGGATAGACGTCGTACTGGGTATTGGCGTCCGCCGTGGAAGGCATGATCTGTGGATGGGTGGCGATCACATGGTATGATTCCATGAACGCCTCCGCGCAGACCTTCCAGTTTGCGGCGACGATCTTGCCGACATGCGCCGACTTGTACCGGTTCCCGAGATCCCACCGCTCGAAATGTTGCGGCACGACGTCCAGATAATCGGCGAGCGGCCTTGCCTCTGGATCAAGGTTGATAAAGACGAACCCGCCCCACAGGCCGGTCTTCACTTCCGGCAGCCGGAACTCCTCGTCTGTCTTGTGGGCAAAATCCCAGCGGCAGGGGATTTCATGAATCGAACCGTCCAGCTTCCATGTGAACCCGTGAAACGGACATCGAATCGCGGCGGCATGGCCCTGTCCCGTTTTCAGCAGCCGTCCACGGTGCAAGCAGACGTTATGATAGGCCCGTATGTCGCCATCCTGGGTGCGGAGAAGCAGGACTGAATGATCGCCGATCTCGTAGACCAGATAGTCGCCAGGTTTCGCAATATCTTCCTCCCGGCAAGCCATCTGCCATACCCGGTTCCACATGCGCGCCATTTCGAGGTCATGGAACTCCCGCGAGGTGTAGCGCTCCACTGGCAGGTCGGCGGCCGGCATCTTTTCGGCCACCGTTTCACGAAGGGCGGGAGGGACTGGCCGGGTCTCCCGGTCGAGAATCTGCTGTACGGTTGGCGCCTTGCACCGGTTGTCGGTGGTCTTCAGGTTCGACTCGCCCATCTCTGCTCCCTCCAGTCACCCGGCAACGACAGAATGCAACAGGTTCAATAGATTAAACATGTTTAAAGCAAAGCAGCAACCGGCAACCGGATGGATATCCAGATTAAACAAAACCCTCCCGGATTCAGGCACTCACTTCGCGAGGTAGCGGACGATCAGGTCGGCAGCTTCGTCGGCACAGTATTCCGCCGACAGGTGCCGGGGGCGGTCAAAGACGATCCGGAAGGTGAGATTCTCGGCGAGAGAGGTCACGAAGAACGCTGCCAGATCAATGTCGGTGATCCGCAGTTCCGTGCGGTGTGCCCCCAGATACATCCTGGCAAGATCCTTGCCCCGCTGGCGTACTGCTCCGATCATCCCGCGGCGTCCTACCCGCGGCACCTGCTCCACCAGATTCCTTACGAGTCTCGGCTGCACGGTCGCCAGCATCTCGACGAGCGCCCGCATCATCTTGTGTGCTGCGGTCTCAAGTGGCTCGTTCATCACCTCTGCAAGACGTTTCTGGAGTATGGTACCGAACCGATCGAGCAGGGAATCCAGCAACGCGGCGATGATGGCTTCCTTGTTCGGGAAATACTGGTAGAGGGAGCCGGGACTCACTCCAGCAGTCCGTGCGATCCGGTTCGTGGAGAGGTTGTCGTAGCCTTGTTCTGTCAGAATGCGAGCAGATGCCTTAACAATTGCATCAAATGTTTCACGGGAACGCGCCTGCTGGGGTTTTTTGCGGGGTCTGGCAGTATTTACCGTCATGCCCAACCTCTCCGAATGCGAATTGAACATTAACCCGACGTGGCCAACAATACGAGCGTAAGCTCGTATTTTCCGGGGACGTACCCCGCGAGTGGCAAGGAGAGATACGGGTGCAGTTCAATCCACTGCTGCTTCCGCCCGGATGCTCCCGTTTCGAGGCCTATCGTGAGGCGATGGAGCGTAGCCCTGTCCATCAGCAGGGGATTTTTCCCGTCTGGCACATCCTGGGATATGAGGAATGCGTGCGCTCACTCCGCGAGGCGGAAAACTTCTCCTCAAGTCCCCTCAATTCATTTCTGGTGGCAGGCGCCCCCGACCGGCGGGAGGAACGGATCAAGCGGCTCGTCCCGGTCATGGGACAAACGGCGGAATTTGTCGACAATCTGATGTTGATGAATGACCCGCCCAGGCATACACGCCTGCGCGGGCTTGTCACAAGGGCCTTCTCTCCCACGGCGATCCGAAAGCTCCAGGACCGGATACAGGTGATGACCGACGAGCTGGTTGATAGCATCCTGAAGAAGGACACCTTCGATTTCGTAGAGGATTTCGCCATCCCTCTTCCGGTCCATGTGGTCGCGGAGATTCTGGGCGTTGATATCGAACGGCGCCACGACTTCAAGCGCTGGTCCGATGGCTTTGTCTCCGTTCCGGTCCAGAAAATCATGTCTGGCGATATCGGTGACGAAAACATGGAGTGGCGCCGGGAGTTCACGGACTACTTTCTGGAGATTTTTGCGAGACGCCGCCGCGAACCGGGCGACGACCTCGTGAGCCAGCTTGTCCAGCTTGAGCAGCAGGGCGAGAAACTCTCAGCCGATGAGCTTCTGGCGACCTGCGTCCTGCTGATGGTCGCCGGCAACGAGACCACCACGAATCTTCTCAGCAACACGGCCCTTGCACTGACCCAGTTTCCTGAGGAGATGGATCATATTGTCAGGAAACCGGCGGCGATACCCGATGCGATCGAGGAATCGCTACGGTATTACGCCCCGATACAGGGTTTTCCCCGCTACTGCATCCGGAAGACGGAACTCGGAGACAAGACCATCAGGCCCGGCGACATGATGATGGTGTGGGCCGGGGCCGCCAACCGCGACGAAGCGGTCTTTGCCGATCCCGACCGGTTCGACATTACCCGCCCGCCCGGCAAGCACCTCTCGTTCGGCATGGGAATCCACCATTGTCTTGGAGCCACACTCGCCCGCGTCGAAGGCCAAATCGCTTTCGAGACATTTTTCAGGCGGGTCGGCCCGCTGCGGCCAGTTGGTGATGAGCCACCCCAGTTCTTGCCATCCTCGTTCCTGTTTGGGCTCAAGACTTTTCGTATGTCGCGAGCACCATGAACTTTTCCCTGACACCGGAGTCATTGACATTTTTATTGGTAGTCGTAGAAAATGGTTCGGGCTCTTGTTCATTCGGATTGCTGGTCTGAGCCCGGTATCTGCACCAGCTTTCAAGGCACTTTCTCCCGTGAATACAAGACACGACATTTCTTCCCTTGCCGGCCTGTCGCTTTCCGAACTGGCCCGGATTTTTGCACAGTTACCGTCTGGTTCTGCCGGCGATCTGAGCGGCACCTATACAGGCAAGGTTCTGGCGACGCCCGGCCTCGACTCGCTTCCAGAAACGCTCCGATCCGCCCTGCTCTCTATCGTCAACAGCCCCGTATCGCCCTGGCGCGGAAAGCGGTTTGGTGACGGCACCGGATCGAACGTCTGGCTGGGCGGCTCTACCGAGTTCGCCTCGTTCCGGATAGCACAGGCAGAGGCTCTGGATGGTACCGGCCCCGTCATCCAGTTCGACTATGACGTGGACGGAAATCCCGCACCGGTACGGAAAATCCTTGGCGAAGCCCGTCCACTCGGGGAGGGCCGGTACCTGGCACGCATGAACTACCGGTTCGATTCCGGCCCGGTGCTGATCCTGTATTTCACGCTGGAGCCCTGAGCGTCATCCATGGGCCTCAAGGAACGGTTCTGGTGGATCCCCTTCGGCAGTGTGCCGGAAATATCCGCCGTGGAGTTGCACCATCTTCTGGAAAGCCACCGGACGCCCCAGATCATTGACGTCCGGACCAGAATGGAATGGAAAAATCGCAGGATCCGCGGCGCTGTGAGTGTGCCTATTACTGAGCTTCCGGAGCGGCTTACGGACCTCGAACTGGACAAGACCCGTCCCGTCGTTGCCATCTGCCTGTCGGCCCATCGCAGTATTCCAGCCGTTCGCCTGCTCCAGAAGGCGGGGTTTGAGAATGCCGCCCAGCTTTCGGGCGGCATGAAGAGCTGGTGGAAACTGGGTTACCCGGCCGAAAAGGGATGACCCGCCAGGCCCGGCTTCCCTGTGCTTCTTGATCTTCTCTCACCGGTGCCGCTATCCGCTATCCCGCCATGCCGGTCGTAGCCGCTACTTCCCTCTATAAGACTTACGGAACCCGCCAGGTTCTTGGCGACGTGTCGGTAAGTATCCACGCCGGCGAACGCGTAGGGCTGGTGGGGCTGAACGGGGCAGGCAAGTCGACGCTGGCCCGTATTCTGGCAGGGCTCGAAACTCCAGACCACGGCGAAATACGCCGGCGTCGGGAGACGACAACCCTTTATCTTGAGCAGGATCCGGCACTCGATCCCACCCTGTCGGCGAGGGAAGCGGTGCTGGCCGGGCTCGCGGAATGGGATCACGCCCGCCGCCGTCATGAAGCGGCCAGCCGGGAGATTGAGGTTGGGTCCGGCGACACGGAAAAGCTTGTACAGGTACAGGCTGATGCGGCTGCAGATCTCGAACGTCTGGGCGGCTGGGACCTGATGCACCGGGCCGAAGAAACCCTGAGCCACCTCGGAGTTCCCGATCCCAACGCCCTGTGTGGCACCCTGTCAGGAGGAGAACGCCGCCGGGTGGCACTGGCAAGAATACTGGTCGCCCGCCCCACGCTCGCCATTCTGGACGAACCCACCAACCACCTCGATATGGAGACAATCGAATGGCTGGAGAAATACCTGATCGAGGATTACCCGGGAGCACTCCTGCTCATCACGCACGACCGCTATGTTCTGGACCGGGTAACCCAGCGGACGCTGGAGATCGAGAACGGGCGTCTTTTCGATTACGACGGCGGCTACGAATTCTATCTTGAGGCCCGTGCCGAGAGGCTTGCCCATGAAGAACGTGCCGAGTCCACGCGACAGAACTTTCTCCGCCGGGAGCTGGAGTGGCTCCGCCGCCAGCCCAAGGCCCGCCAAACCAAGCAGAAGGCCCGTATCCAGCGCGTTCAGGAAGTCGTCCGCAATGTTCCCGTGCGGGAGGCCCAGACGGCCGACTTTTCCGTCACGGCCTCACGCTCAGGCAAGACGATCCTGGAACTCCGTGCCGTGGGAATCGATATTGGCGGCCGCACACTGGTGCGGACGCTCGACCTTGGCCTGTGTGCCGGGGACCGGATCGGTATCGTCGGGCCCAACGGCGCCGGCAAGACGACCCTGCTCCGGGCTGTGCTTGGCGATACCACTCCTGCACGCGGCGAAATTGTCACGGGCAGCAATACCATCATCGCCTATCTCGACCAGAACCGGTCGTCCCTGAAACCGGACGAAACCGTTCTGGAGAACGTCATCGGCAACCGGGGAAGCGAGACCGATGCCAAGATATATCTTGGCCGGTTCCGCTTCGATGGCGGTCAGCAGAGACTTAAGGTGGGGCTGCTTTCCGGCGGCGAGAGGGCGCGGGTGGCACTGGCGAAACTGCTTGCCGGACGGCCCAACCTGATTGTCATGGACGAGCCCACCAATGACCTCGATACGTCAACACTCGCTGCTCTCGAAAGCACACTGATCGACTTTGACGGGGCGCTGCTGGTGGTAAGCCACGACCGGTGGTTTCTGGACCGGGTGGCTACATCGATTCTGGCATTCGAAGATGGCGGCGAGGCGGTGCTGTACCCGGGCAACTGGTCTGATTACCGGCGGCGGGTTCTGGGTCTGGCGGCGTCGGCTAATCCGATGCCGCCTTCATCGCCGGCAGCCCCCACCCCAGTGAGGGCCTCTCTGGCTGGTGCAGGGAAAAAACTCACCTACGCTGAACGCATTGAGCTGGACGGCATCATGGAGAGAATAGCGGAAGCGGAAATACGCGTTGCGGAACTGGAGAAACGGCTAGAGGATCCGGCCCTCTACAGTGGCCGGGGCGAAGAAATCCGGCCGCTGATGGATCAACTGGATACCGGCCGGAAAAACCTGGAAGACCTGATTACCCGCTGGGAGACCCTAGAGTCTCGAAAATCCGAAAATTGTTAAAATGATGATATTAATGTCATTATGACTGATGTGTGGTCAGCTATCGGCCCAATGTTTTACGCATATATAACTACTTGAAATTACTATATATTTTATATTTTCACTCAAGTGCTCCATTCAAATACGATTTTTCCATTGACGCAAATCACACTCAATGGTCAAATCGGCCGCACCATCATGGACGGTAAGCCCCTAACCATCGTTGCCTGCGAAGACGACCCGATCACCATCGCCTATATCAAGAAGGCGATCCGGCTGATTCCAAACGCACAGGTCCAAACCTACAACAGACTTGGGGATGCCATGCTGGCCGTTCGCCGGGAAAAGCCGCAGGTTTTCATCTGTGACCATCATCTGCCCGGCCAGGATGGGACCGATGGGGTGAGACTGGTAAAAGGCTCGGACTGGGGCCGTGACGTCAAGGTTCTCGTCTATACCGGTGCCGATGTGCGCGAAAAGGCCATGGCGGCCGGGGCCGATCTTTTCCTCAAGAAGCCGGCCACAGTCGATACGCTCATCAATGCCGTCAGGTCTCTGGTCGGCGCCTGAATCCAGCCACGTCAGGCTTCCGGCACCTCCACTCTCTCCATCCTGCCAAGTGTGTGAAACATTTGTGCCTTGTAGGATACTCCCCTAGGCAAATCCGCGTACCCCCGCCATAGTTCTCCCCATTAATCCGGTTACCCATGGGCGCTGCTGGCCAGTAATGGCCGGAGCGGGTGTGTGGCTGGCTGCTGCCAACACTGAAAGCGACCTGCGGGACCATGCCTCCACATTCCAAAATCTCTTTCGTTGCACCTGAAAACGACCCGTTCACCATAGCCGTCAAGGCCCGTATCAATGCCTACTTCAGGGCCAGCGGGAAGTCCCGCCATTGGAACGGACTCATGCTGGCAAAGACTTGTTTCTATATCGGCGGACTGCTTGGTTGCTATCTGGCCATCCTGTCAGGCCAGTTCAGCGAGCCGGTTCTGCTTGGACTTTGCGTCGGCATGGGGCTGTTCACTGCCGGAATCGGGTTTAATGTCGGGCACGACGCCATACATGGCGGCTATTCGTCTGGACGTCTGCTCACCCGGATCATGTCACATTCGTTCACGATGATCGGGGCGAACGTCTACAACTGGAACATTTCCCACAACATCGTTCACCACACCTACACCAACATACCTGGCGCCGATGGTGACCTGAGCACTGTGCCAGCCCTCCGGTTTTCATCCGAGGCGCCATGGAAACCATTCCACCGGTACCAGCACCTCTATGCCTATATCCTCTACGCCCTCTCGACTCTCATGTGGGTGACGAAGAAGGACTACCGCCACTTCTTTGAGGAAAAACTCCTGATCTACCAGAAGCCTTCACGACCGCCGCGACGTGAATACTTTATCCTTTTCGGCGGAAAGCTCGTTTACTACTTCATGATGCTGGTAATTCCGGCACTCGTTCTCGATCTCCCGGTCTGGAAGATCATCACCGGATTTGTCGTCATGCATTTGGCCGCCGGCGCTGCACTCGCCAACGTGTTCGCCATGGGGCACATGGTCGAGGGTACTGCCTTACGCCCGGCCGGACCCGATGGTCATATCCACGAATCATGGGCTGCGCACCAGGTGCGGACCTCCGCCAATTTCGGAACCCGTTATCCGCATCTGTCCAACTGGTTCTGTGGTGGGCTCAATTTCCAGATTGAGCACCATCTGTTCCCGCGGATCTGCCATGTCCACTATCCTGACATCGCCCCCATCGTTAAGCAGACTGCCGCAGAGTTTGGCATCCCCTATACTGAGTTTGAGACCATCTTGGCCGGAGCCCGATCCCACTACCGGTGGCTGAGACATTACGGAGCCGGCCGGCGAGGAGTTCAGCCAATCCCCGCTGCACCAACAGTACCCTGACATCTGGCCCCTTCCTGTTCCGGCCCCTATAGTTCCTCGCATGGAACCCAGTATCGGGAAATTACGCGAGTCAGCACGTCAGTGGATCGACGCATGGAACCGCCGGGATCTCGACGGAATCCTCGAACACTATGCCGACAACGTGAGGATATGCTCCCCCATGGTAACCGTTCGTACGGGTTCACCCGACGGATGGCTTCACGGCAAGGCGAACCTGCGAGACTACTTTGCCATGGGCCTGCGAAAACCCGATATCCGCTTCGAACTGATCGACGTACTGATCGGAATTAATGCGGTAACCGTTGTCTATCGCCGTGAAAACGGAGCCATGGTAGCCGACTGCTCCGAACTGGATGCCCATGGGCGAATCATCCGGATGATTGCCTGTTATGGCAGTCCGGCGGGAACGCCCTGACCTGGTTCATCTTTTCCCTGTATCGTCTTTCACATAACCAAGTTCGCGGGCCTTATCGATCACCCTGTCAGCCAGCAGCAGCAGAAAGCCCGGTGGGTCAGTCAGTTCGAACTGCGTGAATGCGACACCGAAAGTCCTGCCTCGTGAAACGACTTTCAGGCGATCCCAGGGAATAAGCAGCGGTTCATGGCCGAAGCCGAATATCCAGGGCATGGCGATATAAAGGCCGGCAGATGCCAGCTTCACCGTGAGACAGTTGTTGTAGCCGCACCACCTGCCAAGCCGCCCGCTCTGCATCCGGAATGTCTCGGCCCGCATTGGCTCCAGCCGCGCACGGTACCGTTCGGCCAGTGGCCTCCAGCCACCCACACGGGCGACCACATGGAATATCCCGATCCACAAGATGACAAAGAAGACCGGAAAGGCATAGACATAACAGTAACCCGGAGGACAGGCGGCCATTTCCGGTTATCGCGCAAGCCGCTCCTGCGGTGGAACAGAAGCACTGCCCTTCGGCTGCGATGCCGCCCGCGCGGTTTTTTCCTTTTCACCATCCAGCCAGGACAGTGTCTTTCGCGCCCAGAACCGAACCTTCTGGTCCGGATCGTTTTTTGCCTTCTCCAGCGCCGGGCGTGCCGGCTCAGCATCCATCCCCATGCGTGAAAGCGCACGGGCAGCACCATACCGGTAACCCGGATCGTCGTCTTCAAGCGCCTCGATGAGCGCTGGGACCGACGGACCTCCGATATTGACGATCGCCCGGCCCACGTGGCGCTTGGTTTCCTTGTGAACCCGGGGATCGCGAATCATGGCGGTCAGCTCAGGCACCGCTTCGCCGGCTGCCTCACCAATCTGTCCGATCGCGCCAAGCGCGCTTACCACCATGGCTTCATCGCGGGCTTTCAGCCGCCCGACAAGCGCCGGCACCGCCTCTTTTGCTTCTGCTCCCATGCGGCCCAGCACCTGTGCGGCGCGGTTCCGAAGAGCGGCATTCTGCTCGGAGAGCAGCGGAATTATCCTCGGCACGGCCCGGGCACCATGCTGGACGAGGGCGTCCATCGCCTGATTGCGGATTTCAGACTCGGTGTTCCGCAGGTCTGATACCTTTGCCATGATCGACAGCTCAACCGGATCGAAAGAAGGCAGCTTGTCCTCTTCCTCGCAAGCTGAAAGCGCGAGCACAGCGGAAACCAGCACCAAGCGAATATGCCTCTTCATGACTGCCCTTCCCCCGGAAAGAACCCCTCGAATTACAGCTCTGCCCGGCCAGCTTAGGCGTTCAACGGGCAAGGTGCCAGCATGGCCAGGTCCATTCTGAATCCCATATGAAATTCCGGAAATTGGCGCACTGCGGCTGTTTGGACCTGCTATCCGCCCCCATAATGTGAATGGATGATCTGTGAAGGCGGAGCGGACCTTAAGGTGAGAAAGGACCGCTGGCATGGCTCTCCGCACCCGGATCGCCTTCGCTTTCGCAGCTACGCTGACGGTTTTTACCGGATATCCCGGCAACTTAACTGCGCAAACATTCCCGCACCGCTCTTCCCCGGCACTCCTGGCTATCCAGTCCCCGCCTCCGCCGGTGCCCCTTGGCGCGGCGAGTCCCGTGCAGATCGGCCGTTACTGCACCGTATGCCCACGCCACTCCCGCATCGACGAAGACCTGACACAGTTTCTGATGCTCTCGGTTCTGGCAGGGGCGGGCTATTCGCAAACGGCGCCAGGCCTCCTCCATCCCGATACTGCCAGCTGGAAGCGGAATATGGGGAGTTTCCGGTTCTACGACGGTGACCAGTGGTATACGGATGCCATCGCGCATCCGGTCGCCGCAACGGCGACCTACCTCACGCTCCGGGAACGTGGCTACACCCGGTGGGAATCGGCGGTATTCCTGTTCAGCGCGCTTGCGATTCGCGAGGTCGGCGTCAAGGCCTGGAGCACGCCGGCCGCCATGGACGATCCGCTGATATTTACCGCGAGCGGTATCCTCCTGGGGACGCTCATCGAGGAGTTCACACCCTGGCGGCGCTACTTTGCCTATGCCGATCCCGACCACCACCTGCCGGGACAGGTTTCCACATACTGGTCGCCCACCCGGATTTCCGTTACCTGGTAAGACCCTTGCGCCGGACACCACCAGTGGCCATCTTTCCGGCATGTCTTTCTATGCTGAACGGATATTCCCGCGCCTCAATGACCTTGCCACCCAGCCCTTCGCCCATCTTCGCGCCCGTGCGCTGGAAAAGGCCGCAGGGAATACGCTAGAAATCGGCGCCGGCACGGGACTGAACTTCCCGCACTACCCGGAAACGGTCACACGGCTGACGGCAATAGAACCCTCACCCGGCATGATCGAGCGGGCAAGGCCGAGGGCATCTTCGGCCTCCATGCCGGTCGAACTCGTCGAGGGCACCGCCGAAAAACTGCCTTTCCCGGACAGCACATTCGATACCGTTACAGGCACCCTTGTATTCTGCTCGGTGACAGACCCTGAAAAGGCAGCCCGCGAGGTCTGGCGTGTCCTGAAACCCGGCGGCCAGTGGATCATCCTTGAGCATATCCGCTCGAACAACGCCGGCACCCTCAGGTGGCAGCAACGCTGGAATCCGCTGTGGCAGCGCATCTTCCTCGGCTGCACGCTCGACCGTGATCTTCCTGCCCTGCTTGCCTCTGCCGGGTTCAATACGTCCGGCACGAAGGAAATTGACATTGACAGCCCCGCCATTGTGCGGCACCTGCTCGTGGGCGAGGCGATCAAGCAATAGCGGTTTCTTTCATCTCACCGTGAAACTCTTGGCACCCGGCCTCTCGCCCGGCTACCGTCGCCCGGCTGACAGGGGCGTCATCCGCACTTGCCGAGATTACCCCCAGGCATGAGGAGGCCTTGAGAAGGCCCGTGAAAAAATTCTTCTACTCGGCCATCCGGCTCGTCACCATCTATCTCCTGGTCGTCAAGTATGCGTTCGTTTTTGCATGGTGGACCCTCAAGCGTTTCCTGCCGGGTGGCAAGAAGGACGAGTTCAACCAGAACGCACTGACGCGCTTTGCCTGGTGCTTCCGCCGGATGCTGGAAGACCTGGGGGCGACCTTCATCAAGATGGGCCAGATCATGTCCACGCGGCCCGACATATTCCCACCCTTTTTCATTGACGAGCTGAAACACCTCCAGGATAACGTCCCGCCGTTCGATCCACGGCTCATTCCCCACGAATTTGAGTTCGCCTTCGGCAAGCAGCCACGGGAGATTTTCGCCGAGTTCAATGAGACACCCATCGCCTCGGCCTCGGTGGCCCAGGTCCATGAAGCCCGCCTCAAGACCGGCGAACGGGTCGCCGTGAAAATCCGGCGGCCCGGTGTCCAGCAGAAGGTGGAGTACGACCTTGCCGTCATGCGGATCTTCGCCAAGTCCATCTCGTTTATTCCGTCAGTGGAAGTCACCTCGCCGGTCGAGACCGTCGAGGAGTTCGGAAATGCCATCAAGGGTCAGCTCGACCTGCGAAACGAGGCCAACAACAACCGCCGGTTCCGCAAGAACTTCGAGGGGAACCAGTTTGTCGGTTTTCCCAGGCTCTATGAAGACTATTGCGCCGAGAACATCCTGGTGATGGAGTTCGTGACGGGCTACCACATTGACGATGTGGGCCAGACTGACTGCGATCCACAATGGCTGGCGCGCCACGGCCTGCGGGCGATTTTCCAGATGATCTACAAGGACGGTTTCGTCCATGCGGACCTGCACCCGGGGAACTTCCTGTTCAACAACGGCAACCACGTCACCTATCTCGATGTCGGCATGGTGGGGGAGCTTTCCGACAGGGACCGGGAAAACTTCATCGAATCGTTCATGGCGATGGCCGACAACAATGGACCCAAGGTTGCCGAGTGCCTGATGAACTTTGCCCCTTCACACCGGATCAGGGACTACGACGAATACGTGAAGGACGTTTCGACCCACGTCAACGAGTTTTTCGGCAAGCCCCTGAACGAGATCGAGATTTCCATTGCTGTCGCCAAGATGGTGAACATCCTGCGAAAGCACCGGGTACGGGTGAATGCCGCCTATACGGTCGTGAATGTGGGGCTGCTCGTTGCCGAGGGCGTCGGCCGCAAGCTCTATCCGCAGATCAACCTGAACGAGGAGCTGTACCCGTTCCTGAACGAACTCTTCCAGGAGATGATGAAACGGCGCCTTGCGCAGATGAAGGTCCAGGCCGAGCAGGCGGCCAAACAGCGTGCAGCAGGTTCTGCTGCCAGCGCGTAGAGGCTTATTCCTCCGGTTTCGGCCCCACGCTCAGCGTGAAATTTGCGGCCAGATCGCCCAGCGCATAACCCACTCCATAAACCGGCGGGTAGACAACACGGGTCTTTCGCTTTTCGACACCATCGAGAATGAGTTTCGCCAGTTCGGCGGGATCCCCTGTCGGCATAGCCTTTGCCAGCCGCCCTCCGCCGTACTGCTGCCGGGCGCCCCGCTCCAGAGCCGAGTAGACCGGTCCCGGATAGACCGTGAGCACATGCACATTCTTCGGCTTGAGTTCCTCGCGGGCCACCTCGGAAGCCATCGCCAGTCCCGCCTTGGCAGATCCATAATAAGCGCAGCCCTTGAGACGTACCCGGCCCGCCATGCTGCTGATATTCACAATGGCACCCCGGCGGGACGCCGCCATCGGTGCAGCGCACAGGCTCATGAGCCGCATGGGAGCGAGATAATCAACAACAAGAACCCGCTCGCCCGCATCCCAGGGCGTCCCTTCGAGCGAGCGGACGTCCATGATACCCGCGCAATTGACGAGCAACGCTACCGGGCCATTCACCGATACCGCCTGCTCCATCACCTCCGGCAATCCCGATATGTTGGTCAGGTCGTGAGGGATAATGAGCGACTGGCCGCCGAGTTCTCCGGCCAGTTTTTCTGATGCTGCGCCATCCCTGTCTACCAGTGTCAGTTTCGCCTGCGGGTACCGGCGGCGGAGCGACCTTACCAGTTCGCCGCCAATCGCTCCGGATGTTCCGGTAACAAACGCATGAAAATCAGCGGGGAAAGTGTCGAGCATGGGCGGTCTCCCTGGACTTCCCGGCAGTCTCACCGGCTGCCACCTATGGGGTCAAAACGCGCCGTCTTCATGCGAATTGCCGCTTCTTGCCGCCAGGCCCCGCCGTCTTGTAATTAGATGCGCCATGCCAATCGCCGACACCGGACGCCTCAAGATCTATTACGAAACCCACGGCCGGGGAGACCCTGTTCTCATGATCATGGGGCTGGGGGCCACCCGGCACTGGTGGTACAAGCAGGTGGAAGCGCTCTCCCGTGATTTCCAGGTCACTGTTTTCGATAACCGGGGAGTCGGGGAAACCGAGCGGCCCAAGGCGGCCTGGACACTTGGCGACATGGCCCTGGACACAGCTGCCCTCATGGATCACCTCGGCATCGACAGCGCGCATATTGTCGGCGCGTCGATGGGCGGGATGATCTCACAGCATTTCGCTCTGGAACATCCCGAACGGGTGCGAAAACTGGTGCTGGCCTGCACGACGCCCGCCATCGGTTTCAAGCCGCCGGACCCGGCGGCCAGCTCGCTCCTTACGCCCCGTCCCGGCATCGGCCGGGAACAGGCCGCCAGGGATTCCCTCAAGATCATGTTCGTTCCCGAGTTCATCGAGCAGGGTGGCGAGGAGATCAGCCGGGTCATGGACATCTCGCTCAAATGGATGGCCCCGGCCCGCTCTCTGATGAACCAGATCGCCGCCGTGATGCAGCACGACACCCGCCACCGGCTGAAGGATGTTTTCCACCCGACAATGGTCATCACAGGCGCGGCGGACATCCTCATTCCGCCGGAGCATTCTGACCTGCTGGCGGAGCTCATCCCCGGCGCCCGTCTGGTCAAGATCCCCAACGCCGGACACGGGTTCTTCATCGAGGCCGCCCCCGAGGCCAACCAGCACCTGCTGGAGTTTTTGCGCGACTAATGCCTTAATTGTCCCAGTGCCGCCACTGGACGACTCCACGGAAGGTTCCCCCAGCCGCGCCCCCGGCCAGCTCGCCGAGGCGGGCCCCATCACGCTCGCCGTCCTTGCCTCTCGGGTTCTGGGGGTCTTGCGGGAGACGATATTCGCCGTATTGTTTGGGGCCTCCTGGGTGGCCGATGCCTATGTCATCGCATTCCGCATCCCGAATCTTCTGCGCGACATGTTCGCCGAGGGAGCACTGTCGGCGGCCTTCG
This sequence comes from Deltaproteobacteria bacterium, assembly GCA_026129095.1. Taxonomy (NCBI): domain Bacteria; kingdom Pseudomonadati; phylum Myxococcota; class Myxococcia; species Deltaproteobacteria bacterium. The sequence goes on from JAHCIT010000005.1 coordinate 94,965, forward strand.
TCCCCTCGTTCACCGAACGGCAGACAAAAGAAGGCCGCGAGAGCGCCCAGCGGCTTTTTTCGCTCACTCTGGGTGCAGCACTTACCCTGACCGGAATCCTGACCGTCCTTGCCATCATCTTCGCCGGGACCGTCGTTGACCTGATCGCGCCGGGATTCGCCGCCTCGGCGGAAAAACACGAACTGGCCACATCGCTCACCCGCGTGATGATGCCTTTCCTGCCGCTCATCTCGGCAACGGCCCTCGTGATGGGCGTCCTGAACTCGAACCGCCGGTTCTTCGTTCCGGCGGCTGCCCCGGCACTGTTCAATGTCGTCTCGATCGTGGCGGGCGCGGCGATCTATCTGGTTACAAGCGAACCGGTGGCCGCCGCCTGGGCATGGTCGGTGGCGGTGATTCTCGCCGGCCTGGCGCAGATCGCCGTGCAGATCCCGGCGCTCGGAAAAACCGGCTACCGCCTCCGGCTGGTACTCCGGGGCGCATGGGAAGACCCCGGTCTCCGGCGGATCGCCCAGCTCATGGGCCCGGCCGTCCTTGGGCTCGCCATCGTCCAGATCAACATATTCGTCAATTCTGTCTTCGCGTCCCTGCTGGGCGACGGGCCGCTCTCCCACCTCAACTACGCTTTCAGGGTCTACTACCTTCCCATCGGCCTGTTCGGCGTCGCGCTCGGCACCGTGGCCACGACTGCCTCGGCCGAGGCCGCCGCCCGAGGTGATCTCGACGCCCTCAAGACGAATACTTCCCGTGCGCTCCGGAACGTCTTTCTGCTCACGCTCCCGTCGGTGACGGGGCTCATCGCCCTCTCGATGCCCACCGTAAGGCTTCTGTTTGAGTACGGCCGCTTCACACCGGCGGATACGACTGACACTGCACTGGTACTGTCGGCCTACGTAACGGGCCTGACGTTCGCCTCAGTCACGAAAGTCCTGGCACCGGTATTCTACGCGCTGGACCGGCCCCGGTTTCCGGTGGCGGCGTCCATCACGGCCGTCATCGTCAACATCGCCTTCAACTGGGCGACCTACCGGACTCTCGGCGCTCCGGGCCTTGCTCTCGGCACGGCGCTGGGATCGCTTGCCGGGGCCGCGGTGCAGCTCACCGCCGCAGGGCGGCTCCTGCCCGGCTTCGGCATGGGGAGCCTTGCGGTTTCTTTCCTCCGGCTGCTGCTGGCCGCCGCCCTCACCGGCGGGGCCGCCTGGGGCCTCTGGCAAATGCTGGAAGCAAATCTCGGGACCATGCTCGCTTCCGTCGCTGGCCGGATACCGGCCCGGCTCCTCGTCACCTTTCTGCCCATCGGTGCCGCTGTCGCCATCTATGCTCTGCTCCTGAGACTCGTCAAAGCCCCTGAAGCGGACGAACTGTTCGAACTGCTGGGGAAAGTGCGGCGAAAAGTGATGGGCAGAACCGGACCATGAATTGCAGCCCCATCGTGGTCATCAATGAAAAGCGGCCTCCCTGTCCGGGAGGCCGCTTCCGTTCAAGTCCGTAGCCAGACCGCTTACTTGCGTCCCGCGTACACCTGCCGCTGGGGGAAGAACCAGCCGATCTCGAACTTCGCCGTGTCGGGGGCGTCGGAGCCGTGGACGGCGTTCCGCTCGATGTTCGTGCCAAAGAGCTTGCGGAGCGTGCCCGCGTCGGCCTTCTCGGGGTTGGTGGCGCCCATGATCTCCCGGTTCCGGGCGATGGCGTTCTCGCCTTCCAGCACCATGAGGAGCACCGGCCCCTCGGTCATGAACCTGATGAGGTCCGGGAAGAACGGGCGCGCCTTGTGGACAGCGTAGAACCCCTCGGCTTCCTCCTTCGAGAGGTGTTTCATCTGGGCCGCCACGACGCGGAGGCCCTTCTCCTCGAACTTCGAGATGATGCCGCCGATCGAGTTCTTCTGCACGGCGTCGGGCTTGATGATGCTCAGGGTCTGTTCAATGGCCATTTCGGTTTACCTGCTTGCTCCTGTTACTTCTTTTTCTTCGCGGCTTTCTTCTTCGGCGCTTTCCGGGCGGCCTTCTTTTTTGCAGGCGCCTTCTTGCCGCCGACGCTGGCCTTGATCCGGTTGAAAAGCTTCTTGCCTTCGGCTTTCGCCTTGTTTGCCGCCTTCTTTACCTGCGATTCGGCCTTCTTTTCGAGCTTCTTGAGCCCGCTTTCGGCCCGCTTCTCCAGCTTGCGGAGTTTCGGTTCAGCGTCCTTGATCGCCCTGGAGACACGCACCGAAATCTTCTTCGAGTGTTTGGCGCGTGCTTCCTCAAGTGTCTTGCCGAGGTCAGCCGGCGACATGGAGACATGGATCCCCGCCGCATGGAACGCCTCGATCTTGCTCTTCGCATCGCCCTTGCCGCCGGCGATGATCGCCCCGGCGTGGCCCATGCGCTTGCCCTTCGGGGCCGTCTGGCCGCCGATGAACCCGACAACCGGCTTCGTGCAGTTGGCCTTGATCCAGGTAGCGGCATTCTCCTCTGCACTGCCGCCGATCTCGCCGATCATGATGATCGCCTCGGTCTTGTCGTCTTCCTCGAACAGATCCAGCACCTCGATGAAGTCCATTCCCTTCACCGGATCGCCGCCAATACCAACACAGGTCGACTGCCCGAGCCCGATCCGGGTCACCTGGTGCACGGCCTCATAGGTGAGCGTCCCCGACCGGGAGACGATGCCGATTGAGCCCGGCCGGTGGATATGGCCCGGCATAATTCCGATCTTGCACTGTCCCGGAGTGATGATACCGGGGCAGTTGGGGCCGATAAGCCGGGTCTTGCGGCCGCACATGGCCCGCTTCACCTTCAGCATGTCGGCAACCGGGATTCCCTCGGTGATGCAGACGACAAGATCCAGTTCGGCGTCGAGAGCCTCCAGTATGGCGTCGGCGGCAAACGGAGGCGGCACGTAGATGACGCTCGCATTCGCCCCGGTGGCCTCCCGTGCCTGCCGCACGGTATCGAATATCGGAATGCCCTCGAAGTCGGTCCCGCCCTTGCCCGGCGTCACCCCCGCCACCATCTTGGTGCCGTAGTCGCGGCAGCCCCGCGTGTGGAACTGGCCGGTCGAACCGGTGATGCCTTGGGTAATGACCTTCGTGTTCTTGTCTACGAGTACCGCCATGACCTAGCGCGCCTCCTTCGAGAGCCGGACGACCTTCTCGGCCGCATCGGCAAGACCGTCGGCCGAAACGAGCTTGAGCCCCGACTCGCTGAGCAGTTTCTTGCCCAGTTCCACGTTTGTACCTTCCAGCCGGACCACCACCGGGACCGTGAGCCCCATTTCCTTGGCCGCCGAGATCACGCCCTGCGCGATCACGTCACACTTCATGATGCCGCCGAAGATGTTGACCAGCACGGCCTTTACCGACTTGTCGGACAGGATGATCTGGAACGCGGCCTTCACCTTCTCGGCCGTCGCGCCGCCGCCCACATCAAGGAAGTTCGCGGGCTCGGCGCCGTAGAGCTTGATGATATCCATCGTCGCCATGGCGAGGCCCGCGCCGTTCACCATGCAGCCGATCGTTCCGTCGAGGGCCACATAGGAGAGGTCGTATTTCTTCGCCTCGGTTTCGCGGGGGTCTTCCTCGTTGAGGTCACGCAGCCCTTCCCAGTCCTTGTGGCGGAACACGGCGTTATCATCCATGTTCAGCTTCGCGTCCAGCGCGACGACATCGCCCTCTGCCGTGACGATGAGCGGATTAATCTCGACCAGCGAACAGTCGTTTTCGAGATAGCAGCGGTACAATTTCTGCGTGAGGTCGACGAACTTCTTCAGCGTGTCCCCTGAAAGGCCGAGCCGGTAGCCTAGTTCGCGGCCGTGGCAGGCGCTGACCCCCGAAGCCGGGTCCACCGCCACACGGATGATCTTCTCCGGTGTCCGGTGCGCGACTTCCTCGATCTCCATGCCGCCTTCGGTCGAGGCGATGAACGACAGCCGCCCCGCCTCACGGTCCAGGGTGATGGCGAGATAAAGCTCACGGACGATTTTCGCGCCCTTTTCCACCAGCACGGTGTGGACCTTCTTCCCCTCGGGGCCGGTCTGGTGGGTAACGAGCGTCATTCCCAGAATCCGGCCCGCCGCTTCGCGGGCCTCGTCGGGGCTCTTGCACACCTTCACGCCACCGCCCTTGCCGCGGCCGCCGGCGTGAATCTGCGCCTTCACAACGACAACCGGGCTGGCCAGATCCCGGGCGATCCGGGCGGCCTCGTCCGCGGTCTTCGCGGTCCGGCCCTCAGGCACCGGGACGCCGTATTTGCGGAAAATCTCTTTCCCCTGGTATTCGTGAACGTTCAAGGCGCGTTCTCCCTGCTTATCGCTTTAAGGATTTGGGTGAACCCCAAAAGGCGCTTCTCCATAGCCATCCGGCCATCTGGAAATCAAGACGCTTTAAGGGGAAGACAGCAGCACTGCCGCCTCATGCTACAGGGCCATTGCCACCCCCGGCCGGCATGGGCCAACCTGCCCTCGCGTCTCATGGCAGAACCTTTCATCCAGGCCGTGCTGTTCGATTTCGATGGCGTCATGGTCGATTCCGAACCCCTGCACCTCCGGCTGTTCCAGCGGGTGCTGGCCGGCGATGGCATCGACCTGACCCGGGAACTTTACTACGCCCGTTATCTCCATCTGGATGATGAAGGGCTGTTCCGGGCCGTTTACGAGGACACGGGCAGGCCGGTCAGCGAAAAGCACCTGCATGAACTGGTTCAGCGCAAGGAAGATATCTTCATGGAAGAAGCGCTGCATGGCGAGGGACAGGTGCGGATGTTCCCCGGAGTCGCCGATCTGGTGCGTGATCTCCACCACGAGGGCGTTCCGGTCGCGGTGGCATCGGGCGCGCTTGCCAGCGAGATCAATCCGATTCTCGAACATTTTGGCCTGCGTGGCTGCTTTACCGCCGTCATCGGTGCACGCGAATGCGGGCGTCACAAGCCACATCCCGAGCCGTACGAACGGGCATTCGGGGCCATGGTGACAGAGCGGACGGGCACAGGTCCGGTTCCCGTGATTACCCGAGCCCTCGCCATCGAGGACTCAGCGGGAGGCCTCCAGTCAGCCCGTGCCGCCGGATGCCGGGTAATGGCAGTCACCAATACCTACCCGGCGGAAAGGCTCCGGCCCCTGGCCGATGTGGTCGTTGATCGCCTGCCAGTGACCTTCGGCGAACTTGACCGGATCGCCCGGGGTGATGCCAGTACATGAACAGCGCCTCAACGGAAGCCGCCGCGGCAAGCGGGAGCTCAAAAAAACCGCCAGAGGTACCCCATGCGACCGGGTTTGCGGCCGGTATCTCGTTTGGCATCTGCATTAGCGGGATCTGGTATTCCTACACATTGATGACCACGCCTCCTGCGGTGATTGTCACCACCTGGAGCCTGCCACTGGCCATCCTTGCGGCTGGCTTTGCCGGCGTCCTGGCCGGCTCACGCGGCGCACTCCGGTTTACCCGCTTTACCGTGGGACTTCTGCTGGCCACAGGATCACCGGTGCTCGTCCATACCATCGCAGCCGGAGAGAGCATGCCGCTCCGGATCGCCTCGTTCGGCCTGACCTGCTACCTCGTGTCACTGCTCCTGATCCTCAGCGGCGACCCGGACGGAGTGCTGGGACCACCCCCGCAGCGGGGACAGATACCCCGGCGGGGGATCGCCATCGGAATAGTCGCGGTGGCCTTCTCCGCTGCTGCCTGGATTTGGGCCGAACGGAACGGCATCCGGCTATGGTAAACAGCCGTGGCCGTTCGCTACGGTTTCGCCTACGATTGCCACCAAACCCAGGGCCCACTGACCGTAATCTCCCAGGAGAGGATTAGCTGCCGCATGCCGCGGACCATTGTCCATGTCGATGACGATCCCGTTGTCCTACAGCTACTCGCCACGGTGCTGGGGCGGGATGGTGTTCGTGTCGTGTCCGTCAGCAACCCGCTGACTGCCGCCAAAACGATCGCCGAAAACCATCCAGACCTCGTCATCTGTGATATCTCCATGCCCGGGAAAAACGGGTTCGAGGTCATCCGCGAAATCCGCTACGCCACCCCGCCGGTTGACTGTCCGGTTATTTTCTTTTCAGCGATGGGGGATGATGTCTATCTGCGGATGGCGATGGACCTCGGCGCAGTGGATTTCGTCCGCAAGCCGGCATCTACCTCTGAAATCCGTGCGCGCGTCAAGGCCTGGTTCGCACCGGAAGGTGATCCCGCCCGCCGGCAAAAACACACGGTGATGCGCGGCCAGATGGATCTGCTCAGCGTGGCCGACATGCTGAGGTTCTTCGACCTGCGCCGGAAATCCGGCATCATCAAGATCTGGACTAACGGGGAGCGCCGGGGGGAACTGCACGTTTCGGGAAGCGTGGTCGTGAATGCACTCGACTCGCAGGGGTCGGGCGAGGAAGCCGCCCGGCGGCTTCTGGCAGTGAAATCAGGTGAAATCGAAGCGGTGATACTGGACAGTGTGGAAGCCCGCTCCGGAATGCAGATGCCGGTTTCCAGGCTGCTGGGGGAGTCGCTGCCTCCTCCGCCCGAAGAAGCCGGCTGAGTCAGTTTCCCAGCCGGGCTACCGGGGCACGGACCGGGCCGGTGAACCCCTCGAAGACCACTTCGATCACCTCGGTGCCGTCCACCGTTTCGGCCATGCCAACCACCGTTCCCGTCGTCCCGGCCCTGATCTGGGCCTCGCCTCCGCCCCGTATCAGCGGTGCGGAAAAATCCGCCACCGCCTTGATGACATCGCCCGGCATGAAGTCGCTCATGATTGCTCAGTCCCGCTTTCCCGTAAAAACCAGTCAGGGCGCGGGAGTTAGCATGCCCCCGCGCCCTGCTGGCGAATGGCTGCCCCTACCGGGTCAGGACTTGGAGAACCGGCTGATGTCCCCCGGCTTGCGGAGCATCTTGTCCACTTCGCCCAAGTGCATCGTCTCCATGTAGATATGTTCGCGGGCATATTCTTCCAGCATCACGTCCTCGCCCTCGACTGCCTCCAGCAGTTCCTCATAGAGCTTGAGCGTGGCCCGCTCGTGGTTGAGGGATTCCCGGAGGATGTCCCCGATGTCGTGCTTCTGGGTCTCCAGCAGCGGTCCGATACCGAGCGAGGGATGGTCCCCCAGCGTCGTCACCAGTTCGCCGGCGGTTTCCGCATGCTTGAGCGACTCGGCGGCCTGTTCCCGGAGCCAGCTCACGATCGGAATCCGGTTGTAGCCATAAACCATGAACGAGTAGTGGGTGTAGTGAACGGCACCAGCCAGCTCCATCTCCAGGATACGGTTCAGGAACTTCACGGCCTTTTTTCGTACAGCGTCTTTCATCGTGTGCATTTCCCTTTGGTCTGCTTCGCCCTCGGGCGGTATTCAGGACCACTTCTTATCCAAAAATCCGGCCTTCTGTCAGCCGCATTTTCCGATGTCTCTAGTCGGACGAATGAAAATCACAATCAGGTTTGACTGCGGGCTAGAAGTTCCAGCCCACGGCCAGGTTGAACTGCTGCGGGTCGTCGCTGGTGTTCGAGAACATCCACTCGTAATCAGCCTTGAACACCACCCCCGGATGCGGAAGCCAGGCGACTCCGGCCACCACCTGGCGCCGGAGGCGGTTCGGATCCTTGACGTACCCTGCGGGAACCTTGCTCTGCATGTCCACGTCCTCGTACCGCAGGAACACCCGGCCACTCTGGTCCAGCGTCGGTGCCACGGCCGCCAGCAGGTCATAGGAAGCCTCCATATTCCAGCCCCAGAACCGCCCCGACACGACATTCCTTGAAGTCACACTGCCGGGTGCGACCGGCAGGAAGGTCGCGCTGTCGCCGTCATCGTTACGGATCGCCGACAGGGCAGCGTTGAGCGCACCGGCACGGCTGATGAAGCCAAGGCCGTGGCCGAACCGGAACTCGGCCCTTTCGATTTTGGCAATGATGTCACTGGTGAACATGCTGACGCGGATATCCTTGAGTCCGTTGAGCGAACAGGGATTCGCACCCGCCGCCGCCGACTGTCCTGACACCTTGCAGTCCTGGAACAGGTTGTGATCGGCGCCTCCGTGGTAGCCAAACAGGCCGATCAGGATATCCTCGGTCGGGTAGAGTTCGATCCGTCCTGCAAACGCGAGGTCATCGGCAAATGCCTGGATGCCTTTCTGGCGGCCGTTGCGGATACCGTCACGTGCGCGGAACCTGTCGGCACGGAGGCCATCGATCACCTGGACTTCGTAGTGCAGCCAGTCGGTTGGTTGGCCGTAAATACCGATACCGGGCTCCCACCACGTTGTCGGCCGGACAATCCGGTCGAGCAACGGGCGCTGCGCGCTCCAGTAGGTCGTGGGCTCGTGATACTTGTTAATATGGCTGACCGGAACGAGCAGGACGCCCGCCTGGACACCGAACGCCTTGTGGGGCCTCAGGTCAATGAGGAGCTGTTCCATCTCGACTTCTGCACCGCCGTGCTCAATCTCGACCTCGGCAAAAAACCGGATCCAGTCATTGAAGTCATGCCCCAGGAACAGGATGAACCGGTAAGCATCCACGTTGTTGGCGTTGTCGAAGTTGTTGAAACTTGCGAAACCCGGACCCACATCGCTGGGTGCACGGTAAATCACCTCACCATACGAACCGATTGACGTGCCGCCCATGATCCGCTGGGTGAACGAGCGGAATGGGCCCCCTGGCGCAGCGGCCGAAAGCGAATCCGGGTCGCCGTCAGTGGCACCCTTTTGCAGGGTTCCCGATTTTGCACTCTTTCCGAGTGCCTCAACCTGCTGCCGAAGCTCCTGTATCTCCTTGCGGAGTTCCACCGACGTGTCGGCGGCCTCTTCGGCCCGAAGCGGCGATACGGCTGCGATTAGGGAAAAAATCATTCCAATAACAAGCCCCGCACTTACATGGTGCTGTTTCATCTTTCACTCCCCTGAAGCACCTCGAGTTGCCGGGTGCTTCCTGTCCACACCGAGGATTAGTCTTTTTTGAAAACGATTGTCAATTACATTTTCATATCAGGTCTGTTCAAACTGGCAACCCTGCCCACCAGGGATCAGCAAGTCGCTAGAAATAATGGGATTTCAGGGTCTTGTGTTCCGCCAGAAAAATTGGCGGTAGCTTCGGGGTCAGCCTGGTTTTCGGGCCTGCTGGTGACGGTAGACAAACGCCCGAACGGCGTCGCGAAGCTCGCTATCAGCGACTTCCGCCAGCCGGGCTTCAACGTCAGGAGGGAGTGCGCCCGGTGGCGGGGCGGGCAGGCGGTTCACCCGTGGCGAGCCGTTGCCGCCGGGAGTGCTGTCCGCCCACCGGCGGGTGCGGACACGGACCTCGCGGAACCGGGCGAATCCGCGCTCATGGAGGTGCTCAAGGATCATTCCGCTCAGGTTCCGGGCCTCCTCGGCCCAGGCATCCGTGCGGGCGTCCAGAAAGAGGATTTCGCCCTGGCTGAAGGCCGGACGGACATTCCGGGCAAAAGGGCCACCGACGACCAGTGGCCAGGCGCGGCGCAGCTCGATATCGGCCGACCGGGCGGAATGGCCCGTCACGCCGAGCGTTTCGCCCAGAAGCTCGTCAGCCCGGCGCACCGGTTTGTGCCGTTTGGGAGGCATATACCCTGAAGGAAAGGCTGGCCCCTGCACGGCCGGGGTTCAAACCCGTCCATTATGAGATGTTGTTCATGTGAATTGACTCTCCGGGGCCCCATCGGGAAAATGGACAAGAGGGGCACCGCCTGCTGAAAGCCTGATAGTGATCCGATTCCTCGTCATAGCCGCACTCCTGTTCGTCGCCTTCGTACTGGGCATTATCGTCGCCAGGGACGACCTGCGCGAGGACGCCATCGACCACGCCCGCACGGCCATGACCCAGGCGTCCAGGGACGCCGCCAGGAAGGACCGGGAAACTGCCCGGAAAGACAAGGACCGCAAGAGCGGCAGCCCTTCCTGGGGGCCCTGGGGAAGTTCCGGTCTGGGCGACCAGGACCGGGAAGACCAGAAGGTCGCCACCCGCCGCGACCCGCCTCCCACCCTGCGCCAGTCCCCCGATGCACCGGTTGACTACTCGGTGCCCGAGGAACGGCTCCCGGTTTCGCCAGCCGAAGAGGCCGCCGTCCGCCGGAGCCAGGAAAAGGGAAAAACCACCGGCGATCCCGAACGGCTTCGCCGGGCCGAGGAACGCCGGGCCGAACGCGAGCGGCTGCTGGCCATGACCCCCGAGCAGCGCAAGGCCTACCGCGAGGAGCGCAAGGCCGAGCGCGAGGCCCGGCGTGCACAGCGGGGCAGCCGCAACAACACGAAGACGGAAAATCCCCAGAGCGTCGAGGATATCCTCGAAGATAATCCCTGATGACGGGAACTGCTCCGGCAGCGGCACGACTGGCCCCCAGCCTTCTGGCCGGGTTCCTCGCCATCACGGCGGTTGCCTGCGCCGGATTTCTCCAGTCCAGGCCCCCATCCCGCACGTCGGCTGTTGCGGCCAGCCACCCGCTGGCGACGGAATCGGCGGCACGGATCCTGACCGAAGGCGGATCAGCCATTGATGCGGCCATCGCGGCGGCGCTGGTGCTCAACGTGGCCGAGCCCTGGAACTCCGGCCTCGGCGGCGGCGGGTTCGCACTGGTTCACGACCCGGAGAAAGGCGCCGTCTCGTTCGACTTCCGCGAGCGGGCCCCCGCCGGGTTCGATGCCGCCGCGTTCGAGAAGATACTGGCGAAACAGATTCACGCCTCGGTGGACGGCCCCCTTGCGGTCGCGGTTCCGTCCCTCTGGCCCGCGCTCATTGAACTCCACGCCCGCTACGGGCGGCTCCCCCTGGACCGGCTGGTCGAGGACGCCCGGCGGCACGCGGCAGATGGAGTGGCCCTAACGGGAGCTTACGGCGAGCGGTGCGAGCGGCGGAAGGCGGCCCTGGCGGCCGACTCCAATGCCCGGCGGATATTCCTGGACAGCAGCGGCAACTGCCCCGCTTCAGGGTGGATTCTGGTTCAGCCGGAACTGGCCAGCGTGCTGGGCCGCCTTGCCCCCAATCCGTCGCTCGATGAATGGAACGGCATCGTTGAGGCTCCGCTCGCCAAGCGGCTCGCACCGGCGGGAAATCCCGTCTCCGGGGCGGATCTTCGCGCCGCCGTTCCGGTCGAACGGCCCCCCGTGCGCGGCCGGTTCCGCAACCACGAGATCGTCTCGATGGGGCCGCCCTCGTCGGGCGGCATCATCGTGATCGGGCTTCTGCAAACGTACGAGGCAGCGGCGGGACTGTTTGCGGAGATGCCCCGCGATCTCCTGTGGATCAAGGCGTCGCGGCTCGCCTTCTTTGACCGGGCGAAACTCCTGGGCGATCCCGGCTTCTCGGATGTCCCGTCGCAGAAGCTGACCTCGGCGGATTACGCCCGCCGCCAGGCGGCCCGGATCAAACCCGGCTCGCGTCTGTTGCTGGACGAAGCATCACCCTCGCCTGCCGGTGGTACCGACACGACGCATCTCTCTGTCGTTGACAAGAGCGGGCTCGCCGTCGCCATGACGCTCTCCATCAACACGTCATTCGGTTCCGGCGTGGTGATCCCCGGAACCGGGATCCTCCTGAACAACCACATGGACGATTTCTACCTCCGCCGCCCGAACGCCTACGGGCTCGTGGGGAACGAGCGTAACGCCCCCGCCCCCGGCAAGCGGCCTCTTTCCAGCATGGCCCCGACCCTTCTCTACGGGCCGGACGGGAAGCTCACTGCCGCACTCGGCTCACCGGGCGGAAGCCGGATCCCCTCGGCCGTTGCGTGGACGATCCGTGGACTGGTGGAAAAGAATCTTTCCGGCCGTGAGGCCATCTGCTCGCCCCGCCTTCACCACCAGTGGCAGCCGGATATCCTTTTTGCCGACCGGGAGGCCCCGGCAGCCGAACTCGCCGCTGCCGGATATACGGTACAGCCCGCCGCCACCGGCATCGGAAACGTGCAGATGGTCCTTCGCACACCGTCCGGCTGGGAGGCCCACTCCGACTGCCGCGGGGAAGGGACCGGCTGGTCTGGAACCGCCGGAGCGCCATGATCTGCCACCTCACCTCCAGCTATCCCACCAGCCGGGTGCCCTATTCGGGACACTTCATCCATGCGCTCGCCCGCCAGCAGCAACTGACCGGCAGCGGCGTGCTGGTCATCGCCCCGGAGGCTGACCGCCCGGCGGCCCTCCGCGAAACCGGAGAGCCGCGCCTTGTCACCTTCGAGGCGGGAACCGGATTCGACCTGCCGGGCGGGCTCAAGGCGCTGCTGGAGACGAAACCCGCCGCCACCTCGGCGCGGCTCCCCGGCTACCTGCAGAAGATGCTAATGGCGGTCCTCGATCAGGCGCGGACGGCGGAAGTGATCCATGCCCACTGGCTCGCCCCGGCGGGAATCGTCGCACTCATCGCACGGGCGGCCATCGGGATTCCCGTCTGTCTCACCGCGCGAGGGAGCGACGTGACGCTGCTCGAAAAACTCCCGGCGGCGGCCGCCCTGCTCTTTGCCGGCGTACCAGTCGCTGCCGTTTCGGACCCGCTCGCCGCACGGCTACGTGCGCTGGGACTTGTCCGCGTCCGGACGATCGCGCAGCCGGCGGCCACCGGCACCGGCGAGCCGCCGCCCTGGACCAGCCGGGACCGGAGCCGGTTCGGCTGGGCAGGATCGCTCGTTCCGGGCAAGAGGCCCGATCTTGCCATCGAGGCGGTCCGGCTGCTCCCCGGTGCGACGCTGGACATACTGGGCGATGGCCCCCTGCGGGCAGAACTGGAAAAGACCTGTACAGATAACGGGCTCGGCGGCCGTGTCCGGTTTCATGGTGCGGTACCGCCGGACTCCATCCCTGCCTTTCTCAAGGAGATATCCGCTCTCGTTTTCACATCGGAGGCCGAAGGCCGCCCGAACATCGTGCTGGAGGCTGTCCTCACCGGGACGCCCGTCATCGCCTCGGCCATTCCGGCGGTCACGGAACTCCGGGGGCTCGGCGGAAACTTCCGCCCGTTCGCACCGGGATCGGCCGGGGAACTCGCCGCCGCCATGCGCGACCACATGGCCAGCCTGATGCAGAGCCGCCAGATGGCCGAAGCGGCACGGGCGGGGATTCGCCTTCCTTCGTGGCCGGAAACCCTCGAAAGCTACGCGGAACTCTACCGCTCGGCGGCCGCCGCCGTCTGACCGGGCCTCTGGTTTCGGCCGGCTTTCCCCGGCGCCTTGAAAAAACGGGCCGGTGCGTTCACAAGAGTTTCGCCTTGAGTTGAGGGGGCTCCCGCCCCCCATGTTCACACTGGGTCGCTAGCTCAGCTGGTTAGAGCATCTGCCTTTTAAGCAGAGGGTCCCGGGTTCGAGTCCCGGGCGACCCACCACTTTAAAGCCATTCTAAGACCGATTTCAGTTTCAGCCGATATGCTGGAGCAACCATAGAGCAACCAGACGGCTCCGTTACTACCGAACACCCAGGATCACTCCCGAACGACCCCACCACCGGGGGAAAAAAACCGCCCCCTTGCACAAATAGTTCAACCTGGGTTCCCCCCCGAGGGGTGAAAAAATGGGATTTTCGCCGTAATTCCCGCCGGGGTTATCTCTTTCGGGGTTATCCCCCCGCCCGGAAAAATAATTACGGAGCCGCCGGAAATTACCGGAGCCAGGTTATTCCGGCGGGGCAGATTGCCACCTTGCCGTTCCGTTCAGGTATCACACGCTAAAAGCCGGTTCCGGCAACTTACCGGCAGGTCCAGGTTGCGGGACTGGCGCCCCGGGCCGGTTAGCCCACTCGAAACGTCAACTTTGCAACTTGTCCGTTTCAGAGTGCCCCGCGTCATCCGCCGGGAGCGACCACCACCAGCCGCCTTGCCCCCGGTTGCCCTCGCTCCGGCGTTCCTTCCGGCATCCGAGCGCCCGGAAAACCCGGCGGACGGTCTTGTCACCGTGACCGAGGGCACGGGCGGCCTTGAACAACTCGCTAGATTTCTTGGGACCGTCCGACAACTGTTCTTCCACGAATTGGCGGGCCTCTTCCCGTGCGCTCCGTTCCTCGCTGGTGGCCTCGGGCGCGAGCAGGTCATGGGCCTGAAGATCGGTTTCGCCGGTCCACTGGAACCGTCCGTCCGCCAGCGAAAAGGTCAGTGATTTACCCGGCGCGGAACAGGACGCCTTGACGTGGGCAATGACCCGGCCGGCCGGGTTATCAGGCAGCGGCGCAACCAGCAGTTGCGAACGGGCCGCCGCCGTGAAGTCTATTGAGCCGAGCCCCCGGTATAACGCCGCGTCCTTCGCCTGTTTGCCGAGGTGCCGGATGAGCACGATGGCGCACCCGTGCTTTTGGGCCAGCCCGGAGAGGGTGTCCAGAACGGGCCGGACCTCGTTCGCCTTGTTCATATCCACGTTCGGCCCGAGAAAACTCTGCACCGGGTCCACCACGGCCAGCGCCGGGCGGACTTGGGAAAGGTGCCGGTCGAGAAACGCCACGTCCTGAAGGGAGAACGTGCCGAGCCGCTTTCCCTCCGTCCGCTTCCCCTGAAGGGCGAACACCCTCGAAGGTTCGCCGCCGTAGGCTTCCAGTCTCGGGCGGATCGTATCGGCCAGCCCGTCCTCGCGGGTCATGTAAAGGGTACTTGACGGTTCCCGCCCCGCCGTGTCGCCGGGCAGCGTACCGCCACGGGAAAGGGCCGCCGCTATCTGGAGCAAGAGCGAGGTTTTCCCGCAGCCCGGATTGCCTTCAACGATGGTCAGCTTCCGCACCGGGAGAAACGGATTCCACAGGTATTCGACCGTTTCCGGTTCCACGTCCGCCAGACAGACCAGTTCAGACTCGCCGGAGCCCGGCGGCTGAAGCGCACCGCCAAGCTCCTGGAGTTCCGCCAGAAGCGGCGATACATCCTCACCTTGCCGGTTTCCGTCAATGGCCTGCCGCAGCAGCCGGTCCCGCTCCCGGTTGGACTTCAGCCGGGCCAGCGTTTCCAGCTTGCCCGGCAGTTCAACGGCGCTCACGGCTTCGGCTTCCAGTTCCGCCAGAAACGAATGAACGCCCTGAAGCATTTCCCCGCGAAGGGTGATCCGCCGCCCGAGGTTCACCGGGTCAATCGCTTCCCCGGACTCCCGAAGCTCCCGCATCGCTTCAAAGGCTTCCCGGCAATGGGCGTGCGTGAACACCTCGGGCGCGATTTCACCGGCACGGTCCAGCCCGGCAGGGTCCAGCAGGATCATGCCGAGAACCGCCTTTTCCGTCGCCTCGTCGGCAAGGTGCGGATTCCCGGGCGTCATACGGCAGTTCTCCCTCTGTCCGTCAACCTGACCGCTGGAAATTTGTATAAGGGATGAATACAGAATTGAACCAGTCCGTCCTTCTCAAGCGCCTTCAATATCGCTGTGAGCCTGGTGTTCGTCAAAGACCCACCTAGCGAGTCTCGCACCGACTCGATGGATATATCATCGTTTCGCCCGCCCAATTGACGTATCCTGATCAGGACGTGTTGCTGGATCACAAGATCGAGCGAACTGTTCCGCGTGCGTTTCATGACCGCCCCTTTCCGGCGGCCCGGGCCGCCGCGTCAGAGGTGGAAGTAACGAGCCGTTCAGCAACCCATGAGTCCAGGTCCTCGGGCCGGTAGCGGACAATGCGGTAACCCGCCTTCACGTAACGGGGGCCGCCTCCACGGTGACGCCACGCCTCAAGGCACCTTGCAGTGAGCCCGAGCCGTTCGGCGGCCTGTTTGGGTTTTAAAAATGTGTTGTCTGGCATAATCGGAGCATCCTTTCGTCCAGCGGTAGGCGCTGGTTCTGATGCTCGATTGTGCCGGGTTTCGGGGCGGAGATCGCTGTAAGAAACTGCACCTGTTTTATGGCTGTTTTCGGGGGCTCTTTTTTACAGGTTCAGGCAACTTCATGCCAAGCACCTGACAGACTTGTTCGACGGCCAGTTGGACGGAACGGGTATGATTTTCCATGGCACGCGCTTTGGGTCTGGCAACCCGTACTATTTCTTCAAGTGTGCACCTATGGACGATTCGCTTCACGGCCCACTCGAAATGTTCCGTGACAAAACCGTGATTCTTCTCGGGAGATTTAAGGACTCCCTGCCGCTGGTATTCAAGTTCCAGTCTGTCCAAGTGCTTCGACAGCCGCTCCATAAAAGTGTCCTTGAAGGATTTAGGGCGGCTCTTGGAACGTTTGAGGTTAATTTCTCGCCGAAACTCCCTCCAGACGATTTTGGCTGCTTTACTCCTGTGTTGAGTTTCAAGATCAACCCACATTGGGACAGCATCAAAACAGTAAAGAGACTTATTTTCCAGCGCCCATTTATGATGATTTACGCCCGGGCCCGGTGCTGGAAACACCTGCTTCATCCGTTCGCCATTTTTTTTCGCCACATACGTCCACGTCTCAAGCGTCTCGACTACGGAATCCAAGAACCAATCGTCTGGGATATTCGTTCTCAGAAGCCACCGGCGAAATTCGTCCGCAAACTCCCGGTAGTCCTGGGAACATTTGTTCGTGCTGGGCGTTCGCACCAGACAGCGAATGATCTGGGGGTCAACTGGATTCTCCTTGCATTTTAGACGTACGTACACAGGGGCTACCTTTTGCCTGAGGTCAACAACGAGTTCCGGTGCAACGCGGTTGAAGGCCTGGAGAAATTCGACTCTTGCCCGTAACGCATCTCCTGGCGTGTAATAGTCACCACTCGCTAGCGGCACGCGACCTTTCTTGCGTGGCATCAGTTCACCCTCCCGCCTGGCGGATCGGAACCACTTCCCCGCCCGTCCGTTTCTTCGCCACAGCCATTAGCTGTTTGCCGTGCCGGTCAAGGGCCTTACGGGCCTGATCTTCCCCGAGACGGGCATAAATCTTGGTGGTCTGAACGCTTGAGTGGTTGAGGACGTGGCCGATAAGCACAAGGGAGTTGCCCGACTGGGCGAGCCAGCTTCCCACGGTGCGGCGCAGGTCATGGAGCGTCACGTCCGTCACCCCGGCCTTTTCCCGCACGCTCCGCCACGCCTTGCCGATGTTCACGTAATGGCTTCCCGGTATCCCTCCGGGGATTACGTAGGGGTTCCCCTCTTCCCTCGGGAGTTCTTTCAGGATCGCCACGGCCTCGGGCGAGAGCGGAACCGTGTGCGCCCTGCCCGACTTGGTATCCGGCAACCGGAGTTCCTTGCTCTTTAAGTCAACGTCCGACCATTTGGCCCTGAGCAGTTCATTCTTGCGGACACCGGTGAGCAGGTAGAGCCACAGGGCCTTGCGGACATACAGGTTGGAATACCCGTTGATCGCCTTGGCGAGTTCCGGCAGCTCTTTGGCCGTTACCCACCGGTCCCGCTTTCGCTCCGGGTAAAGTTCGATACCCCGTGCGGGGTTGGGCAACCCCTCGGGCATCAGCCCCCACTGCTTCGCCAGTTCAAACACCTTGGCGAGCATCTTGATTGTTCGGTTGGCCTCAATCGGGGCGCCCTTGCCGATTTTCCGGTGAAGGTCCGCAATTTCCGCCCGGGTGATCGTAACGGGCTTCCGGTTGAGCCAGCCCGAGGGAACGTGCTTGTTGAGCCGCCTTTCGTCCTCTTCCCACGTCCGCTTGCGGGGCTTGGCGTGCCGTTCGATATAGACGGCCTTCAGGTCCCTGAACGTCTCGCCGCTACGGCCCTTTTCACGCTCCGCTTGCGGGTCTTTCCCTTCAATCACTTCAACCAGCTTGCGGCGTGCCAGGTCCCGCGCCTCATCCACCGTGAGCACCCCGTATTGCCCGAGGGCCATGAACCGTTGCCGCCCCTGTGCCCGGTATTTGATGACGAACGACTTTATGCCCGAGGGGTAGACCCGCAATCCGAAACCGGGAAGCTGGCCGTCCCATTCGACCCGGCACCCCTTCCGGTTCGTGCCGCCCGGGTAGTAAACAGAGTCCACTTTTCGCTTGCTTAGTGCCACGCGAGCCGCCTTCCCGTCCCCGTGTCCGGCTGGTTGCTCGGCTGGAGCAACCACGGAGCAACCACACGGCATGATTTCACGTGCGGGAACGTGCTTTCAATATGAGGCACCTTTCGGCATTTTTGCAAGCAATTTGTAGGGGTTATCGTATTTGGAAGGGTCTGGAAGGGTCACGAAACCCTGCCTTTTAAGCAGAGGGTCCCGGGTTCGAGTCCCGGGCGACCCACCAGTTTTAGGGCGGTCCAAGGCCGCATGTGTATTCCCGGCTGGCCCAATAAACCTGCGAAGTCCGCTATGCGTCAGCCCCCCGCCGGCTGCTGCTCGCTTCCGTCTGGATTTATCTCGCGGCGGTTTACCTGATGTTTCTCGTCTCGCCCTGGTACGGCGACATGCAGGTCCGGGCCGCCTTCGACCGGATACTCACCCACGCGGGGGTGGTGATGGGGGTGGCGGCGATTTCAAATCGTACCAAACATGTTCGGGATATCATTACCATACCACCCCGTACTTTCCATCGTAATCAGCGCAATGATCTTCCGGACCAGTAAATCCCTCATAATAGTAAACCTGCCCCAGCCTGCGAGCGTCTTCGCCCTCTTCGCCCAGCACCGGATGGTTCTCGATCAGGCAAACATCGATTAGGTCATCCCGACTGCACAGATCATCAGGGGAGAACTCGCCCCCGTCCTCTGAACAGTATTTTTCGACCTTCTCCTCTTCGAAACCGAAATAGCCTGACACATTTGATTGTATATTGATTTCAATACACATCTTTTCGTCAATATAATCACATGAAACCACTTTAGCGCGAAATCTGTCGCATCCCGATAGGGCCAGTACAATCCACAGCACCCGTAGACCGATAGCACTGGTGAGTTCTGCTCTCATGGCCACCTGCCCCATTTCCATGGCGAATCGTTTTCATGGTCTTCCAGGAAGTTTATCTTTGGATCATGCCATTTATCGCGTAGAACGTTGCCTTGGTCATCTTTCAATTCCCGGCCAAACATCATGGCAAGCATGCCCATTGTTACATGTGACGCCACATATCCATCACCAAGCACGCCCGCCTGCTGTAAGTGCAACGATTCGTGGCTTACCCAATCGTGAAAGTTCCAGCCTTTACGGATTCCGTTCCGTTCGACCTTGAGCAGCATGGCGTGGCCGATAGTTTGCGCGGATGCTTTTCCCATCACGAACCCGGTGCCTGAAAATACGATCGTCCCTTGGCCACCGACAGATTCGGCATGGATGCCAACATGCTTCCCCTGCATCGCACCAACTGCAATGGCCGCTAAACCTACCGACAGTCCAAGCATGGTGGTTTTCGCGCCGACCAGATAGCCATGGAATCCAATCCCCCCTTTTTGCTGGGTCGATGCGTAGGTTGCCGCGTCAGCACCGATCACAAATGGGTTTGCCGCCATCTGCCCAAGTGTATCCCAGAACGCATCCGACAGCCCAAAGCCGGGCAAGGGAATGGGGAGAATTGCCATGAAGAGTGCCTGCATGACGATGCTGATCACGCTGGATAACACTTTCAGCACGAACTTCTTCACCCACTTCCAGAACCCGTACCCGTCCACATCCACCCGGTTCAGCGGGTTGTTGAGCACGTAGCTGAAGCGGTTCAGATCCTGCGGCTCGAACGTCCGCCCCTGCCAGTCCCGCACCTGCTCCGGGATGCCGTCCGCGGGCGAGGCGCTTCCCGACTGGAACCCCCATTCGACAAGCCGCATCGCCTGAAGCGGCGCGGGTTCGAGTTGCCGGGGGTCGGCCGAGATGAACCGGCCCGCCTGGGGGTCGTAGTAGCGGTTCTCGAAGTTCACGAGGCCAAGCGCGGCGTCCTGCCGCTTGCGCGTGAAGGTCCGGTCATTGGCCGGTCCGGTATTCATCGTCAGTTCCACTGCCTTGCGCCCAGTATATCACGGCCCCCTGATCCCCATAATCAGAACTGATTTCTGTTTCTAATAACCCTTTTCCGGCATTCCCAGGGGCTAGGTCCGCCCAGTGGCCACGCCTCACCTCAAACGAGGCGTGGTGAGCCGTGGTGAAGCGTGGTGGCTGTAATTGACTGTTTTCACTCGCTATTTTTATGTGATATCCATCACTTTCTACCGGCCTGACCCGTGTTGAGGTGTGGCGAAGCGTGGTGAGCCGTGGCGGCGGCCCGGTTCACCGGCCGGGCGCAACCGGCTGGCGGCCGGTTTTCCGGGACCATAGTTTCCTGAAATAGAAGTAAATTACGGAACATTTAAGTCCCTTTGAGGCGGGGCCAGCGCCGGGAACGGGCTGGAACTGGCGGATCAGCTTCCGAACCACTTGCGTAGTTCGTACTTGATCGTCTCGCGGCCCATCTTGGCGATGGACTCGGTCAGGGGGATTTCCTTCGGGCAGACCTGGACGCAGTTCTGCGCGTTGCCGCAGGCGGCGATGCCGCCGGGACCGAGCAGCGCCTCCAGCCTCTCGTCGGCATTGCGCTCGCCGGTCGGGTGCATGTTGAACAGGCGCGCCTGGCTGATGGCCGCCGCCCCGATGAAGCCGGTTTTCTCGTTGTAGTTCGGGCAGGCCTCCACGCAGCAGCCGCAGGTCATGCAGGTGGACAGCGTATAGGTCACATGCTGGTCCTTCGGGCTCTGGCGCGGGCCGGGGCCCAGGTCATAGGTCCCGTCGATCGGGATCCACGCCTTCACGCGCTTCAATGCCTCGAACATCGGCTGGCGGCTCACCTGCAGGTCGCGGATCACCGGGAACTTGCCCATGGGCTCCAGGACGATGGGCTGCTCCAGATGGTCCACAATGGCCGAACAGCTCTGGCGCACCTTCCCGTTGATGACCATGGTGCAGGAGCCGCAGACCTCCTCCAGGCAGGCGCATTCCCAGTTCACGGGGGTGGTGGGCTCGCCTCCGGCGGTTTTCGGATTCTTCTGGACGCCCATCAGCAGCGAGATCACGTTCATGCCCGCCTCGTAGGGGACCTCGAACTCCTGCCAGTAGGGCGCCGAGCCGGCCTCGTCCTGCCGCTTCACCTTGAACCGGACGGTCTTGCCGCCGCCTGTGTGCTGCTGTTCGCTACCGTGCGCCTGCGTCATCTTTGTCTGCTCCTGGAAAAATATCCGGCCTGTCCCGCCCGCCGTGTCAGTCGTATTTCCGGGCCACCGGCTTCATCAGGGAGATATCCACGTCCTCGTAGGCAATCTCCGGTGCCTCGGTGAGCCCCACGAACTTCGCTCGCGTGGTCTTGAGGAACTTCTCGTCATTGCGGTCAGGAAAATCGGGCTTGTAGTGGGAACCCCGCGATTCGTCGCGCTTCAGGGCCCCCAGCGTGATGACCCGCGCCAGCGCCAGCATGTACTTGAACTGGCGGGTGAACAGGATCTCCCGGTTCATGCGCGAGCCCCGGTCCACGATTCCCGTCCGGCTCCAGCGGTCCTGAAGCTCCTGGAGCTTCACGTCGGTTTCCTTGAGCTTGTCGTTGTACCGGACGATCGTGACGTTCTCGGTCATCAGGTCGCCGAGCTGGTCGAGCATCCGGAAGCAGTTCTCGCTGCCGCTCATGCCCTTGATCCGGTCGAACTCCTCCTGCTCGATCCTCACCGCGCCGGTGAATACCGATTCGGCCACCTTGTCGCCGGCCTTCTTCTGGTTGCCGAGGTAGTCCAGTATCTTTTCGGCCGAGTAGAACCCGCCGAAGATGCAGGAGACGAGCGAGTTCGCGCCGAGGCGGTTCGCGCCGTGATACTGGTAATCGACCTCTCCGGCGGCGAACAGGCCCGGAAGGTTCGTCATGTGGCCGTCATCCACCCACAGGCCGCCCATCGAGTAGTGGACGCCGGGGAACACCTTCATGGGCACCTTGCGCGGGTCGAAACCGGCGAACTTCTCGTAGATTTCGAGCACCGCCTTGAGCTTGGTGTCCAGGTAGTCCTTCGGCAGGTGCGTCACGTCCAGGTAGACCATCGCCTTGCCGTCTATGCCGAGCCCCTTGTTGAACACGACATCGTGGATTTCGCGGGAGGCGACGTCACGCGGCACCAGGTTCCCGAAGCGCGGATACTTCTCCTCAAGGAAATACCAGGGCTTGCCGTCCCGGTAGACCCACACCCGGCCTCCTTCGCCGCGCACCGATTCGGAGATGAGCCGCAGCTTGTCCGAGCCGGGGATGGCGGTCGGGTGGATCTGGATGAACTCGCCGTTGGCATAGTGCGCGCCGCAGGCGTAGGTAGACGCCGCCGCGCCGCCGGTGTTGATGGCCGAGTTCGTGGACTTGCCGAAAATGAGGCCTGGGCCGCCCGTGGCCACCAGCACGGCGTCAGCCTTGAACACCTTGAGTTCCATCGTCGGCATGTAGACCGCCACGATGCCCCGGCAGATGCCTTCTTCATCCAGCACGGGACGGAGGTATTCCCATCCCTCGAACTTCTCGACCGCACCCTCGGCCTCGTAGCGGCGGACCTGCTCGTCCAGCGCGTACAAAAGCTGCTGGCCGGTGGACGCGCCGGCGAACGCCGTGCGGTGATGGAGCGTGCCGCCGAACCGGCGGAAATCGAGGAGCCCCTCCGGTGTGCGGTTGAACGTGACGCCCATCCGGTCGAACAGGTAGATGATCCGGGGCGCGGCATCGCACATCAGCTTCGGCAGCTTCTGGTTGGCGAGGAAGTCCCCGCCCTTGATCGTGTCCTTGAAGTGAAGCTCCGGTGAATCGCCCTGGCCCTTGGTGTTCACCGCGCCGTTGATGCCGCCCTGGGCGCAAACGGAGTGGGAACGCTTCACCGGAACGATGGAAAACAGCGACACGGTGCCGCCCAGTTCGCAAACCTTCATCGCGGCCGAGAGCCCCGCGAGCCCGCCGCCGACGATGATGACGTGATTTCCTGCCTTGCCCTGTGCTGTCATGTGAGTTCCAAAATCCTTCAGTATTCGCCTGGAATAATCAGTTGCCGGACGCTTCCGGCAGCGCCGGTGCCTCTGAAGCCGTTTCAGCGAGCACGGCGTGGTGCTTGCCCGCCTCCTCCGTGCGGGGCTTGCCCCAGCCGAAGATCACGGCGGCCCCGACGCCCATGCCCGCCAGCGCCAGGAACAGCCCGAAACAGGCCAGCGCGGCGAGCTTCTGCGCCCTTGCCGTGATGGCGATGCCCCACTTGCAGAGAATCGAGAACATCCCGTTGGCGAAGTGGACCGCCGCGAAGACACAGAAAACGACGTAGAAGATGTTGGCCGGGATTCCGAGCACCGAGCCGCTGCCGATGTAGTTGTACATGTAGGCGGCATCCGGCTCGACGCCATTCACCAGATAGTTCCAGCGGGTGTGATAGACGTGGTAGCCGATCATCACGAACAGGGCGACGCCGCTCCACCGCTGGATGTCGAACATCCAGTTCCGCAGGTACGGGTACTGGGTCGCGTTCTGCTTGGCCTCATACGTGAGGTAGAAGCCGTAGACGCCGTGAAACAGGAGCGCGGCGACGAGCCCGATCTCGATGACCGGGAGCACGGGGATCGCCTGGATCGCCTCGCCGTGCTCGTTCCATGCCTTGTCGCTCCAGAAAATATACGTGTGGGCGTACAGGTGCTGGAGCAGGAACACGCCCAGCGGCACGACGCCGCTCAGGGCGTGGAGCCGCCGGAGAAGGAAATACCGTTCGTTCTGGGTGGGTAGGACCGAAGCGTCGTGAGCCATATCTGGTTTCTGCTGTCTTGCCGCCGTGATGTAGTTTGGCCGTATGCCTGTATACTGTATACAGATATACGGCCCAACGCTGGCCCGCAGTGACCGCCGTGTCAAGATGAATGCGGCTACACAAAAAAGTTGCCCTTCCCCGGTCAGGGGAAGGGCAGCCTGCAAACAAAAGCCCTTATTCTTCCAGCAGGGAGCGGAGCATCCAGGCGTTCTTTTCGTGGAGCTGCATCCGCTGGGTCAGGAGGTCCAGCGTGGCCTCGTCACTGGCCTTTTCGGCTGTCGCCACGATGGACCGGGCCGTGCGGATCACCGTCTCCTGCCCGTTAACCAGTTGCCGGATCATCGCCTTGGCCTTGGGAACCCCCTTGGACTCGGAAAGCGACGACAGTTTGGCGAAGTCCGAATAGGTGCCGGGCGCCGGTTCGCCAAGGGCCCGGATACGCTCGGCGATCAGGTCAACGGCCAGGGCCAGCTCGTTGTACTGGGTTTCAAACATGAGGTGCAGCGTCTGGAACATGGGCCCGGTGACGTTCCAGTGGAAATTGTGGGTGGTGAGATACAGCGTATAGGTGTCGGCCAGAAGGCTGCTCAAGCCCCTGGCGATGGCCACCCGGTCCTTCTCCCCGATGCCGATGTCGATTTTCGGCGGCCCGCTGGCGCCGCCGCCCTTGTTCTTCTTGCCCATGAAAACGTCTCCTTTGCTGCCGCGTTATGTGCATGACACGCGGCAACACCCGCCGCGCATCCTATCCGTGATGCCGGCACCAAACCATGACATTTGGCAGGGATGTCCGGCTGGACGGGCAGCCTGACTACCCGGCGCGCCGCTGGATCATGCCTTCGACGGCTTCGGGGGGAAGGATAAGATCGCGGCGGCCGGTCTGGCCCACCTGGGGGCCGACAATGCCGTCGTATTCCATCTGCTCGACGTAGCGGGCGGCCTTGTTGTAGCCGACGCTCATGCGGCGCTGGAGATAGCTGATGGATATCTTGCGCTCCTTGAGGACCACGCGGATCGCCTCGATGTAGCGGGGATCGCCGAACATGTCCTCGCTGGAGCCGCCGGGCCCCTCCTCGTCGTCACCGGGCATGGTGAGAATCTCGCCGATGTATTCGGGCTTGCCGGTCTTGCGCAGAAAATCACAGACCGCGTTCACCTCGTCGTCGGAAATGAACGCCCCGTGAATACGCTCGGGGGCGCTCGATTTCGAGTGGATGAACAGCATGTCGCCGTTGCCGAGCAGTTCCTCTGCGCCGGGCTCGTCCAGCACGGTCTTGGAATCAACACCCGTGCGGAGCTTGAAGCTGACGCGGGTCGGCAGGTTCGCCTTGAGCGATCCGGTGACGATGTTCACCGACGGACGCTGGGTGGCGATGATGAGATGGATACCGACGGCACGGGCCATCTGGGCAATCCGCTGGATCTGGACTTCCACCTCCTTTCCCACGGTCATCATGAGGTCGGCCATCTCGTCCACGACAACGAAGATGCGGTGCATGGGCACAGGGGGAGTCAGCGCCATCGATTCGGGCAGCGGGGACGGCAGTCCCGATGCGGCATCCACTCCGGCCGATTCACCCGGCCGGATACCCTCGGCGGCGGCCTCGGCCGGAAGGCTGGAGCCGTGCCAGTTTTTCCACGAGCCATCCTTCAGGGCCTTGCGGACCGTCTCGTTATAACCGTCAATGCTCCGCACCCCGCGCTCGGCCAGTTGCGTCAGCCGGTGCTCCATTTCGGCCACGGCCCACCGGAGTGCCGAGGCGGCCTTCTTCACGTCCACGATGATCGGGGCCAGCAGGTGAGGGATGTCCTCATAAGGCTTCAGTTCGACCATCTTCGGGTCGATCATGATGAAGCGGGCGTCCTCCGGACGGCATTTGTACAGGAGCGAGATCAGGGTCGAGTTGATCCAGACCGACTTGCCTGCGCCCGTGGTGCCCGCAACGAGCAGGTGCGGCGCCTTGGTCAG
This sequence comes from Deltaproteobacteria bacterium, assembly GCA_026129095.1. Taxonomy (NCBI): domain Bacteria; kingdom Pseudomonadati; phylum Myxococcota; class Myxococcia; species Deltaproteobacteria bacterium. The sequence continues at coordinate 120,459 of JAHCIT010000005.1, forward strand.
CTCGAAATAGATCGGCTTGCCGTGGATGTTCTTGCCCATCGGAACGATGTAGGGCGACGGGGCCTTCTGGAACTCGTCGTCCTCGACCAGTTCCTTCAGCGTGATCGTCTCGCGGTCCTTGTTGGGCACCTCGATCCCGACCACCGATTTGCCCGGGATGGGCGCGAGAATCCGGATGTTCGGCACGGCGAGGCCCAGCTTGAGGTCCGGTATGAGCTTCTGGATCGCCGAGACACGCACCCCCTGCCCCGGCTCGAACTCGTATGTCGTCGCCACCGGGCCGGGCTCGATCTGGGTCACGCCGCCCTTCACTCCAAAATCGAGAAGCTTCTTTTCGATGAGCCGCGCCGTCGCCTGGAGCGCATCGGGGTTCTGCCTGATGCGGCGGGCGTCGGTTTGCAGGAGTTCCACCGGCGGGAGCGGCGCGGGTGTCCCTTCGGCACGGGCGAATTCAAACGCCTCCTGCACCACCTTCCGCACCTTGGCACGCTTTTTCTTCTGGGCCGGGGCGGCTTCCCCGGCCTCGTCGTGGGTCACCACCACCGGTTCGGGCGTCGGACGCGCCGCATCCAGTTCGGCCGACATCTCGCGGACAATCGATTCGCGTTCTTCCAGGGCGTCCTGGACCAGCTTCTCCTCGCGGGCCTTTTCCATGGCCGCACGGGCCCAGTGCCAGGTGTCACGGATCGCCTTCAGGAGCGAGAACCGCACCAGCAACTGAAGGGAGACGACGGTAAGCGCAAGGCCGATCACCACCGCACCCGACCGGGAGAAGAACCGGGCCAGAAGGCCCTGCCCCACCAGGAGACCGATCGTTCCGCCACCAGCCACCTGACCGGCCGGACCATGGGAAAACACCACGCTCGACAGCGCCGCCGCGCATATAACGAGGCCGCCAAAGGCGGCTGTCCGGGCGGCGAGCGCCTTCCCCCACGGAATCTCCCGCTCGGTGAAAAACCGCCAGGCCAGATACAGTGCCGCCGGTCCCATGAGCCAGGAACCCCAGCCCACCATGTCGATCAGGAGATTCTCGGCCACCCAGTGCCCGGCACGGCCGAACCAGTTGGCCATCTGCTCGCCGGGACGGTCGCTCGCATCGTACGAAACGAGGCTCCCCAGAAGGAATATGCCCAGAAGTCCCCATCCGAGGCCCACCATCTCGTTTTTGATTGCGCCAAAGCGGTCAGCTTCGCCGCCGGTGACAGCGGCGCCGTCCACCGCCGCAGGGGAAGTCCGGCGGGCGCGCCTTTTCGGCGTAGCGGCCTCCGGCGGCGGCAGTTCCGGCATCAGGTCTTCAGTGGTTTCGGGGACAATCGTCGGCATGGTCCGGGCGTACGTCCAAAGAAGGCGCGGCTCCACAAAAGTCGGCCGCACCTATATAAGCCCACACCTGACACCGGAACCCCAACAGGATACCGGACCCTGCGGGGATTGCAACGGATTACCGCGCCGGTTCGAACAGGCCGGCCTTCAGGTAATCCGCGCCCGGAAAATCGGGCGGCGGCGGAAGCCGCTCGACAAGGCGGAACATGGCCAGCGACTGCCGGAACGATGCCCACGACCAGCCGGCAAGGTTCGACGCCGCCAGCAGAAGGCCGCCCGGCGCAAGGACCGTTTTCAGGTCATGGGCCATGCTCAGGTACCCGTCACGAACAGTGAAACGGCCCTCCCGGCTCGTGGCATAGGAAGGCGGATCAACGACGATGATATCGAAACGCTCTCCACGGCCGGCCAGGTCCGCCAGATAGGCCACCGCGTCGGCCCGCACCTGACGGATTGAACCCTGCACTCCGGACAGTTCCGCGTTGGCCCTTGCCCAGTCGAGCCACCGGGGACCGATATCCACCTCGACAACCTCCGGCGCACCGCGGAGCGCCGCCACCACCGAGAAGGCGCCGGTGTAGGAGAACAGATTCAGGGCACGAACGCCCCTGCCCTCCTTCAGCCGGCGCCTGACCTGCGCTCCAACAACCTTGCGGCCGTCGCGCATATCGAGAAAAAGACCGGTCGAAAACCCTGCCTCCAGCGACACCCATAACGGAACGCCGTTTTCTGTCACCTGGAACCGTCCCGCCGGTGGCTCCCCGAACAGGACATCGGGCCTTGCAGGCTCGTCGCCGGAATGGGAGAGGTTGTCCGGCCGGGATTTCCAGACAGCACTCCTCGCTTCCATGCCAAACCGGTCCTTCAGGGCCGAAGCGGCCTGCTCGCACCAGTACCGGGCGGCATTCCGGGGATTCTTTTCGGTCTTCGGATAGTGGGTGGCCAGCAGGTGACCGGCATAGAAGTCGATGGTCAGTTCCGGATGCAGTTCAAAATGGGAAACCCGGAAGGCATCCGATGCCTTGGCTACGCCCGCCCGGAGATCGAGCAGCCGGGCGAGATTGCCGGACGGTGATGATGAACCGGACGCCATACTCAAGGTGCCGAGTGTAGACGAAAAACCGGCATTTGCCGGGCGTTCCGGAAAGGCAGCCGGAACCTGCAACCGGCGTCTTTTCTCCGGGGTATGAATAGGCTACTCAAAAGGCCCGTTCGGCCGGACCGGCACTCCACATGCGGTCCGGATACTCCCCAAGCGCCCGGAAAAGGAGCCCCCGCCGCTCATGGCCAAATACAAGAAACTGACGCCCCCCACCACAGGCAGCAAGATCACCATCGCCAAGGACAAGTCGGTGGCTGTCCCGAATGATCCGGTCATCCCGTTTATCGAGGGGGATGGCACCGGACCTGACATCTGGCGGGCTTCGCAGTTCGTGTTCGATGCGGCGGTCCAGAAGGCATACGGCGGCAAGCGCAGGATCGTCTGGTTCGAGGTGTTTGCCGGTGACAAGGCCAATGACGTCTACGGGCCGAATACCTGGCTCCCCGACGACACGCTGAAAGCCATCAAGGATTACGTCGTCGCCATAAAGGGACCGCTCACGACGCCGGTAGGCGAAGGTATCCGGTCGATCAATGTCACGCTCCGCCAGGTCCTGGACCTTTATGCCTGTGTGCGGCCGGTCCGGTGGTTCCAGGGAGTCCCGGCCCCGGTGAGCCGCCCCGGCGATCTCGACGTGGTGATCTTCCGCGAGAATACCGAGGACGTCTATTCAGGCATTGAATACGCCTCCGGAAAGCCCGAGACGAAACAGATCATCCAGTTCATCAACAAGGTGAACGGCAAGAAGGGCGGTTCCGGCAAGAAGGTCGACCTCGCCGCCGGGGTCGGCATCAAGCCGATCACGAAGAAGGGAACCCAGCGGCTCGTCCGCAAGGCAATCCAGTACGCCATCGACAAGGGACGCCCGTCGGTCTCGATCGTCCACAAGGGCAACATCATGAAGTTCACGGAAGGCGCCTTCCGGAACTGGGGCTACGAGGTGGCGAAAAAGGAGTTCCGCAAGCAGATCGTCACATGGGACGAGGTGCAGAAGGAGCATGGCGGAAAGGTTCCTGCCGGAAAGATTCTCGTGCAGGACGTGATCGCCGACAACATGTTCCAGCAGCTTCTCCTCCGGCCGACGGACTACTCGGTGCTGGCGACCCCGAACCTGAACGGCGACTACCTTTCGGATGCGGCCGCCGCGCAGGTGGGCGGCCTCGGCATTGCGCCGGGAGCGAACATCGGCGACAAGGCGGCGGTATTCGAGGCCACCCACGGCACCGCTCCCAAATACGCGGGCCAGGACAAGGTGAACCCCGGGTCGGTGATCCTGTCGGGAGTGATGATGTTCGAATACATGGGGTGGGATCGTGCGGCACAGCTCATCACGGCCGCGATGGAGAAGACCATCTCCGAAAAGACCGTCACCTACGACTTCGAGCGCCAGATGCAGGGTGCGAAACTGCTGAAGTGCTCGGAGTTCGGCAAGGCGGTTGCGAAGAACATGGACGCCGTGATTGGCTCCATCAACACTCAGAACTGATCCGGCCTCAAGAACCGGGAAGGCAGGTAACCCATGGCTCGCGCAAAAATCGGACTGATCGGCGGAGGCAACATCGGCGGGCAGCTCGCGCTGCTGGCGGCCCAGAAGGAACTGGGCGACGCGGTGCTGTTTGACATCCCCCAGACGGAGAAGATGACCAGCGGAAAGACGCTGGACATCCTCCAGTCCACGGCAGTCTACGGACAGTCGGCCAGCCTGTCGGGCACGACCGACTGGAAGGATCTGGAAGGCTCGGACGTTCTCATCATCACCGCCGGTGTCCCGCGCAAGCCCGGCATGAGCCGCGACGACCTGGTGAAGATCAATACCGGGATCATGAAGGACGTGGCCGAGAACGCGAAAAAATACTGCCCCAAGGCGTTCACGATCGTCATTTCAAACCCGCTCGACGCGATGGTCTACGTGTACCACAAGATCACCGGCTTCAGCTCGAAGAAGGTTTGCGGCATGGCGGGCGTGCTGGACTCCTCACGCATGGAGACTTTCATCGCAGAGGAACTGGGCGTGTCCGTCGCCGACGTGACGGCGCTCGTGATGGGCGGCCACGGGGATTCGATGGTCCCGCTTCCGCGGTTTACCACGGTGGCGGGCGTGCCGATCACGGAACTGCTGCCGAAGGAGCGGATCGAGGCGATCGTCAAGCGGACGGCCGACGGCGGCGGCGAGATCGTGAACCTGCTGAAGACCGGTTCGGCCTACTTCGCCCCGGCCGCCAGCGCCATCAAGATGGCCGAGAGCTACCTGCGTGACCAGAAGCGGGTACTGCCGTGCGCGGCCTACCTGAACGGCGAGTACGGAATCCGCGGCTACTTCATCGGCGTCCCGGCGGTGATCGGCGCGGGTGGCGTGGAACGGGTCGTCGAAATCAGGCTCACCGCGGACGAACAGGCACTTCTCGACCGCTCCAGGGGCCATGTGGCCGACCTCGTCAAGGCAACGGGAATCTAGCCGCCGTCCAGGTTCACATCGAGTTCCGGGCCGCCGGGCGGCTCGTCCATCTTCGGCCACAGGCGGCTGGCCACGACGCTTGCCGTCAGCACGAAGGCAATGAACCCAAGCGCCAGCCATGTGGGCAGATGATAGTGGTTGGCCAGCAGCATCTTCACTCCGACGAACACAAGGATCACCGCGAGGCCCTGCTTCAGGTAGTGGAACAGGTCGGCCAGCGCCGCCAGCGCGAAGTAGAGCGCACGCAGGCCCAGTATCGCAAAGACATTCGAGCTGTAGACGATAAACGGATCCTGGGTGATTGAGAGAATCGTCGGAATCGAATCGACCGCGAAGACGACGTCGGTCGATTCGATCACCACCAGCACGACAAAAAGCGGTGTCGCCACGCGCTTTCCGTTCACCACCGTGAAAAACCGGCCCCCGTCATATTCGTCCGAAACAGGGATGAACCGGCGAACGACCTTTACCACCGGATTCTTGCCGGGATCGACCTCCTCGTCCTTGCCGAACGCCAGCTTGAAACCGGTGTAGACGAGAAAGGCCCCGAAAACGTAGACCATCCAGTCGAAACGCTGGATCAGCACGATACCGGCGCCGATGAACACCGCCCGCATGACCAGCGCGCCCGCAATACCCCAGAAAAGTACCTTGTGCTGGTATTCCCGCGGCACCCGGAAGTACGAAAAAACCAGCAGGAACACGAACAGGTTGTCCACCGAGAGGGATTTTTCCAGCACCCAGCCGGTGAAATACTCAAGGGCGGGCCCTCTCCCCAGCTCGTACCAGATGCCCAGGTTGAACAGCAGCGCCAGCCCGATCCAGAAGGCGCTCCAGCCGAGGGCCTCCTTGATGCCGATCACATGGCTTTTCCGCTGGAAGACGCCGAGGTCCAGAACAAGCAAAAAAATGACGGCCGCACCGAACACGGCCCACATGATTTCCTGGTTGGACATGGGTGAAAGGGCTCCCGGCGGCGCCTGACGCCGGACCGTTCATAGTTCCCCGGAAACCAAAGCGCTAGCGCCGTTCTCCAGACTGGATCCGTACATCCAGCCGGTCCCGCAGGGCTTCACCGGCAAGGTTGAAACCAAGCACTGCCGTGGCGAGCACTGCCCCCGGCACCAGCCCCACGTGCGGCGCGATGAGCAGGTAGTCGATGCCGCTGTCGAGCATCGACCCCCATGAAGGACGGCCGGGAATGCCGAGCCCCAGAAACGACAGGGAACTTTCGGTCAGCACCGCTGCCCCCAGGGCGAATGCCCCCTGTACCGCCAGCAGGGCGTACAGGTTGGGGAGCAGGTGGCGGACCATCACGGACAGTTCGCCCGCGCCGGTCACCAGCGCCGCCTGAACGAACTCGCGCTCCCTCAGCTCCAGGACCTGCCCGCGCACGAGCCGCGCATATCCCACCCATCCAAGGGCCGACATGGCGGCGATAAGATTGATGAGCGATGGCCCCAGCACGAAGGCAAGCCCCAGGGCAAGCAGGATTCCGGGGAACGCCTGCAAGAGGTCTACCGTCCGCATCAGGGCAAAGTCCCAGGTGCCACGCCTCCACCCGGCCCAGAGCCCGACGGCAGTTCCCACGGTCATCGAGATCAGCACGACGGGAACGCTCACGAGGAGTGACACCCGCGCCCCGGCCAGCACCCGTGCCAGAAGATCCCGGCCCAGTTCGTCGCAGCCCAGCCAGTGGGCGGCGGAGGGCCCCGCCAGTTCCAGTTCCAGGTTCGTCTCGGACGCCCCGTACGGAACCAGCCACGGCCCGGCGATCGCCAGCACGCACCAGCCGCCGATGATCCACAGTCCCGCAGGAATCCGCCTCACCCGCCGCCCCCCTTGCCGCCGGACCGGATGCGCGGATCGGCCGCGCCATAGGCGATATCGGTCAGGACATTCACCAGCACGTAGGTCGTGGAGATGACGATGATGACGCCCTGAACGACCGGAAAATCCCTCTGGAGGATTCCATTGATGAGCAGGGTTCCGATACCGGGCCAGGCGAACACCTTTTCGGTAATGATCGCCCCGCCCAGCAGCACGCCAAACTGGAGCCCCAGCACACTGATCACCGGGAGCAGCGCCGCCCGGAGGGCGTGCGTCCAGATGACCGCCCGCTCGGCAAGCCCCTTGGCCCGTGCCGTACGGACGAAATCGGCTGACAGCACATCCAGCATGCTCACGCGAACGATGCGCGACAGGCCCGCCGCGAGGGCCAGGCCGAGCGTGACGGCCGGCAGGATGACCGACGCGCTGCTGTCAAACCCGCCCATCGGCAGGAGGCCGAGATGGACCGCAAACAGAAGAATCAGCACCGGACCCACCCAGAACGTCGGGAGTGAGACACCGAGCAGGGAAACCCCCAGCAGCATCCGGTCTATCCAGGTCCCCCGGAACCGCGCCGCCAGCACCCCCAGAGGCAGAGCGAACAGTATCGAGAACGCAAGGCCCGCCAAGGCGAGCCACAGGGTCGCCAGGTAGCGGTCGGCGATGAGGCGGCTTACCGGCATTCCGGCAGCGATGGATATTCTCAGGTCGCCCCTCGCCAGGTCGGCCATAAACCGTCCGTACTGAACCATCACCGGCTGGTCCAGATGATACTGCTGCCGGATGGCCTCGAGATTCGCGGCCGTGGCCCTCTCCCCCGCGATCACGGCGGCCGGATCACCGGGAAGCATGTGCAGGGCAAAAAAGACCAGTGTGGAGACTCCCCATACGACGGGGAGCGCCGCCAGAAGCCGCCGCCAGATGACGTTCATCTGGCCTCCTTGCGGATGTTTTCGATCATCCAGAAGGAAGCGGCCGGGTCGGGCTCCACTCCCCGGATGCCCGGCTGGGCAACGGCGATATTGTCGCGCCAGAAGAGCGGCACGTACGGGAGATCGCGGGCGGTGATCTCCTGAACCTCTCCGTAAAGCCCGGCCCGGCGCTCCGGGTCGATCTCGGTGCGGGCATCTTCCAGCAGGCGGTCAACCTCCGGGCTGGAGTAGTAACCCCGGTTCTTGCCGCCCCGGTCCGGCGTCTCGCGGGAATGGAAGATCGAATACATCATGTCCGGATCGGCGATGGCGACCCAGCTCAGGGTAAACACCTGGAAATCGCCCCGGACAATCTGGTCGAACAGGGCCGCCCATTCATAGCTTTTCACCTTCACGCGGATGCCGACGGCCGCGAGGCTCTCCTGCATCACCTCGATGTTGCGGAGCGCCTCCTTGTTGGTCGAGGTTTTCCACTCAACCTCGATGCCGCCCGGATAACCGGCCTCGCCGAGCAGCGAGCGGGCCCGGTCCGGATCGAATCCATAGGTGACGGAAGGCTGGCGCCACGCCCAGTGAAAACCGGGAAGATATCCCGTCGCCACCGATGCCATTCCCCGGAGGCGGTAATGCACCAGCCGGTCGCGGTCGATGGCATGGGCGAACGCCTGCCGGACGCGCGGATCCTTCAGCACCGGATCACGGAGATTGAAAGCGAGGTAGGTGTAGTTGGCGCCGGGACCGGTGACGACCTGGAACCCCTTGTCCCCCAGATGCCGGGCATAGAGCGGCGTGATATTGTTGATGGCAAGGTCTACCGATCCGTGCAGGAGCCCCAGAACCCGGCTTGTCTCGTTCGGAATGACCTGCATGACGACCCGCCGCATTGCGGGCGGCGGCCAGTTGCCGCCCTCCTCCACGGCCTCCAGCACCACCTTTTCGGACGGAATATATCCGGCAAGCCGGTAGGGTCCGGTCCCGACCGGCGTGCGCTTCAGCGTGTCCGGCGCTACGTGGGCCGGCGGAATGCCGATCGTGAGATCGGAGAGAAACGACGCTCTCGCCTGCTTCAGCCGGAACCTGAACTCGTAGTCGCCCAGAACCTCGATCGACTCGATATTGTCGAATGTACCCCGGAGCGGGGAAACGGAATCCGGATCCAGGATGATTTCAAACGTACGTGCCACGTCACGGGCCGTCAGCGGTGTGCCGTCATGGAACCGGACGCCTGGACGGAGCAACATGTGCCAGGAAACCGGCGTCTCGGCCGTATAGGCCGCCACAAGCCGGGGCACCGGGCGGCCGGACCGGTCCACGCGGAACAGGCCGTCATAGACCAGCTTGTTCACGTTGTCGGAATAGATGTCGCGGGCGAACCGGGGATCGAAATTCGTGGGATTGGCCTCCAGTGCGACCACAAGAGTGCCGGCATTCGTCCGGGGCGAATGGCATCCTCCGGCCACCACCAGCCAGATCAGCCACAGCAAGTATGAAAAGGTTTTCACGCTGTCAGCCGGTTTCCGCGCCCTGCCTGCACTTGAAACGAGTCTATTTCTGGACCCGCCGGGGAGCAATCGCTACAGTGACTTCCGATGAGAAAGGTTCTTCTTCCTGCTGCCATAACCGTTGCGCTTCTTGTCTCAGGCGTCAGTCTTGCCCAGGAAAGCCCAAAACCGGTTGCCGTTCCCGAGCCCAACTGGACCGAAGTCGCCCGGAAGGAGTTCAGCGGGAAACCCATCGGACAGACCCGCTGGAGCTTTTACGCCGAGGAACTCCCCACTGGCCGTGTGCTCGCCTGCGCCCAGTGCGATGAAATGCGGATTCCGGCCTCGACCCTGAAGCTGCTGACAGGTGCGGCGGCGCTGGACCGCCTCGGTCTCGGCTACCAGTGGGAAACGAAGCTCTTTGCTGACAAGCCGGCAAGCAAAAGGAAAATCGAGGGGAACCTTTACCTCAAGGGTTACGGTGACCCGGCCCTGATTACCGAGCGCCTGCTCCTCATTGCCGCCGACATCCGGAACCGCCTTTTTCAGGAGGTCACGGGCGATCTGGTCGTGGATGCGACCTATTTCGATAACGAGCTGCTGAACCCAGCCTGGGGAGCGATGGCCGACAACAGCGACCGGAGCTACGTGGCCGCGACATCGGCCGTCAGCATCAATTTCAACAGTTTCACGGGTGTCGCCGTTCCGGGTGAAAAAATGGGCGATCCGGCCCTCGTCTACATGGAACCGGTCACCCGGTTCGTCCGGGTAGACAGCACTGCAACCACCGGCGGCCCCAGGGCTCCCCTGACGCTGGTCGCCAGCCGCATCGGCACGGCCGCCAGACCAGTCATGCAGGTGAAAGGCTCCATTCCGTCAAGCCTCGCGGCCAAGCGTTTCTACAAGCAGGTGCCCGACCCGGCTCTCTACGCAGGCCATCTGCTCAAGGAGTTCCTGGAGCGCGAGGGCGTGAAGTTTGGCGGCACGGTACGGGTGGCAGCGACGCCGGAGGGCGCTCAGATAGTCCAGACGTTCACCGGTCCGCCGCTTTCCGAGGTCATCCGCTACCTGAACAAGCACTCGAACAACTTTGTTGCGGAGATGCTGCTCAAGACACTGGGGGCCCAGCAGAAGGGCGAGCCCGGCACCACGGCCAAGGGGCTGGAAGTGGTGAAGGAGTTCGCCGCCGATATCGGCCTCAATCCGGGTCAGGTGGAGATTTACGACGGCTCCGGGCTCGCCCGGAAGAACCAGATGACCGCCCGGCAGCTCGGGAAGGTTCTGGACTGGGTGTTTCACAACGCGGAGATATTCCCCGAATACGCGGCCTCGCTGCCGGTGGCCCAGACAGACGGCACCATCCGCCGCCGGCTGAGAAACCCCAAGGTCGCGCAGCGTATCCGGGGCAAGACGGGGCTGCTTGATGGGGTGACGACCCTCGCCGGTTACATGTTCCCGCTGGGGTCAAAGCCCATCGGATACGTCTTTTTCGTCAACGGCCCCGGCGCGCTCGGCGACATCGAAGCCCAGCAGGACCGCCTGATGATGCAGATGATGGACTTCTACACGCTGGAGCAGGCGCCCTGAGCGGCGCCTACCCTCTCGTACGGCTGGTACTGTGAACAGGCCATGAACGCGCGCGGGCGATGTCGTTCAGCTCTCCGCGCGGATTGATGCAGATCGGGAATCCCACTTCGGACAGCACGGCCGCATCAGCCGGCGAATCGCCCAGATAAACTGCATCCGAAAGCGGTATGCCGAGCTCGCCGCAAACCTTTTTGACAATTTCCAGCTTCCCATTGCCGTGGGGGACCGGGCGAATGGGCCGGTCGGTCATCCGGCCCTGCGCGTCTATTTCCATTTCGGTCCCAACGGCCCGGGTGGCGCCAACCGCCTCCGCGATCATCTCGACGGCAGGTTGCGGTGCCGTCCCCATCACCACCACCGGGACACCCCGGCCGCTGTAGAGCCGCAGCGCGGCCTCGGTTTCCACGTAGATCTTGTGCAGGCAATGGCGGCGGGTTCCCTCGCGGACACGGGCATATCCCGAAATCTTGTCCTCGCCCCTGAAGGCGGCGCTGGATGCCTGGATAAAGTCGTCCATCTGGGCCCGGCCTGCCAGGTACATCGCCATCGTCGCGGTCAGACGCGGGATGATCTTCAGCGCCTTCAGGCCGCTCAGCAGGTGCCGGGCGATATCGATTCCCATCGTGCCGCCATACAGGGTGTTATCGAGATCGCAGAAAACAATCCGGGCCTGCGGGTAGTCGGGAATGGCCATAAGCGCCGTGAGCGTAGCACACCCGGCGGGCAGTCTAGAGAGGGATATGCTGTGAAACGGAACCCGGAGCAAGCCATGTTCCCATTGCACTGGGCCGTTGCTTGGGCAATATACTGTCCCAAACCCGTATGGCCATTGTCACCAAGACGTCAGACCCAAACGAACTCCTCGGCATGATCGAGGATGGCTCGATTCTCGAAATCGTGGAACCGGTCTGCCAGACCAAGGCCAAGGTCGAGGTCGCCATCTGGGATGACGAGCGGGTGGCCAAGTTCTACTTCGACGGCGGCCGGATGGTTCACGCCGTCAGCGGAACCCGCAAGGGCCGCGACGTGGCCTACAACCTGATCCAGTTCCGCCGGGGCGTATTCAAGTTCCGCCGGGACGTGACGGCACCGGAACAGACGGTCGATATCCCCTATGACGCCTTTTTCGACCAGTTCCAGATCGGCATGGCCGAACTGTTCAGCCAGATTGCCGTTGCCCTGGATGACCGCCCCGTGGCCGCCGAACTCCGTTCCCACAAGGGAGCCCTGATTGCGCGGTGGTCGAACTCCCTCGCCCTGGGGTCAAGGCTCGGCAAGCTTGAGCATTTCTCTCACGAGCAGGTCCGCAAGCTCATCGACGCTATCGGCTCCGACCGGCCCGACACCTTCCGCCCGCTGGAGGGGGTTCTCGAGTACCTGCGCCGTCTCCAGAGCTTCAAGGCAGTGGTCCGGATCATCTACACAGATGTCGAGCAGACACCCCGGCTCCGCCAGTGGATCGACGACAACCTGGAAGGGGCCGTCTCCCGCGCCTTCAGCGACGCGCTCCGGAAGGCCGACCGGTTCGTCACGGCGCGCAAGCCCCTTATTCTTCATATTGACGACGACTCGAACATCCACATGCTGGTCAAGTTTGCCCTCGCCAACGTGGATGCGGAAATCATCACGGCACGCGACGGCCAGGAAGGTTTCCGCCGGGCGCTCAAGGATTCGCCCGACCTCATCATCCTGGACCTCGCCATGCCGGGGATGAACGGCTTCGAGGCGTGCGAAAAGCTGAAGGAGCACGAGAAAACGAAGGGCACGAAGATACTGGTCCTGAGCGGTTCCGACACGGAGGTAAACCGCGAAATCGTCCTCGGAAACCTCAAGGCCGATGCATTTCTCGCCAAGCCGTTCGACCGGCGCCAGCTGGTGATGACCGTGCTTTCGCTGGGCCGGTTCGAGATGAAGAAACGCTAGCAGGGCTTACGGAAACCTACTTCACGCTCCGGGCGATGCGAATCAGCTCCGGGTAAGGGTAGTTCCCGACCAGCGTGAGCTGGGTGTTCCCCTGGATCCACATGACCGAAGCGAAGCTGCCGTTGAAATTGAGGTACCCGTCCCGGTCGCCGATCCGGACCTTCTTGCCGAGCATCTGTGGCGTGATGTCGCCCGCCGCCCGGTTCTGGGTCAGTGACAGGTAGCTGGCATCCCTGCCCATGATGAACGAAACCATCGGCAGGCAGTGTTTCGACCGGATGATCTTTTTCTGTTCCACACCCGGCGGGAGATATTCCGGCAGGCGTATGTCGAAGTTCATGGTCGCCTTCGCCTCTTCCATGGTAATTCCCTCGTCGCGGTGGTCCCACTCGAAGACGACGGCGTTCCGGGGGAACTCGAAGGTGAAATCACCGGGCTCCAGGGCGACATCAAATCCCGCCTTCTCAAACTCCATGCGGTACCAGAGTTCCCCTTTCGGAGTGGTGATTTCGACCTTCAGTGGAAGTGAATAACGGTTATACACTGACGAGACATACGGATAGAGGTAGTCCAGTTTTTCCATCGGGACTGCCTTCCATGGGGTCGCCTCGTAACCGGCAATCTTCAAGGGTTCCCGCATCTGCCAGGCGTAGTTTTTCATGTTGTAGCGGGTGAGAAGTTCCACATGGTCACGGATCTGCGGGACGGGCGGGTTTTCGAGGCCCCGGACCCGGATACCGAACAGCTCGTTCGGGTACCAGAAGATCATCGTCTCTCCGTCATAGATGAACAGGTCGCCCGCCCGGCTTCCGGGTTCGAGAACTTCCGACCGGACCTTCCAGGGTTTCTGGTAGACGACCTTCCGGACGACCTTCGCCTTCGGATCCGTCTGGATGAGACCCGTTTCGGCGATCTGGGCACGGTAGCTTTCCAGTGCCAGCAGATTGTTGACCATCTGGTCGGATATGGCCTGCGCGAACAGGTTGGTGCAGGCGGTCAGGCATAACACGACGGCTGGCGGCAGGAGCCGGCGGATGAACCGGTGGCTGATACTGGATGCTTTCATATGCGATCTCTCCTGCCGGGCCGTCATCAGCGGCTACCGGCCTGTTCAGGCTATGCGGATCTGAAGACCCGCCGGAACCAGCTTATCCACTCATCGAATGCGGCATGAACCGGATTGTTGACCGGACGGCCTGCGCCAATCCCGAAACGGACCGGGTCGGAGGTCTCCCGGGCGAAGCTCCCGAACAGCCGGTCCCAGACGATCAGCACGCCGCCGAAGTTCCGGTTCAGGTAAGGGCTGTTCTCGCCATGGTGAACCTTGTGGTGCCGGGGGGTGTTGAGGACCCATTCCAGCGGGCCCAGATTCAGCGGAACCTGCGTATGGAGCCATGACTGGTAGAAAAGGCTCGCTGCCTGCGCGAACAGGACCATCAGGGGGTCGAAGCCGAGGAATACCAGCGGCAGCCAGAAGATCATGGCGGTCATGGGAACCCAGGTCTGGCGCAAGGCGACGCTCAGGTTGAAGTGCTGCGACGAATGATGGGTAATATGAGAAGCCCAGAGCCACCCCACGTGATGGCTGGTCCGGTGAAACCAGTAGAAACAGAAGTCTTCTGCGATGAACAGGAGCAGCCATTCCCACCGGAAGCTGCTGCTCCCGAACGTCCAGCCGGGTGTCCACAACTGGATGACCGGGCGCTCCGCCGCCCACAGATAGATCCGGAGCAGCACTGGCACCCAAACCAGATTGATCAGGAAGTAGCCCGCATAGAGAGACAGGTTGGCAAAGGTGTCCGCAGGGTCGTAGAGGCCGGGCCGGCATTTGCGGCTCCAGAGCCACTCCACGAGTATCGCCAGCCCGAAAAGACCAAGCCCCCAGGCGTAGACGTCACGCAGGGGGCTTGTAAGCAGCGGGGCCAGGATATCTTTCATGGGCGGCCATCCGGCCGGTTCCAGATGGAGGTTTTCAGGCCGTCGCTTCCCAGTCCTCGAACTTGAGGATGTCGAGCTCCCGGAACCGCTCGCGCAGCTTGGGCGTCAGCAGGCCCACGCGCTTCAGGTTCGGTACGATCTTGGAAAAAAGGATTTTCCTGAACTCCTTCATGGCCGGGGAGTTGAGCATGTGCTCCAGGCACTCCTCCTTGGGATATCCCAGCGTCTCCCAGACCTCCTGCATCAGGAACCGGTCGCGCATCAGGATACAGGCCTCGTAGATCCAGTCCTCGCGGTCGCGCAGCTCGCTCGCCGCCATGTCGTCGTAGTAGCCCTTCAGCGACAGGACTCCGAAGGCCACATGGCGGGATTCGTCCTTCATCACGTAGTGGGTGAGATCCTTCACCAGCGGTTCGCGGGTGAAGTTGTACGTCATCTGGAAGGCGGCGAGCGCCAGCCCCTCGACGAGTATCTGCATCCCCACGTACTTGAAGTCCCACCGGGACTCGGTGAGGATCGAATCGAGCAGTTTCTTCAGGTGCGGCGAGATGGGGTAGGTGAGTTCGTACTTCTCGTTCAGGTATCTGGCGAACACCTCCACATGCCGGGCCTCGTCCATCACCTGCGTCGAGGCGTAGAACTTGGCGTCAATGCTGGGCACGGCCGTAACGAGCTGGGAAGCCGTCAGCAGCGCGCCCTGCTCCCCGTGCAAAAACTGCGAAAGCGACCATGAACCCGAGTGGTGGCGGAGCTTGCGGATCTCCTTTTCCGACAGCCTGCGCCAGATGTCGGTATTGTAGAGCGCATGCATGGCGTCGGGATTGTTCTCGGACTCGGGATCGACGCTGGTGTCCCACTTGAGCGTCTCGCCCGACTCCCACTGGTCGCGCTTGGCCTTTTCATAAAGTTCGCGCAGCTCACGCACCTGGACCTCGTAGTTCCAGTTGTAAAGGGTGTCGTACTTGCTGAGAACCCGCTCGATCTCCTCGTGAAGCGGCAGTTCCTGGGCAGCGGTTTCCGGAGGCGTCATGACAAAACTCCCGTTCTGGCAACGGAGCGGCTTGGAGGGCCGTTCGGTCTGTAAGTCCTGACATTGTGACCGGATGACCCGGACGGGACAAATGAAAACCGGCCACCCTGAAGTGGCCGGTTTCCGGGCTTTGGACGGGATTTTACGAAGCCCTAGAACCCGAACCCGTCGTCTCCGCCTTCATCGCCGCCTGCCTCACCGGACGGACCGTAGGAGGGTTCCTGGCCGGGAATACCCGTAACCGGCTGATAGGCAGCTGGCGGAAGCTGCCCGGCGCGGGCGGCGGCCAGGTTCGCATTGAATGTCGAACCGACGGCGCCCTTGACCTGGGCCTCGCGCCCGTAGACCAGCAGCCAGTCGGAAACACCCTTTATTTCCTTCCAGTTCTGGATGATCTGCTCGGCTTCATCCGGGCTGGCCCTGGCCGGGTCATAGATGGTGAGTCCGTCCTCAGTCTGGGGGAACGACCAGAACGAGGGCATCACGATACCCGGGTACATGTGCATCGGGTTCCGGGCGAACCGCTGGACCCAGTCGGGCTTGAGTTTCTCCCAGGCGATCCGGAGGTCGGGAGCGAGCTGTCCCACCTGCCCCTTCACGATCTTGGGATTGACCTGGTGGCAGCTCGTGCAGGCGTTCCGCTCGAACACCTGCTTGCCGAGCGCCACGCTCGCCGGATCGAGCGGGCCCACTTCGGTTGGCGTCAGGTTGGCCAGATCGCCTGCAACACCGCTGAAATAGTTGACCACCTTGAAGTGCTCGCCCTCCTGCCAGCCGAACGTCGGCATCCGGATCTCCAGCCACGGGCGGACTTCAAACGGATTCAGCAGGAACCTGGTCAGCCAGTCCGCCTGGACCTTGGCGCCGAGGAAGGTGAGGTCCGGCGGGCCGAGCCGCTGGTTATCCTCATAGTACCCCAGCACACGGCCGCCACGGCGGTCCACGATATGACAGGCCTTGCAGTTGTAATACTCGACCAGCCGCTGGCCCTCGTCGATCGCCTGCTGCCGGGCCGTGCCGCCGGCCTGCCACTGACCGGTGACCCGGATATTGGTGAAACCCTTGACCAGCACCATCAGGCGGTGGGCCTGATCGTCCGTAAATCCGTGCTCGCCAGTCTCCGGGTTGTAGCCGAACTGCGGCATCTTCTGGAGGTTCCGCTCGTCACGGTAACCACGGGGGTTCTGGACCTTCCCGAGGAACCAGGATTCCCAAGTCCGCTCGACCTGGGTCGCCGGTCCGAACGCCAGCTCGTGCGCGCCCTTGAGCGCAAACTCGGTCAGTTCCGGCGCGACCTTCTGCTCGTTCTCGAAACCCTTGATCGTGTGGCAGCCGAAGCAGCCGTAATTCCGGACGATCCACTCGCCCTTGGCGATCATCTCCTCGTTCGACAGCGCCTCGGCAAGGCCGTCCACTGCCGGGAACTCCATCTCGCGCTTGCCCATCAGGAACGTGGTGAGATCCCGGGCCTCGTCGTCGGAAAGCCGCAGCGACGGCATGGCCGTTTCGTGCGAATAGCCTGACGGGTTCTTGAGCCAGTGATAGAGCCACTTGGCGTTGACCTTGCTCCCGACCGTGTAGAGGTTCGGCGCGCTGTCAAACTCCTTGTAGAAGGGGCTGTCCCGATCGTAGTACCCGGCCGGGCGCGCATTGGCGAAGTCGGAGGTCGCCACATGGCAGGCCTTGCAGCCAATGGAATCAAACAGCTTCTCGCCCTTGCCCGCACTGCCAGCCGTGAACCATGACTCTGCGCGATTGTCGCTGTTTTTGGCCGGGTAGGCATCGTCAGCCTGGCTCCAGATGAACGCCACCAGCGACTTGATCTCGTACTCGCGCTGTTCCTCGTAATCAGGCGATGCGGGATCGGCGCCGTAATCCTGGAAGTAGGGCATCCGCGTCTTGGGCAGGATCTTGTGGGGATCCTTGATCCAGGCATACAGCCATTCGGGCGTCGTCTTGGCCTGAATACGGGTCAGGCTCGGCCCCGGCTTGTGGCCCAGTTCATCAAGAACCTCGAACCCCTTCGCCTGGTGGCAACCCCAGCAGCCCAGCTTCTCGAACGACTCGCGTCCGTTGTTCAGCTCCTGGGCGTAATCAATGTATTTCTGGTACGGAATGCCGGTCCATGGATCGGGCGCACGGCTGGCGACCTGGAGCTCGGTCTTGTGGCACTTGACACACGACGACTGGACCATCGTCGGGTCATAGTGGGAATCGTAGTGGTACCCGTCAGGCAGCCGCTTGCGGCCAAGCAGCGGCCAGTCCCAGTAGTGAATCGTGCCATGAGCCTCGTCCACCGGCTCCAGAGCATAACCCTGTCCCTGGTGGCAGGAGGTGCAGCCGAACTGCTCGGGCGGATGATCACCGAAGATCGCTTCCATGTGCGGGTGCGACCGGAAGAGTTTCTTCTCTTCCTTCTCCCAGCCCAGCTTGTCAATGGCGTAGTGGCAGGTCGAGCACCGGTCCACGGCATACTGCTGCTCGTTAAACTCGTTGAGCCGCGTCCCGCGGATTACGTACTGGACGACGTCGTCATCGCCGAAGAACCACCAGAAGACCCCCTTCGAACGGCGGTGAATGCGGTCGTAACGCGACTGGACCTCGCCGATCCGGTCGCTCACGCGAACATGCATCTGCTGCCACTTGTCCACATCAGACATGATTTCGGCACGCTCGGCAGCGAGCTTTTCAAGCTCGGCGCGGATGCCCCGCAGGATGCCGCCCGTCCGCTCAATCGCAGCGGCGATCTCGTCCAGACGCTTGCGGGCATGCTCAAGGCCCTTGGCGTCACCCAGATCAAGAGCGTGCGTGAAGTGGTACCACCATTCCAGATCCTCGGACTTGGCGTTCTGGAACTCGATATTGGCCAGATACTCCCGGCGCTGGGTCGCCGTAATGCTGCTTTCGATCTTCGAGAGACGGCTGCGATCGACCTTGGCCCATGCGGCGGCCAGTTCCTTCTCGATTTCGGCGAGCGGCGGGAACTGCCTGGCCTTTTCGATCTCTTCCTCGGGCCAGCTTTCGGGGAACTCGCCGTGGATCAGGGCCTTGCGGGTTTCTTCCAGTTCCCTGGCCGCGCGGTCCAGTTCGAGCGTCTTGAACTCGCGCTGGTAGACCTTCCAGTCCCGGCGCAGGACGAACTCGTCCAGCAGCGACCACGATGCGATCAGCAGCATCAGCACCGACAACGCGAAGAACGGTACTTTCAGCGACTCTTGTTCAACCGGCTTTGCCACAGGCGTTTTGCTCCCCGTTCCGAAATCAGTCTCTCAACGGCGTCCTGCCACGTCTCCGGCTCAGACGTTGAACCAGGGTGTCACCCAGATGTATTTCACATGCAGCGTCCACCGCATCACCATCTTGAGCGGCAGCAGCATCATCGTCAGGAAGAAGAAGGCGGTTACGCCGTACCTCGCGACCCCCATCTTCTGCAGCGTGGGCGACTTGTCCTTGTAAAGCTGCCAGTACGCCACACCGGTCGCATAGAAGGCCGCGAGGAACAGGGCGCCAACGAGATCAACCCCCATTACCTTGATGTGAGGCGAGATACTCTTGATGAATCCGAGATCCACCAGGTTCACGTTCGTCAGTGCCACGACCTTGTGCGAATCCCACGGCTCCCATGGCAGGAAGAAGTTCCAGCCGGGGCCCCGGAGGAACACGCCGATGATGATGAGCGCGATCCACAGCACCACGTATCCGAACAGGAAGGTGTTGATGGCGAACTTCCGTTCCTCGTAACAGTAGTAACCGTTACCCTTCGGGTTCACATCGACGTACGGAAGCACCATCAGCCCGGCGATGATGAAACCGGGGAAGATCACGCCCGCAAGCCACGGATCGAAGTAGACGAGCATCTCCTGCAGGCCGAGGAAATACCAGGGCGCTTTCGACGGATTCGGCGTCTTGCTGGGGTTGGCAGGCTCTTCCAGCGGCGCATCCACCACCAGCGACCACAGCATCAGGATGACCAGCGTTGCCAGCGTCGCGATGAACTCCGCCCGGACCAGATAGGGCCACACATAGATGCGGTCCTTGGCCATCTGGCGCGACAGTTCCTCGTCATCAACCACATACACGTTCTGTGCGGGGGGCGTCTGCGACTCCACCGGGCGAAGGGTGCCGGGCTCGGCGGCCAGCGGAGTCACGGGCCGTGCGGCGATCGCCGCACGGGCGCGCATGGCGCGGGCACGGGCGGCGGCCTTGGCCGCTTCCAGGTCCATCTCGGCCCCTTTGGGCTTGCTGTCTTTTTCGTCTGCCATCGTCCCTGTTTCCTTGTGATCCCGCCCGTCCGGGGATCTCCCGTCTGGACCGCCCTGCGATCAGAGCGGACCCGAGATGCCCCCGTCCTTCCGGATCCGCCAGAAGTGAAGGATCATGAGAAGCGCTGCCGCGATGGGAACCACCAGGCAGTGCAGGATGTAGAACCGGAGCAGTGTCGCCGGCGCCACGATCGTGCCGCCCAGCATGACCGTGGCGGCGTCATAGCGGCTCCCAATGCCAAGCTGCTCGGCGAACGGGCCCGCCTGTCCGAGCAGCGGCGTCGCCCGGGCCATGTTCGAGGCCACGGTGATGGCCCAGATGGCGAGCTGGTCCCACGGAAGCAGGTATCCGGTGAACGACAGGAGGAGTGTGAAGGTGATCAGCAGCACGCCGACAATCCAGTTGAACTCGCGCGGCGGCTTGTAGGAACCGGTCATGAAGACACGGAACATGTGAAGCATGACCGTAATGACCATCGCGTGCGCGCCCCATCGGTGCATGTTCCGGACGACGGCGCCGAACGGGACGTCGTGCATCAGGTATTTCATGTCGATGTAGGCGTATTCGCCGGTCGGGCGGTAGTAAAACATCAGCACCACACCGGTGATCGTCAGGACGAGGAACAGCAGGAATGTGATCCCGCCCATGCACCAGGTGAACTTCACGCGCACGGCATGACGGCGCATCTTCGGCGGATGCAGGTGCAGCCACACGTTGCCCAGGATCATGAGCTGGCGGTTACGGCCGGTATCGGCGTAACCGTGCCGGAACGCGCTCTTCCAGACCTGGGAGTTGAACACCTCGTCCGCGGCCTTCGCGGCCCCTGACCGTGTATCAGGCGCCAGCGGCTTCGGCGTGTCGCCCGCCTCCGGCTTGCCCTGCTCGTTCTTTTCTTCTGCCACTTCTGCTCTCTCCCGAAACGCTCGAAAATTCCGATACCTGATGCCGCCAGCTTCCGGCCGTCAGGCTATGAACACCGATCCCGGCTTGCCCCACTCGCCCTTTTCCCACCGGTAAATGATGCTCTTGTCGATGAGGAGCCGTCCGTCTTCGGCCTTCTGGATCCGGTACCGCTCCAGCGGGCGCGGTGCCGGTCCCTCGAAGTGGATCCCCTCGCGGGTAAATCCGGACCCGTGACACGGGCACTTGAACTTGTCCTCGGCCGCCAGCCACCGGGGTGTGCAGCCCAGATGGGTGCAGATGGTCGAAATCGCCACGATCCCTTCATCCAGATGTGCAATCCAGACCTTCTGGTCGCCCTGGTATTTCGTGGAGATGGTCCCCTTCGGGTACTCCTCCGGATAGCCGGCCTTGAAGGTCTTGACCGGCTCGAAGAGAACACGCGGGAACAGGAAGCGGTGGATGGCCGCGATGCTGATCTGGAGCACGCCGCCGATGGCGCCCCAGCCCATCAGGTTCAGCAGGTTGCGCTTGGTGAGCGCCAGCCCCCAGATGTGGTTTTCGGTCAGCTTGTCGGGCGGGAGGCCCACGACCACTTCCGGCTTGGGCTTGCGGGTCGGGACCGGGCCGGCGGGAGCCGCCGGTGCGGTGGCCTTGGGGGCCGGCTTGGGCGCCTCGGCTTTGGCAGCCTTGGGCTTGGGCCCTTCGGTCCGGAGCTTATTGAACTTTTCGAGGAGTTCTTTCTTTCGTGCGTCGTCCATCGGCGAACTGAGGCTCCCCCATCGTTTTCACGCCTGAAAATCCCAAGTCCCGCTGCGCCACCAAAGGAAACGGCGTTGCTCCGGACCGGACGGCCTGAAACCGACCATTTTCGGCCTCCCCCGAACCCGGCCTTTCCGGCCCAATTCACGGGAGTTTCCGGTGCCTTACCGGATAACCTGCAGAGCGCTCCGGTGCTGGCACGGGCTACGTTCTAGCCACAAACGGGCAACCTAGCCAAGTGCCCCCCAACAAAAATCGTATACAGTCCACAGTCGACACCGGCTGTCCTCTCGCAGGGGATGCGGGGTGCCTATTGGAAAATCCCGGCACGCGAGAAATTTCCCCTGGTTTCCCCTCGCACCGGGGCCTGTTCCGGCTAGGCTGCCGGTCCCATGGTGCTTTCAGTTTTTGCGGTTGTATCGGGACTGGCAATTCTTGGATGGAGCGCAGGGCTCTTTGTGGACGGGGCCTCCCTGACAGCCCGTTATCTTGGGATGCCGCCTCTGCTGATCGGCATGGTCATTGTCGGCTTTGGCACTTCCGCTCCGGAGATGCTGGTGTCGGCCCTGTCGGCGATCCAGGGAAGCCCCGGAATTGCACTCGGAAATGCCTACGGCTCCAACATAGTCAACATCGCCCTGATACTGGGAGTGACGGCCCTCGTAGCCCCTGTTGCCGTACACTCCCGCATCCTGCGTTCGGAACTCCCGGTCCTTGCCGCCGTAACGGCACTGGCTGCCTGGCAGCTCCATGACCGGGAACTTTCCCGGACAGACGCAGGGGTGCTTCTCGCCGTGTTCGGAGTACTGGTGGTGTGGAGCGTTCTGCAAGCCCTCCGGCACCGGTCCGATTCGCTCGGCAGCGAAATGGAAGGAGAACTGGAGGCCCGTCCTCTGGGGCCCGGTCCGGCGATCCTCAGGCTTGTGGCGGGACTGGCACTTCTTATCGCCAGTTGCCGGCTTCTGGTCTGGGGGGCCGTGGAAATCGCCAGAACCCTTGGCCTGAGCGATCTGGTGATCGGACTGACTATCGTGGCCATCGGAACGTCACTACCGGAACTCGCTTCTTCCATCGCTGCCATCCGGAAGAACGAGCCGGATATCGCCTTCGGGAATGTCCTGGGTTCCAACCTGTTCAATACCCTGGCGGTCGCGGGAATCGCCGGCGTGATCCAGCCCGGCGCGATAAGCCCGGATCTATATGAACGGGACATCCTGACCATGGGAGCCCTCACGATATCCCTGTTCCTGTTTGGCTACGGTTTCCGGGGGCCGGGCCGCATCAACCGGTTTGAAGGCGGCGCCCTTCTGGGCGCCTACATCGCCTATACGGCCTGGCTTCTCCACGGCGTCATCGAACAGCTGAAATAGCCGGGCGGTCACGGATGCGATGGCCGGGAGCACTCCGCCACCAGCCCCGAAATCCCGGCGTCGGGACTGACGGCCGGCTGCCAGCCAACCGCTTCACGAAGCCTGGCGGAGTCGGTCACGTAAACCCGCTGGTCGAACATCCGTGGAGGATGAAACTCCAGATTCGCGGCGGGCGCTGCATCCAGTGACGGGTGGTTCACCACGTCCAGGAACGAGCGGGCGAAACCGGGGCCACCGCCGGCATTCCAGATGCCGCCCGGAACATCACGGGTCACCAGCAGCTCCACCAGGGCGCAGGCATCGTCCACATGCAGCAAGTCCCGCACCTGCCGGCCGTCACCAAACACGCGGACCGGACGGCCTCCCGACCGGGACCGGACGACATGACTCACCCACCCCTGATCCTCCACGCCTGACTGGCCGGGCCCGTAAATGCACGAGCAGCGGAGCACATGGCCCCTGAAACCGTGACGCCGCGATCCGTCCAGAACGTATCCCTCCGCCGCCCGTTTCGAGCAGCCGTAGGGCGTGAGGCCTGAATCGGCCACCGGGAACAGTTCCGAAATTCCCTGCTCCCACCGGCCCGTGAGCCCCAGACGGCCACCTGGCAGTTCGGCGACAAACCGGTTCACCGCATCGCCATAAACCTTGTTGGACGAAAACAGCACCAATGGACCCCGGTCGTCCCGTCCGGCCAGCGCCTCAATGAGAGCGACCGTCCCGATCACGTTGTTCCGGGCGTCTTCAACCGGGTCCGCCAGGCTGGCGCCGATCCCCACCTGTCCGGCACAGTGAATCGTGGCGGAAACGGCTGGAAGCCCCGCGAGCAGCCGGGCCGCATCGCACACATCTCCATCCACGACCCGGATTCCCTCCACCCGGTCCAGCCCGCGCCAGCGGCCGGGGTCCGGTGCGCCCGGCCTCCCATCCCCCAGAAGGCGTGCGCGCGAGTGGTTGTCGATCAGCGTCACCCGGGCGCCGCGGGCGATGAACCGCCGGGCCAGGTTCGACCCGATGAAGCCCGCACCGCCGGTAATCAGAACGTGCATGCCGCTCCCGTCAGAAAAGCCGTTTCCGGTATACTATCCTGCCGCCTGAACATTCCAAACGGAGGCTATGTCTGCCCTCGCCAACTGCCCATATCCATTGTCTCGCACCTGTGTTCAACGAGGAGTGCGCCGTCGCACGGTTTATCGAAACCACGGCCGCCGCGCTCTCGGCCACCGGACACCCGTTCTCGATCGTCCTGCTGGACGATGGCTCCACGGATTCGACTGTCAGGCAGGCGCAGGCCCTTTCCGGCCAGTACCCGGTACGGGTGCTGGAGTTCCCGCATCGCGGAATCGGCGCCATCCTGCGTGAACTCATCCGGTTCGCCCGGACGGCCGCTCCGGACGACCGGATCGTGTTTACCGAAGGAGACGGCACCTGCGACCCTTCCTTTATTGCCGCCGCCCTGCCACTGATTGACGGTGGCGCGGATATCGTGGCCGGAAGCCGGTACCTGCCCGGCTCGCAGGTGACCGGGTTCCCTCTCCGGCGGCGGCTGCAAAGCGCCGCCGTCAACCGCCTGTGCGCCTGGCGGGCGGACACGGCGGGCGTGTCTGATTATTCGCTTTTCGCCCGCGTCTACCGGGCAGGGATGCTTGCGTCGGTGGATGAAAAGGCGCTCACGACGGATGGCTTCGAAACGAACGCAGAACTGCTGATGGTGATGCTCTCCGGCGGGGCCGCCGCCGCTGAAGTGCCGGTCAGCTACCGGTATGATCTGAAAGAGGGGCCAAGCAAGCTGCCGACGGCAAGAACCATCGCCGGGTACCTGAAGCTGCTCCGGCGGAAATAGCCCGCCTGAGCTACTCCGCAGCGGGTGTTTTTGCCGGCTTCTGTTCCGCCTTCGCACCCGCATCGGCCGCAGGTTTTGGTTTCGCCTTGGCCTTGGCTTTCGCATCCGGCTTGCCGGGCAGCGGGGCCACGATCATGAACAGGTTGCGGCCTTCCATCTTCGCCTGATGCTCGACGGTGGCGGTCTCCTTCAGATCTTCAATCATGCGCTGGATCAGGCGGTGGCCGAACTCCGGATGCTGCATCTCGCGGCCGCTGAACATGATCGTCACCTTGACCTTGTTCCGTTCCTCAATGAACCGGCGCGCATTGCCCAGCTTCACCTGATAGTCATGATCGGCGATCTTGGGGCGGAGCTTGACCTCTTTGATCTCGACGTGATGCTGGTGCATCTTCGCTTCGTGCTGCTTCTTCTTCTGAAGATATTTGAACTTCCCATAGTCCATGATCTTGCAGACGGGCGGCTGCGCGGTGGGTGAAACCTCGACCAGATCCAGCCCCTTTTCACGGGCGAGGGCCAGCGCCTCGCGCGGCGACATGAGGCCAAGCGGCTCGCCGGCTTCGCCGACGACGCGGATCTCCGGGATCCGGATCTGTTCGTTCTTGCGGGGTTCGTCCGAGTTGGGGCGCACAACCCGGCCTCGAAAATCACGTGGAAGGATAGGAACTACCTCCGGGCCGCGGCTTCGGCGCGGCAGAATAAAATGAACTCATCAACGCTCTGGGTGTCAAGCTGGATTTTCCCGCGGCCACGGGGGGCGACCTTGCCCTCGGCCATTTCCTTGTCGCCGGTGACGAGGACGAACGGTATCTTGCGGACCTGCGCCTCCCGGACCTTGAAACCCAGCTTTTCGTTACGCAGGTCGGCTTCTGCCCTTATACCTGCTTCCTTGAGTTTCTTCAACACAGTCTGGGCGTAGTCCGCCTGGGCGTCGGTGATCGTGGCTACCAGTACCTGCACCGGCGCGAGCCAGAACGGGAACGCCCCCGCGTAGTGCTCCACGAGGATGCCGAAGAACCGCTCGATCGAGCCGTAAATGGCCCTGTGTATCATGATCGGGCGGACCTTTGCGCCGCCCGAATCGGTGTATTCCAGCTGAAAACGCTCCGGCAGGTTGAAATCGACCTGCACGGTCGAGCACTGCCACTGGCGGCCGATGGAGTCCCTGATTTTAATGTCAATCTTGGGCCCGTAAAATGCGCCGCCGCCCTCGTCCACCAGATACCTGAGGCCGCGCTTTTCGAGCACTTCCCTCAGCGCCGCCTCGGCCTTGTTCCAGACGGCCAGCTCGCCCACGTATTTCTCCGGCCGCGTCGAAAGGTTCACCTCGAAATCATTGAACCCGAACGTGCTGAGCACCTGGGTCATCAGGTCCAGGATCGCGTTGACCTCGCCGGCGATCTGGTCCTCGCGGCAGAAGATGTGCGCGTCATCCTGGGTAAAGCCGCGCACCCGCATGAGGCCGTGCAGCACGCCACTCCGCTCGTAGCGGTAAACAGTACCCAGCTCGGCATAGCGCACCGGAAGGTCGCGGAAGCTCTTGGGCTGCGAGCGGAAGATCAGCACGTGGAACGGACAGTTCATCGGCTTCAGCTGGTACTGCTCGTCCTCGACCTCCATCGGGCGGAACATGTTCTCGGCATAGAAGTTAGTATGGCCCGACGTGTTCCACAGGTTCAGATGGCCCACATGCGGCGAATAAACGAAATCGTAGCCCGACTGCTGGCAAAGGTCTTTCAGGTAGTCCTCCAGCAGCTTGCGGATCATCGCACCGTTCGGATGCCAGAAAATGAGCCCCGGCCCCGCACCATCGGGCTGGATCGAAAAGAGATCGAGTTCCTTTCCCAGTTTCCGGTGGTCGCGTTTTTCGGCTTCTTCAAGCCTCTGGAGCCAGTCCTTCAGTTCTTTTTCCGTCGCGAAGGCGGTGCCGTACACCCGCTGGAGCATCGGGTTCTTCTCGTCGCCGCGCCAGTAGGCGCCAGCGAGCTTCAGGAGCTTGAGGGCCCGGAGCTCACCCGTCGATTTCACATGCGGGCCGGTGCACAGATCAATGAACTCCCCCTGCGAGTAGGCGCTGATAATTTCGCCCTCGGGGATTCCCCTGATGATTTCCACCTTGAAATGCTGCTTGAGGCCCTCAAAGAGCCGGATCGCGTCCTCGCGGGAAAGCTCGCGCCGCTGGATCGGGTCGTTGCGGGTGATGATCTCCCGCATCCGCTGCTCCATCTTTTCCAGGTCTTCGGGCGTGAACTGCCGCTCGTAGCCGAAATCGTAGTAGAAGCCGGTATCGATGGCCGGGCCGATGGTGATCTGGATGCCGGGGAACAGTTCGCTCGCCGCCTGCGCCAGCAGGTGCGAGGTCGAGTGGCGCAGGATTTCGAGGCCCTCGGGGGTCGTGTAGTCCACCTGACGCCCGTCGGTGAGCACTCCGGTCGTTGCCTTGTCCTTGCCCATGGAAAAACGGGGCCTGTATACCCCGTGCGTTACTCCTGTGTCGTATCCCGCCGGCTTCCGGGCCGAAGCCGGACCGGAAATTGGTAGGCGCAGGCGGTCTCGAACCGCCGACCTCTACCGTGTCAAGGTAGCGCTCTACCCCTGAGCTATGCGCCTGTATGGACCGGTTTTGCCAACATCCGCCGGTTCCGCAGCCATGCGGACTGCCAGCGGGGCGGACAACGTAGAGGGACCGGCGCGGAGCGTCAAGACGGGCCGGGGAATAAGGGCCCCGCTAGCCGTTCTCGACCACCAGTTCGCCGTCAGCGACGATTTCCGACTGGCAGGCAAGGCGGCAGCCCTCGCGCACCCTGCTGTCACCAAGGCGGTTCCGCTCGAACAGGTTGACCTTCGAAAGCATCTCCATGCCCTTCAGGACTTTCACGGTACAGGTGCCGCAGGTGCCCACCTTGCAGCCGAACGGGAGCGAAACCTGGTTCGCCTCGCAAACATCCATGAGGGGCCCCTTTGGAGCCTCGACGGTCTTGCCATCGGTGACGAAGGTGACTGTGGGCATGGGCGGCCTTTCCTGCTCGCGTCCGGAAGCTGGCGCGCATCCTAACCCGGCAAGCGGAACAAAGGGCAACGATAATGTCCCGCAAAGCCCGTTCTTCCCCCAAACACCCGTTGGACTTTACCGACCGATTGGTTAGTAGTGCCGCAGGACGGGCGGGCGGGATTTTCTGAACCGGCCTCACCCGCACAGGCACCGAAGGAGCAGGCACAAAATGGGCAAGACACTCGTTACCGGCGCGGCCGGATTCATCGGATCGCATGTCGTACGCGAACTGCTGGCGAAGAACCGGCAGGTGAAGGCGATGATCATGCCGGGCGAGAACACCAAGAACCTCGAAGGTCTCGACGTGGAAAAAATCGAGGCGAACGTGCTGGATCCTGCCGCCGTCCGCAAGGCGATGGAGGGCGTGGACCGGGTATTCCATCTCGCCGCCGTCTACGCGATCTGGCTTCCCCGCCGCGAGAAGATGTACGAGGTGAACTGCGTGGGTTCGCTGAACCTCCTGTGGGCCGCGCTCAAGGGGAACGTCGAGCGCGTTGTCTATACGTCCAGTATCGCCGCCGTCGGCGTACGCGGGAACAAGGAACCGAGCAACGAAACCGATACCTTCAACAAGATGGGCCACGCCAACGACTACGTCTATTCCAAGTGGCTGTCGGAGGAGGAGGCCAAGACGTTCGCCAACAACGGCCTCGATATTGTTTTCTGCAACCCCGCCTTTCCGTTCGGCGCACGCGACATTGCCCCGACCCCGACGGGACAGATCCTGCTCGATATCGTGAACGGCAAGAACACCTTCTACTTCGACGCCGGGTTCAATGTCGTGGACGTGGAGGATGTCGCCCGCGGCCACGTCCTCGCCGAGGAAAAAGGAAAGAAGGGGGAGCGTTACATCCTCTCCAACCAGAACGTCGAGATGAAGGAGTTCTTCAACGTTATCGCCCGCGTCACCGGCGCCGAGTTCAAGCCCCGGCGGCTTCCGATCAACGTCATCATTCCGGTCGCCGACTGGATGGAGTACCGGGCCGACACCGTGACCCGCAAGCCGCCGCTCTTTGCAGGCAGTGCGCTCCGGTACGCCAAGAGCTACCTTTACTATGACAATGCCAAGTCCCGGCGGGAACTGGGCTATTCTCCCCGGCCCATCGAGGAGTCCATCCGCCGCGCTGTCGACTGGTACGCCGAGAACGGGTACATCACGAACAAGAAGTTCCTGAAGCAGTACCGCCGGTAGCAGGCGAGGCCTGCCGCGCCCGCCGGCACAGGCCTCTGGAAACCGCCAGCTTGTCGAAGGACCGGCGGCGGCCCCACTATAGCGGCCGTGATCGCCGACATTGCCATCGCGTTCCCGGCCGCCGTGCTGGCGGCCATCCTGCTCTGGCCGCTGAACGACCCGGTACGCGGCGGTCTCGCCGGAAAGTCGCTTCTCGTTCTGGCGGTCACGCTCGCCCTGGCCGCGCTGTTTACCCCGGCTTTCGACGGCTACCGGTCGGATCTCTGGGTCTATCTCGCCGTTTCTGAGCGGATCGCCGCGGGCGACTGGCTCCTGGGCCGCGAGCCTTTCCGGCTGGAACCTCCCGCCGGTCCCCACCACTCCGCCATCTGGATTCTGACCGGCCTCCTGAACCGGTGGCTGCACATTCCCGTACACACCCTGGCGAGGCTGGCCGGAATCCTCGGCATAGGTCTTGCCCTTTTCGCCGGATGGCGGCTGGCATCAGCGGCGCTCCCGGAGCGGCGCGCCCTGGCATCCGCCCTGTTCCTGCTTTCACTGAGTGGCCTGTGGGCGGCCATCGGCCTGAACCGTAACGTCGCCATCCCGCTGGCGATGCTCGCCGCGGCCGAAACCCTGAAACCCTCCGGGCGCTTCCCGCTCGCCTCGCTCTGGATCGCGCTCGCCTTCTGGGTCCATTTCTTTGGCGGACTTCTTGCCTGCGGGGCGTTTGCGCTCGCCGTCATGGCCGCCAGTAACGGCCCGCCGCCATTTCCCTGGAAACGCCATCTCCTTGCACTAGCTGCTGGACTGACCGGCGCGCTGCCACCGCTTGCCTACCATCTCTCCAATGCAGGAACGCCTGTGCTGAACCCCGACTATCTCTGGGGGCCCGGCCAGTTCACGTGGAACGGGCTCCGCCTGCTGAACCCGCTGCAACTTCTCCGCGAGATTCCGCCCACGCTGCTGGTCCTGGGAATGGCGGGGCTTCTCACCTCCCGGTGGAGCGGACCGCTCCTGCCATCCGGCCTCAGGCTTTCCCGGTATGGAAGCGCCGCCGTGGCCCTCCTGCTGCTCACCCCGCTCTACCATCTGTTCTCGGAGCACTTGGGCGGCTGGCTCGCCCTGAGAACCGTTCCGCTCGCCTTTCTGTGGCTCCCGGCCGCGGCGGCCATTGCCACGCTTACCCGGCCGGAACAGGGACTCCCGGCGAGACTGGCCGCCACCCTTCTCGCCGCCTGCATCTTCTGGCAGGGGGCGGCCCGGGTGGTGCGGGATTTCCGGCACGACGGCCTTCACTTCCCCTTTTCCGCCGGGGCGCAGGCAGAAGCCCGGTCATTCAGGCCCCTTCTGGAAGGACGTCACTACCTGTCGATCGAGGGTATCGCCTACGCCCTCGCCGCCCCCACGCTTGGCCATCCGGCCGCCGTGACACCCGGCCGCGCCTCGCCCTTTCATCCCTGGAAGCGCCGGGCCGCCGATCTCTCGATGGCCTTCTCTGCGAACAGCGTCGCCTGCTGGGCGGAGTTTTTCCGCCGCCATCCGGAGACAGAGTATCTCGTCACTCCGTCGCCGGAAGCGGCGGTCGAGAGGCAGCTCTGGAATGAACTCCTGCCGGGGATATCGCCGGAATCGGTGCGCGAAAAGTTCATGGAGCCGGGTGCACTGGATCCGGCGGCCGAGGGCCGCTGGTTCATCGTGGACCGGATTGATACCGGCCGGATCGTGACCGCGGAGAGCGGAACGTGCGCCGCACTGCAGGCTGAATGAGTTTCCGGGGAGAAAACATGGAGGCGGCTATCGGATTCGAACCGATGGATGACGGTTTTGCAAACCGTTCCCTTAACCACTTGGGTAAGCCGCCCCGGAGCGGAGAACTGTCTTAGCGGCTGGGCCGGGGGCAAGACAAGGGACACCGTACTTCAGGATTCAGGGCGCCGCGAGCTCGGCCGTGGCGGTTTCCTCCAGCGTGTCGAGATCGAAAGCCGATAAGAGTTCGGGCAAGGCGGCAATACTTATAGTCTCTGTATTCCTATACTGCTTCTTCCTACAGTTTCTGCGTGCCTGCTCCGCAACAGGTTCTTGGTAAACGGATCCGCCATCTTCGCGAGCAGCGGGGTTGGACGCAGGAAGACCTTGGCCGCAAGGCCCGAAAACACCCCACTTATATTGGCGGGATTGAGCGTGGTGAACGGAATGCAACCGTTCAGGTTCTTGCGGATATTTCCAAGGCGCTCGGAATCAGCATCGCTGATCTGTTTACAGGGGATTCAGGCCAGTGAGTCCTCCACATCCGATCGAAAGATTTTTCAATGCGAGTGCCGACGATATCATGTCGGCAATCGAGCACGGTTTTCGTGCACAAGTAGACGTTAAGGGAAAGCTTGCGGAACTGTTTCTGCACCGACAGCTGTGTGCTCTTGAAACTGGCGGCACAATTTCCAGACTCCAATGGCTCGATAGAGACAATCAGCCGGATTTTATATTTACCGCTCGCCAACATACGTTCCGTGTCGAGTGTAAGAATGTCCGAGCTGGCAGGGATCAAAGATATAGACAAAGCCCGCATCAGGAATGGTTCAAAGTCGAACTTCAGAAGACACGTTCCGGAACCGACAGGCAGGGGAACCGGACCCGAGGATACAGAACAGACCGGTTTGATATCCTTGCGGCGTGCCTGTTCAATCAGACCGGCCAGTGGAACTTCCTCTATGCTCACATACGTGATCTTGCCCACCGAAGAGACCTGCCAAGTATCTTGGAAATTATGCATCCGGTACCTCCCGTTTCACAGGGAATATGGAAGGCCGATATCGAAGAGTTCCTCCGATAGGAGCCATTTCTCTGAGACACCTCGTGACCTATACTCTGCTCCGTGAACAAATCGCCGCTGGATCATATTGAAGTCAATTACGCTACTGAACTGGGGCGTGCCTACTGTGGCAATGCGGAGCAGTTGCTTCGGTTGTTGCCCAAGGAGTCCGTAAACCTCGTATTTACATCTCCTCCGTATGCACTAGAGTTCAAAAAGGAATACGGTAACGTTGCAAAATCCGAATATGTTAGCTGGTTTCTAAAATTTGCTCGCCACATCCACACGGCACTTGCCAATGACGGCAGTTTTGTCCTGAATATCGGTGGCAGTTACCAAGCGGGTTCTCCAACCCGTTCCCTATACCATTTCAAGCTGCTTTTGGCTCTCTGCGAGGAGGTCGGTTTTCATCTCGCTCAGGAACTATTCTGGTATAACCCAGCAAAGTTACCAGCCCCTGCCGAGTGGGTGAACGTAAGACGAATCCGGGTCAAAGATTCAGTTGAATACTTGTGGTGGTTTTCCAAGGGATCTTTTCCCAAGGCTAATAACAAAAACGTCCTGAAGCCTTATTCGCCGGATATGGAACGTCTCATGGAGAGAGGATACAAGGCCAAGCTTCGGCCGTCCGGACATAACATCACAAACAAGTTCGACACGCGTCACGAAGGCTCTATCCCGTCTAACCTGCTGGAGCATGGGAACAACGACAGTAATGGGTTTTACCTGAAAGCCTGCCGCGAAGCCGGACTCAAGGTTCATCCGGCAAGATTTCCTCCTGCATTACCCAACTTTTTTATTAAACTGTTAACGAATCCTAGTGATCTGGTTCTGGATCCGTTTGCGGGCAGTAATACTACGGGTGCTGTAGCGGAAAAACTTGGCCGACGGTGGATCGCGTTCGAGCTGAATGAGGAATATCTGAAGGGCAGCCGTTTCAGGTTCGAACCCAATAAAACCGGGCAGCCGCCTAGGGAAGCTAGCCCGAAAAATTCAGCAGCCAGCAATAAATCCCAACTTTCATTTATGATTCGCGAAGAACCTCCCCCCTTGGCCAAATCTCCCAAAACACCAGCAAAAAGAATGGCGAAACATCATCGAACCGTGCGCTAAAGCCTGCCGCCGGACGAGTATGCGATCAGAATGTACAAGAACTATAGCGAATGGGGAGCAGCGATCTCGCTCCCCGCTCCTGCTGATCAGATTCCATACGGTTCGTCTGTAGTCGGGTTCATCCACCCGCAGCTGTATTTCAGGGCGCCGTGAGTTCCGCCGTGGCGGTTTCCTCCAGCGTGTCGAGATCGAACGCCGATACCCGCACCGTGCCGATCAGGTAGACATGGTCGCCGACAAACACCGACCGGCGGACCCGGTTCGGCATGCAGTAAAAGAGGGGGTCCTCGCACTCGCCCGCCTCGGCATCCTGGGCGAGGCTGCCCGCGTGCGAGAGGGTACCGCCATCAACCTCGACAAGCTCCAGTGTCGTCGAATACTCGTAGTCGTCAGAATCGAAACGGTACCGCTCCATCGGGATGGCCAGCAGCGAATGGGGCGGCCAGTACTGGAACGCCTTGTGCTCCCAGGTGGCCTCACTCCATCCGCCGCCCAGGAGCGCGCCGAGGTCCAGCGTGTCCGACTGGACCGGCGCGGCAAAGTCGCTGACATCGAACAATGCCACCTGCGTGGACCAGTCGAAGGTTTCCGTATCGACGGCGAAGCCGACCGTGAGCAGCCGGTCCCCCGCCAGCGGATGGATGTAAGTGGAAACACCCGGCACCTCGACATGCCCGGCGACTGACGGCGCAGCCGGATCTGCCAGATCGATCGCCCAGAGCGGATCGATGTTCCGGAACGTCACCAGGAACGCCTTGTCCTCCAGAAACCGCGCCGCCCAGATGCTTTCACCCCTGGCGATGCCGCCCAGATGCCCGGTCACTTCGAGCGAATCCCCGCCTTCCATCACATAGACATGATTGACCGGCTCCACGCGCCGGACTCCCCACCACCAGGGGAAGCCGCCGCTCGTCACGGCAATCCGCACACGGTTCTCCCGCTCCGAGAGCGCAAACGGGCCGTACAGGGTCCCCTCCACGCGGCCGCTTCCGGTATAGGCGGTATTAGCCCCGTCCAGATGGAAACGGTGCAGGTTGGTATGGCCGGGCAGTATCTCCTGATCCCAGAACCACCACGAGGCGAACGCCTCGTCGGCGACCAGCAGCGTGTCCCCGCTGGAATAGACATGACTCGCGCCCGTGGCGACCTGCAGGACCGGCGATTCCGCGAGATCGCCCGACAGGTCCAGCGTCCGGATCGTGGTGAAGCTGCGGGACCAGGAGTCCTCCGGGAGCGCGAAGTTCTGGCAGTTCTCCCCAGAAAGGCTCTCCAGATCGTACCCGCCGTCACCATCGCTCACGGCCGACTGCGGCGCGAAATCGGCCAGGCCCATGCGTGCAATGATCCGGTCGTTCTTCCCGATCGCCTCGATGACCGCGCTGCGGATAGCCGCCCATCTCTGGAGATCGCTGCCGCCGCCTTCCCAGAACCAGTCCGGAAGCTCCGGCCAGTAGTTGAGGGCGTCGGCCGCCTTGCCCCCGAAGGTGACCACCCGCACCACTCCATCCGTGAGCCGCGCCGCCCGGTAGTCGCCCTCCGTGTAGATTTCGTGCAGCACCGCCGGACCCGTCCGGTCGGTAACATCCAGAACGGCGATCTTGATGATGCTGTTCCACCAGTAGCCGGGCCCCGCGATGTCGATGGCCGGTTCCGCGCCGGGCGACCCAGGCGAACTGCCCCAGTCGCCAAGGCCAATGCCACCGGGCTGGGACCGGAGCGGATGGCCTTCAGGGAGATCCCACGGACTTACCGCCGAAACCACCACCGCCGTGTTCCCGTCCAGCAGGAGTTCCAGCGGCCAGCCCTCGACTGCCGTACGCGAACGGACGGCAAGGTCCCCCGGCTCCGGGATCTCCAGGATCACGATGTCCGTGGGGCCAAGGACATAGAGGTAGGTCCCGTCGGTCTTGACGATATCGCCCTCGTCAGCCGCCGCCTCCTGGTTGTTGGTACCCGAATAGGCCGGTCCGTCACTGCGGCCCGCGCCGCCGAGCGCCATGTCCACTTCCGCTCCGCCCAGTACCGGCACCGGAATGCCACCGCTCATGCTGCCACGAAGGGCCTGCTCGGCCTGGAGTAGCATCACACGCATCTCCTGGCTGAGTCCGCGGCGAAGCCGCTCCTCCAGTTCGCTGCACGATGCCGGGACCGTGAGCGCCGCACTCGTCATCACGCGAGGCTCCAGATCGACCGGCTCCAGGGCAAACCCGCCGCCTGACGAACAGGCGGCCAGCGCGCACATGATTGCAAAAAGAACGGGGAGCGGCGCTCCCGCTCCCCGTTTCTTCTGGCCGTGCATCATCAGTTCACTCCGCAACCGCTCCGGAAGCTTCGATTGCCGTGGCCAGCACGCTCTCGATATCCGAGCAGTCGCCCGTACCATTGGCGATCGTGAGCACATCACCCGACAGTTCCAGGTCCTCGCTGGCGACGCAGGCGGTGAGCGGCAGACCGGCAAACCAGTCCGTCACTTCCATGGCCAGCCTGAAATCGCCCGTGTGCGGCAGCGACACCGGCCCCGGCAGGACTACCGGCAGCGGATCGCTGATCCCAAGGGAGAAGAAAGTCCCGTCACCGGGATCGCCGAAGGAGCCGCTCGCCACGAGGGATTTCCCGTTGAGGGGCGAACCGGCATCGATCAGGCCGTCAGCCGGATCGCCCGGCTCCAGTTCAAACAGGACGCTGCCGAAAACGGTGAGCGGCAGCGGGACATCGGCCAGTGACGGCGTGATGCGGCCGGAACGCAGGTTGACCCGGAAGGGCCCGTTGATGCTCACCAGGCCGGCATCGCAGGTAACCAGCGGAGCGACCATGATCTCGCTGAACCGTCCGCACGTGACATCGGACGGGAGCTCCAGCACGATCCGCTTCAGGTAGGCCGCCGAGGCGTCGAACCGGAACGGCGCGCCGTCACTGTCCCGTGCGACCGGCACCCCGCCGTCTGTCTCATCCGAAACCAGCCGGAACGTCACGCGGGTATAGAGCCCATAGACGCCGCCGCCATCGATGACCGGATCGAAACCGACCGGCTCTATCCCGTTGCCGGTCCAGGTGCCATCGCAGGAGAGCGCCACCGCCAGCAGCGGCAGGGCGAGCAGGTGAAACAGGGAGCGGTTCAATCTCACGGCTTTTTTCCTCCTGTCACGGCGAAAAGCTGCATACCGAGCACATAGACCTCTCGGGGCTCGTCTCCGCGCGGGGCGTCTTCGATCCGGTTCAGCAGGTTCTTGCCGAACTCCTCGATTTCACGGCAGATAAGTTCGTACTGTTCCCGCGTCAACGCGATCGTCACCGAAGTCACGTTACGTTCTTCCCGCGGCAGGTTATCCATGCTGCTGGCCGCCAGGGTGAGCATCTCCCGGTGGTAGTTACGGGCCGCCAGGAGCTCGACCGGGGATTCGGCCGACAGTTTGGGCGAATCGAGTTCGAGTTTCCCGTCGCCGTTGCGCCTGACGAGCCCCAGATCCTCCAGGCGCGTGAGCGCCTTCTGTGCTTCGCTCCTGGTGACCGGGGGTTTCAGCCTTTTGGCGATCCACTCGGGGTCTTCACGGAAGTCAGGCAGCAGGAACATCTCGCGCACGGGGATATTGTGCCAGGCCGAATACACCTCGTACTGGCTGCGCTTCATCTTCGCCGCGCTGGTCACCGGGTGCGGGGACCGGCGAAGCTGCTGGTAATACCGGTTCCGTTCATCGTCGGTCCCGGCCTGGCTGAACATGACGAGCGCCTCGAAGGCGTCGCGCTCCCGGGCATCCAGTCCCAGTGCCTTGGAGAAGCGGCCAATCGAGTCGGCCGTGAGGTTCCGCTTGCCGTCGATCACCAGCTTCAGGAAGCTGGAGGTGTTGAACCCGGCCTTGCGGGCAAACTGGCGGTGCGAGAAGCCCGGCCCGCTCTCCTTGAGGAACTGGATCATGTCCCTCAGGTAGTCCCGGTAGTCATCGTAGGCGGCCGGACTGGGGCGCTCGGGCGTTGTTCTCTCGTCAGCCATGAAAGTCAGCTTAATGATCTACAAAAACTCCAGTAATGTAAAGAGGTTAGTGCCTCTAAATGTTTTCTTTCCGAGAACACTTTAAGTCACAGATGGTCAGGTTTCCTGCCATTCCCGTTGATGCCGGTGGACCAGTCGCCGGCCGAAGTGCCAGATTGGCCCCGGCCTGAAACTGCCAACCTGCGGTAACCATTGAGCTATGCCCATCGACATCTCCAGGCTTGATCTTGGCGGAGCCGCCGAAATCCCCGACGAACCGGACTACCTCGTCATCGGGGCGGGACCGGCCGGTTCCAGCGCCGCCGCCCGGCTCGCGCAAGCCGGGAAAACGGTTTACCTCGCCGATTACGCCCGGTTTCCCCGCGAAAAAGTGTGTGGCGACGGCCTTTCGCCCAACGCCGTCAGCTCCCTGATGGAGATCGGCATCGGCCCGGAACAGTTCGAGGGGCATTACACCCCCATCACCCACGTCCGGCTCGTGGCCCCTTCCGGCCGGGGTTTCGTGGCGGCCTATCCCGAAAACGGTCGGGCAAAAGTCCGCTCCGGTTATGTGGTCCCGCGCCGCGAACTGGACGCGCTGATCCTCGCCCATGCAGTCAGGAGCGGAGCCAGGTTCCGCACCGGCGTCCGCCTCCGGAAGGCCGAATGGGAAAACGGCCAGCCGGTGCTCACCGTGGACGACAACGGAACCATCCGCCGCCTGACCCCCCGGAACCTCATCGCCGCCGATGGCGAGTTCAGCCTCATCCGCCGGGGGCTCGTGCAGAAATCCCGCGAGGTCCAGTCCCTCGCAATCCGTGCCTACTACGAAGGCTGCACGGCCCCGGCGCACATGGAAATCCACTTCCCGGCGGAACTGAAACCCGGCTACGGCTGGATATTCCCCGAAACGGACGGACGGCTCAATGTGGGCGTCTATGTCTACCAGCACACGCTGGACAAAGGCCTCGACATCCACGAGGCGTTCCGGTTCTTCACCGGACAGTACGAGCCGGCACTCCGCTACCTGAAGGGCGGCCGCATCTGCGGCAATCCCCGGGGCTATCCGATCACCTTCTACGAACCTTCGCGGGAACCCGGCTGCCGGCGGGTGCTGCTCGCCGGAGACGCCGCCGGGGTGGCCGACAACCTGACCGGAGAGGGTATTTTCCAGGCGATCCGCACCGGCATTGATGCCGCCGGTGCCCTGCTCCACTCGCCGGAGACCGCCGTGGACGCCTATCAGGCGAAGCTCGCCGGGCAGTTTTCGGAAGCCCGGACGCGGGGGCGGTTCATCGGCTGGGTGCTGGAACACTTCGCGTGGTTCATCAACTTCCTGTTCCGCCGGTGCGAGGCAAACAGCTACGTGAAGGACCGCGTGTTCCGGGTGGTGAACGCCGATGCCCCGCTCTGGCACTTCTTTACTCCCTCCCTGTGGCTCCACATCTTCGCCGGGGGCAGCGACCGGAAACTGCCGGATACGGGAACCGGTGCCGGAAAACCCCGGTCCCTAACCTCCTGTAAACCCTGATAAACGGACCCTTTCCCGCGTTGACGCCCCCTTTGCCGCCGCTGCATACTGGTCCCCAGTAAACCTATGCGAAGCGTTTCCGGCAGGTTCCTTGACGGTATCCGGGCGGCTGTCCTTGCGGGCGTGCTGCTTGGAGCGGCAGCCTGCGTGAACGAGCAGCGCATACTTTCCGACACTGACGATCCCAACGCCCCGACCCGCGCCCCAACCATCACGACAGTGATAGCCCCGGCGGATCAGGGGCTCGCCCCGGCATCCTGCGGCAACCCGATCGAGCCATGGGGACCGGCCGGCGGCAACACCGAGATCATCGTCAGCGGCGACAACTTCCTCTCCGGGGCCTCGTTTTTCGTGGGCGGACAGCCCGCACAGGTGTCCGGAACCGTGCAGACGGGGCAGGCGCGTATCATCACGCCACCGGGACGGCCCGGTGCCGTTGATGTCATCGTGGTAAACCCCAACGGCACCCTGGGAAGAAAACCCGGCGCGTTCGTCTACTGCGCCGAGCCCGCCAGGGTTTGCCTGAACTTCCTGACGGGTTCCGGTTGCCCGATACCCGTCGATGACGACGAGGATGGCGTCTTCTGTCCCGTCGATTCGGTCACGGCATTATCCTGCCCCGTGGGGCCTGACGACCTGAATCCGAAGGTGGAAGTGGGCGGCATTTTCCCGGTGCGCGTGCGCGTCCGGAACCTGCCGGGCGGGGATGACCTCCGCGGCGTGGAGTTCTGCGCCGCCCCACCCTGCGATCTCGACAACTCGGATGACATCGATGTGGCGGTGACTGCCTCCGACGGCGCTTCCATCGCCCTGTTTGCCGGCCCGACGCCCACCTCGCGCGACCTGATGGTCGGCGAAACCGGCGTGTTCCGCTACGATTTTGCCGCGCTCACCCCGGGCTCCATCGGCCTCGGCGTAAGGATTTCCGGATACAACGACCGGCTGAACTCGATCCTGCTGTTCCCTGCCGGGGGACCGGTGCAGCATCCGGCCACCTTCCGGCTGACGCCGCTCCAGGCGATCGTGTCGGTCAACTCCGAGCGGGTGTCGGCGGGTGACCAGATCCGCGTCACCGTCAACATCGGAAACGCCGGCCCCCGGGCGCTTGCCCAGGTGGCGCCGAGTACTCCCACTTGCAACGGCGATGGCGATGCGACGCTGCGCTTTTCCAGCGTGCCCACGGAAGCGGAGGCCCTGCCGGTGCTGCCGCCGTTCGGCGTAACCGAATTCATCCTGATCTATGAGGCCCGCTGCGAGGGCTCGCTCTTGTTCTCCTCCATCGCCAGCGCCCTGGACATCGAACTGGCCGATCCGGTGGTCGAGGGCGTCGAGCGGACGAGCCCCCTCATCACCATCGAAGGTTCGCTCGAAAGCTGCGATCTGGAACCCGAACGGATCGACTGTCCGCGCTAGAAAACTCAGATCAGCACGACTGAACCGCCGGGCCGTATCTTCCAGTGCGAGGCGAACGATGCGCCCTGGGCCGCCAGTTCCCAGAACCCGTGACTCCCCACGAGAATCCCCTCGCCCCTGTCGGGCAGGTCCGAATAGGTCCTGACGATCGGGAGTGTCCGTATCCTGCCGCCGCTGGAAACTTTCACCGAGCCCTTCTCGAACGGGAACTCGTTCGGGCCGATCGGCAGGATGACGTTTCCGAACCGGTCGATGGCCGCCGGAACGACACGGATGCCGTTGCGGCTCCGCACCGGCTCGGCCAGTTCGACCCGCACCGGCGAGCCAAGCGCCGGACCGGCTGTTTCGGGCTTATCCCCGGCGGCCAGCCGCGCCGCCACACGGGCGAACACGTCACGACCGTGGAAGGTTGTGGAAACGGCCGCACCCAGTTTTTTCAGATCGATCTCCCGGGCCCCGCGGCCGAACCCCTTCAGCAACGAGAACACACCGTTGTCGGGCCCCACCAGCCACCCGTTGCGCCACGGGTGAATGAGTCCCCGCCGCCCGGAACCGACTCCGGGGTCAACGACCATCACGTGGATCGTCCCCTCCGGAAAGTACGGATAGGCCGACCGGGCGAAAAATGCCGCGTGCCGGATATCGTGTGCCGGCAGTTCGTGTCCCAGATCCATGATCCTCGCCAGCGGCGCGTGCTGGAGGATCACGCCCTTCATGGCGGCGACATAGCCGTCCTCGGTGCCGAAGTCGGTGGCGAGCGTAATCACCGGCGGCGGTGGAGTTCGTTTCTTCACGGGCGTCTCTCCTGTCCGGTTCAGAGGAACTTTTCCAGCGGGCAACCTTCACACCGAGGCGAGGGCCGGCAGTGCCGGTTCCCTACCGCCACCAGCGCGGCGTGGAACTCATTATAGACGCTGACGGAGGCCGGAATCCGCTCCATCGAGAACCGCCGCAGGGGTTCATAGGAAATATCCGGTTCCACGAGGTTGTGCCGGGCCAGGATGCGCCGCGTGTAGGCGTCCACCACGAAGGACGGCTGCCCGGCCGCATAGCAGAGGATCGAGTCGGCCGTCTCCGGACCGACGCCATGGACCTCCAGAAGCTCCGCCCGGAGCGCCTCCATCGGCTGGCCGAACATCGCCTCCAGCGAGCCGTGCCGGCTGACGACATGCCGCACCAGCGACTTCAGTCTCCGGGTCTTCACGTTGAAATAGCCCGCCGGCTTCAGCAGCCGGGCAAGCTGCCGGTCCGGCAGGCGGTCGATCGAGTGCAGGTCGAGCACCTTCGCGCCTTTCAGGTTTGCGATCGCTTTCTCGACATTCTTCCAGGCCGTGTTCTGCGTCAGCACGGCCCCGACGAGCACTTCGAAGGGCGACTCCCCCGGCCACCAGCCAAGCGGACCATAGTGCGCGGCAAGGTGCGTCCGCAGATCGTCCAGCGGAACCTTCCGCCGGGTGAGCGGGCCATGTGGATGGGCCTGGCGGGCCTTTGGCATGGCGCCAATCATAGCCGGTCCGGGGGAACTTTCCCCCGCGCCCGTCCGTCGTCTATGGCAGGTGGCGTGACTTCTGACGGAACATCTCCGGTATCCCGTCTGGACCTCGGCCGGGTTGTGACCGTGCTGGTGCGTCCCATGTACGCGGGAAATATCGGCCAGTGCGCGCGGGCCATGATGAACATGGGGCTCACCCGCCTGCGGCTGACCGACCCGCCCCGCGACTGGAAGGGACCACAGGCAAGGGCCATGGCCGTGGGCGCCTGGGATGTACTGAAGAAGGCGGAAGTCTATCCCAACCTGCCGGGAGCGCTCGCCGACGTGAGCTTCGCCGTGGCGCTCACCGCCTCCTACCGGCGGACGATCGACATCGTGCCGTTCGGTACAACCATCTCACGGCTTGCCGGGGCCTCGCAGACCGGGACGGCGGCGATCGTGTTCGGTCCCGAATCCCACGGACTCACCAACGAGGAAGTCGCCCGCTGCCACGTCGCCGCCGAGCTGCCCACGGGAACGGAGTTCCCTTCGATCAACCTGTCGCAGGCGGTGATGGTAACAGCCACGTTGCTCCAGCTTGCCGTCCATGAGCCCCGGCCGCCGGCCCGCGAGGCCGAACTGGCCACCGCCGCCGACCTGGAGGGATACCTCACCCATCTCCGCCGCGTACTCGACCAGGTGAACTTCCTGCCGTCCGACAACCCCGACAGCGTTTTCATCCGGCTTCGCCGCATCTATGCCCGAGCCGGCCTCGAAAAGGGCGAGATCAACCTGCTCCGTGGGATTCTCTCGAACGTCGAATACGGCCTGGGAACCCGGAAGCTGAAGAAGAAAGAGTAAGACTTTTTCCACACCCCCGTTTTGGCCTCCCCCTTGCTCTGGTCCGGTAGCTGCCACCCGATCCCGGGTGGACAAAAACGGATGCGGAGGATGCAACAGTGGAAACGCGCAGGCTTGGAAATCCCGGCCGGGGAAAACTTTTATCCATAATTTCAGCAGGTTGTCTGGGGGCAGTCGCCCTCCCGGCGGTGCTGTGGGCTGCCGAGGAAGCCCCCGCCATCGACAAGGCGGATACCGCCTGGATGCTCATTTCTTCAGCACTGGTGCTCTTTATGACGCCAGGGCTGGCCTTCTTTTACGGCGGGATGGTCCGCAAGAAGAACATTCTGTCGACGCTGATGAAGAGCTTTGTCGCCATGGGCGCACTGGCTGTCGTCTGGGCACTGGTGGGCTTTTCGCTCGCCTTCGGACCCGGAAACGCCTTCATCGGTGATCTTTCCTACCTGGGCCTGAACGGGGTGGGTGGAGCCCCCGGCCCGAATGCCGACAACATCCCGTTCCTCGTCTTCATGGTGTTCCAGGGGATGTTCTTCGTCATCACCCCGGCGCTCTTTTCGGGCTCGATCGTGGAGCGGGTACGGTTTTCGGCCTATCTGGTCATCATCGTCCTGTGGGCGCTCATCGTCTATGCCCCGCTCTGCCACATGGTCTGGGCACCGGGCGGATGGCTGCTGGAAGACGGCGCGATGGACTTTGCCGGTGGCACCGTCGTGCACATCAGTGCCGCCACGGCCGCGCTGGTACTGACGCTGGTTCTGGGCAGCCGCCGGGAGTATCCCAAGGAACCGATCATTCCTCACAACCTGCCCCTGTCGGTGCTGGGCACCGGCATGCTGTGGTTCGGATGGTTCGGCTTCAATGCCGGCAGCGCACTTGCCGCCAACGAAATCGCCGCCAATGCGTTTGTCACCACCAACCTGGGTGCGGCCGCCGCCTCCCTCGGGTGGACCTTCTGGGAATGGTTTCACCGGGGCAAGCCGACGACCCTGGGGTTCATATCGGGTGCCGTGGCCGGACTGGTCATCATCACCCCCGCCTGCGGCTTTGTCTCCCCGATGGGCGCCATCGTCATGGGGTTCTTCGGTGCCATTGTTTGCTACCAGGCCGTCGTGCTGCGTCAGAAACTCAAACTGGACGATTCCCTCGATGTTCTCGGGGTGCATGGTGCCGGTGGCGCGATTGGTGCATTACTGACCGGGGTGTTCGCGACGACAGCCGTGAACTCCGGCGGTCAGGACGGCCTGCTGTATGGCGGAGGGCTGGGCCCCCTGCTGAAGCAGCTGGTTGCCGTGGGCTTCACGATCGTATTCGTGGCCGCGCTGACCTTCGTGATCGCCAAGGCCGTGGACGCCCTGATCGGGCTCCGGGTCGACGACGAGTCGGAGCTGGAGGGCCTGGACCTCAGCCAGCACGACGAGGTGGGCTACAACTTCTGACCGGACCGGTGGAGTCCACCGGCCGGCCGGGCTAGAGTCACAGAGACGGGCGGCGCCGCGGGTGCGGCCACCCCCCGAAGGAGTGTCGGAACATGAAGAAGATCGAAGCCATCATCAAGCCGCATAAGCTGGACGACGTGAAGGACAAGCTCCGTGAAATCGGCGTCCAAGGCATGACCGTCACCGAGGTGAAGGGATTCGGCCGCCAGAAGGGGCACACGGAGATCTACCGCGGTGCCGAATACGTGGTGGAGTTCCTGCCCAAGACGAAGATCGAGATCATCGTGGACGACGGGATGGCCGACAAGGTGATTGACGCCATCCGCGGCGCGGCCAACACAGGCAAGGTGGGCGACGGCAAGATCTTCGTCTCGTCCATCAGCTCGGTTCTCCGGATCCGCACGGGCGAAACCGGCAGCGACGCGCTCTAAAGGCAGCAAACGGGAAGGCGGTCACAAACGGCCGCCCCGGCGTGAAACCCCGAGCCTTCCGGAAGTGAAGGCGCGGGGTTTTGTGTTTGAAACCTTCTGCCCCGGCCTATCCGCGGGCCCGACGCTGGTAAAAGAGATCCAGCCGGCGCTCCAGTTCGTGGGCAGTGCCCGATTGCCAGCGGACGTAGTCATCAAATCCGCTTTCAAGGGCGGCGCGGTCTTCCTCGTCGCCCAGGGTCAGCGCCACCACCGGCACATGGGAGGTCCGGGGCGAAGCCCGGAGACTCCGGATCAGTTTCTGGGCAGCCGGGCTCTGCGGATCGGTCAGTTCCATCACCACGACATCGGGATCGAGAACCGCCATCCAGACCCCGGGGCCTTCGGCCGGGTCGATCTCCGCCGCGTCGATAAGGCCCGTGTGGTGCCCGGCCTCACGGAGCGTCTGCTCCAGCGCC
Source organism: Deltaproteobacteria bacterium (assembly GCA_026129095.1). Classification (NCBI taxonomy): domain Bacteria; kingdom Pseudomonadati; phylum Myxococcota; class Myxococcia; species Deltaproteobacteria bacterium. The sequence continues at coordinate 164,911 of JAHCIT010000005.1, forward strand.
GACGCACGGCCGGGATTTTCGGCCAGCACGGCGGCGCGGGGACGTTCCACCGGGAGCGAGACCGTCACCCGGCAGCCGTCCTTCAGGTTCTCGATCCGGAGCGAGCCGCCATGCCGCTGGAGCCAGTAACTGGCCAGTGTGAGTCCCTGTGTCCGCACCGGTGGTGTTCCGTAGGCCGGCAGTTCATCCGCTCCCGCGCCGAACCGGCCGACCAGTTCCGGCGGGAACCCGGGCCCCGTGTGCATCACCTCGATTTCGTGGACCGGCTGCCCGCGGAACAGCTGGCGCGTCCAGACGGCCACTTCGCCGCCGGGGGGCGTGTGACCGAGCGCGCTTCCTACAAGCTGGGCGATCACCTGGCGGAGCCGGTGGAAGTCGTAACGGCCCACCAGCATTGTCTCGCCGTCGAACCGCATCCGGACACGCCGGACACGGGCCACCGGGCGGAATGAATCGACGATCTCGCGCACGAGCGATCCGACCACCACCGGCGAGCGGTGCAGGGGTTCCGCCGCGCCGTCGAGAGCCGCCACGTCGGCAAGCCGGTCCACCTCATCCAGCGCCCCCATCAGCGACCGTTCCGAAAGCTGGAGTGACGAATCGGCCCACCGGAAGGCGTCATTTCCTGCACCGGTTTCGGCTTCAGACGGCTGCGGTTCCAGCCCCCGCAGGATATCGCGTGCCGACTTCGACAGATGCCATGCGCTCGTAAGCTGTCCCCGGATCATGACCGAGCAGCTGTGGGCGAGCCGGTTCTTGAGAGCGACGAGATCGGTCAGCTTCGCGTTCGAATCGGCCAGCGCCACTGACTGCACCTGGAGGGCCTCCACCAGCGTTCCGGCGAGCATCACGCCGAGGCCGGTCCACACGGCCAGAATGAAAAGACTCGGCAGGTACACCCCCGGCGAGCGGTAGAAATGGTCCATCGGGACCGACGAGAGCGGCGCAACCGGAAGCCGGCCGGTAACCTCAAGGAATCCCGTCACGAAAACGGCCAGAACCGTTATCGCGCTCCAGAGCGCGGCACGCCTCAGGCCGAACAACGCCGCCGCCACGGTTGCGAGCACCGGCACCGCGACAAGACCCACCGTGCTCATGAGCCCCAGAAGATGCGACGTCCAGACAGTAATAAGGCACACCCACCCCATGAGGAGATGCGGAACCGGCGTCCCCAGGTGCACCGGACGGTCACGGAGCGACCAGGCGGCGAAAAGGATCGCGAGATTCCCCGCAAAGGAGATCATCAGCAGCTTCTGTATTTCCCAAACGGCGGACGGCTCGAACACGTTGGCCGCGCCCGGTGCCACGGGTGAAACCACGCCGATGAAAAGCCACAGGCCGGAAATGATGACCGCCAGCACCGCGACGACGAGCGATTTGTCCGCATCGCTCCGGGTAAGAAACCGGATCAGGAAGGTGGAGAGCCGGGCCAGTTCGATCTTCATGGGTGAGCCTCCCGCCGGTTCCGGCCAGCGGCTTCGGGTAGCCGCCGCTGAATGCACTTCATTTGGTTTACATTTTATCATATGAACGGCTGGCCGCACGCAAATTCATCGTAAATAAATCCAGAAAATTCAGCGTGTTAGACGCACCGGGCCAGCGCAGAGCGTCATGCGATCCATCAAGACAGCAGTCCGTCACAGAAAATCCCGCGTGAAACCGGTATGCTCGGCACCATGAGCCGCCAAATGCTTCCACTGGCCGGGGTTGCCGCCGCGCTGCTGCTGGCAGCGTTGTGGGCCCTGCTGCCCCGGGCCGGAAACCGGCAGGAAGGGACGCCCGGCGGCTCCGGGGCCGGGCATACTCCGCAGCCGGCGACCCCGGAACTGCACCGGACTGCAGCCACAACGCCAGGGCTTCTGCCGGGTACGGATTCAGCCGGGGAACCGGCGCACACGGCATCGGTCCTGCCCGCCCCAGTCATCCCGGCAGTTCCGGCCGCGGAAGAAGCCGCTCCGTCCCTGGAGCCGCAGCCGAAACGGAAAGGTCCGAAGGGGCCGAAGGCCGGCAAAAAAGAAGACCCGATGAACATGATCGTGATCCCGCCTCCGCCAGTAACCGGCAGCGCGCCGCCCGTTCACGGCACCCGCGAGCCCGACCACATCCAGGGTTCGGAAAGTTCCGATACGATCCACGGCGGCACAGGTGATGATCTGATCGAGGGTGGCCCCGGCGACGACTGGATCGACGGTGAAATCGGCGACGACATCATCTACGGCGGTCCCGGCAACGACACGCTGCAAGGCGGCGATGGCGACAACTACCTGGACGGCGGCCCCGGCGACGACTGGCTTTATGCCGAGCACGGCATCGACACCCTGCGCGGCGGCCCCGGCGCCGACATGCTCCGGGGCGGCGGCGACGCCGACGTATTTCTCTACGAGGCTGGCGATGCCGAGGGCGGCATGGACCGGATCGAGGACTTCAATCCGGCCGAGGGCGACGTGCTGGTCCTGACCGGCCTGCTCGCCTCGCTCGGATACAGGGGAGATGGCAGCGCGGCATCGCTCGCGCCGTTTCTCAGAATGAACGGGACCGTGCTGGAGATTTCCTCGAACGGCCGGGAGTTCCAGCCCCTCGTTGACCTGAAGCAGGCCTATACGCTTGAAGCACTTGTCACTGGCGGCAACCTGCGCGCCACCGCACCAGGCTCCCGCCCTTAAGGACCGTCCCGCTTCTCCCGCGCCACCAGGTACAGCTCGGCCGACTCCTGCCGGGTCGCCTTCGGCCGCGTCATCCTCACGTCGCGGAAGTGCCGCTTGGCCTCGGACACCAGTTCATGCGGTGTCGCACCAGGGAACACCTTGGCGCAGAAATGGCCGCCGGGCCTGAGAAACCTGAGCCCCGCCTGCATCAGGTCGAGCGTAAGCTGCTGGGATCTGGCGTAGTCGGCATGGTGGACGCCGGTGAGGTTCGGGGCCGCATCCGAAAACACGGCATCCACCGGACGCCCGGACAGCAACTCCGATACTTTTGCCGCGATCTCCGGCGAGGTGGCGTCGCCTTCCAGAATACGGATGTTCGGGGCCGCCACGCCCGGCATCGGCTTCAGGTCCACGGCAATCACCAGTCCCTGACGGCCCACCGTGCGCGAGAGGGTTTCGGTCCACCCGCCCGGGAACGCGCCGAAATCAAGCACGGCATCACCCGGCCGTGCGAGCCGGAACCGGTCGAGCAGTTCGTCCAGCTTGAAGGCCGCCCGCGAGCGGCGTCCTTCGGCCTTGGCCTTGCGGTAAAAGTGGTCCTTGCGCTGGTAGGCCACGGAACGGGGCTCCAGCCCCCTTGTGGAATGCCGGTTACTGGCCGTCGAACAGGGAAAAATCGCTGCCCCGCCCGGCGGCGCGATCACGGGCGTCGGCCTTCTGGTCTGCCGACAGATCCGTCGGGATCTCGATCGTCACGTCCTTGGGCACCCGGTCCGGATCCGGAATCCGGTCCTTGTTCATGTCGTAAATCGCCGGCCACAGGCGCGAATCGCCGAGCTGGTCACGGGCGATCTTGCCAAGCGTGTCATACCGCTGGGTCGTGTATGACCGCGTGCTGCCACGGTAGCTTTCCGAATAGGCCGCCTCGCGGCGGGCGGGCGGCTCTGGAGCACGGCGGGCCGAGTATTCCTCCACCGGCTTCGGGGCGGCCGCCACGGGAGCCGGCGGAGGCGGTGGAAGTTCCTCTTCGGGCTCCTGCGCCTCCAAGGCCGCCATCTCGGCCTTCAATGCTTCCTCGCGGATGCGGGCTTCTTCCTCGGCGCGGCGGCGGGCTTCTTCTTCCTCGGCCTTGCGGCGAATCGCCTCTTCCTCGGCACGACGGGCGGCGTTTTCCTCGAAAATCTTCTTGTTCCGCTGGGCGGTTTCCACCGCCTGCGCGGCGGCGGTGTTCGCCTGGAGCGCCCGCTGGCGGGCGATATCGTACTTGCCGGCCTGGCTCGCCTCGCGGGCATCCTTCAGCAGCCGCTCGGCGTTGGCCAGCTCCGGGCGGGCGAACTTGTGCGCATCGGCCTGCTGGGCCTCGCGGATCACATTCTCGGCCTGCTGCATCTCCTGTTCGGGCGGCTTGCCACACCCTGAGAGGGCGAGCGGAATCACGGCGGCGAGCACTAGGCCAAGGCGGTTGCGTATCATGCGTTTCGGTCCAGTCCTTCGGAAGCGGGGTACTTCCGGCTGCGGTCCCCCTTTGGAAAACGGGAAGCCGCGCCGGGGAACCCCGGAATTAAATAAGAAACCCGTGGGATTCTAGCAACTTAAGCGGGCAAGGCAAAACACCCGGAAAATACGGCCTAAACCCGCCGCTTTACCGCACCAGCACAAAGTCGATCCGGTTGTTGACCTGATGCGAGGCCGGGGTGTCCGGCGGGACGAGCGGCACCTCCCGGTCCCGCACCTTGACGGTGATCCGGTCGGCCCCGATACCCCATTCGGACACGTACCGGCGCAACGCGCCGCCGCGGCCCACGGCCAGAGCTTCGGGGCCCAGCGCCTCCGGCGGCTTCTGGCCCTTTCCCGCCGGCAGCGGCGGTTCCGGGAACACATGGACCTCGATCAGGAGCCCGATGTTCTTGAACTCGCGCATCTTGAGGATGATCGGGTTCAGGCTGTCCATGGCCGTGGTGTTTTCGAGCTGGTTCGGATCGCCCGGCCGGAACCGGACTCCCTGCGGAATCCCCCACGCCGTGACCAGCCCCACCTCCGGCCCCGAGGCGATCAGCATGTCCCATGATCCGGTGAACCTTTCGATCATGTCGTTATAGGCGGACTGCCAGATACCCCGCAGGTGCTTTTCAAGCGGCCCCTCCACCGGGCGTGAAACACGGGTGCGAAGGTCGAACTCGGCGAGCTTGCGGCGGCGCGAATCGTATACCCTGACCGGCGCCTGCAAGAGCAGCGTGGGCGGTTCGTTCTCGGTCTTGGGCGGTGGCACCCGGAGCGTCACGGCCCCGGCGAGAGTTTCGGGATAGGCGGATGTCTCGGGGTCGGACTCCAGGGGAACGATCCGGAATCCCCGCCGCCGGAGTTCCCGGACCAGCGCGCCTTTCAGGTCTTCGCCTGCGTTGATCCGGTAGCTGCTCTCCTCGAAACGCCAGTAGGCGGTGCGTATCTCCGAGGGAGTGTCAACATAAAGCCCCAGCGGCGAACCACCCGGCGGGACTTCCGGCTGCGCCGCCGCCCTGAGGATCACCTCCGGCCGGCCGGAAGAAGTGGGCGTGCAGCCCGCCGCGAGAAAAACCACACAGCAAATCAGCACGCGGACCGGATAGCGGTTCATGGCTCTCTCGTATCACGATCCGGCGGCGAGCTTCAACAGCACGCCGTCCAGAAGGCCGCCGTCAGAGGCGACGATCCGGTCCGCGCCGAACCGGCGCATCACCTCCAGCACGATGTAGCTCCCGGCGATGATGAGATCCTCGCGCCCCTTGAGAAGCCCCGGCAGTTCCACGCGCCGGTGGACCGGAAGGTGGCGGAGCTGCTCCAGCAGTTCATGGGCGCGGCCGAAGGAGATGGGATGGTTGTTGATCCGGTCCGGGTCGAAGCTCCGCTGCTCAAGGTCCAGCGCCGCCAGCGAGGTCACGGTCCCCGCCGTGCCACAGATGCCCGGCACGGTCCGGTCCGGCAGGTGCTGCCGGAAACGCGAGAGTGGTTCCAGGTCGGCGGCCACCCGCGCCGCGAGGGCCCGGCACTCGGCATCGGTGGGCGGATCGGATTTCAGGAACGTCTCGGTCAGGACGACGACACCGGTATCCAGGCTCATGTGGTCGGCGATCTCGCCATCACGCACCAGGATGAACTCGGTGCTGCCGCCGCCCACATCGAACACCACCTGCCAGCCGGGCGGGTGGTGGAGACGGAGCAGGACGCCGGCCGTCGCCAGTTGCGCCTCGGTGTCGCCGTCGATCAGCTCGATCCCGACACCCGCCTCCCGGCGGAACCGCTCCAGCACCTCGTCGCGGTTTGCGGCCCGCCGGAACACGCTCGTCCCGACGGCGCGGTACCTGTCAACGCCGAGCTGTTCGAGCTGGCCGCGAAATCCTCGCACCGCTTCCAGCGCCCGGCGGAGCGGCTCCTCGCCAATGCGACCCGTATGGATGATCCCCTCGCCAAGCCGCGTGAACACGCGGTCGAACCTGAGGGGCTTCATCGTGCCGCCGGGAACGGTCTCGACCGCCTTCATGCGGAAGGCGTTTGTGCCCAGATCGAGGGCGCCCAGCCTGCGAACCCGGCCGGAAGAAACATTACCGGTCATGGTTTCAGGCCTTGGATTCCAGGGTACGGCCGAAGCCGTCCATCAGGATCTGCTCAAGCCCCCGGATCTTCTCGGCGCAGGAGCGGCCCATCTCCCATGCAAACCTGAACGCGGCGACCGCGTTCCTGTCGGCGAACTTGAGGAAATCCTTGCGGCGGAGCATGAGGAGCTGGCAGTCCTCTTTTGTCGTGGCCGTCACCTGCCGGATGCCCGACTCGAACAGCGAGAACTCGCCCAGGAAGTCGCCCTCCTCGGCCTCATAAAGCTCGACCGGACCGCCGTCCGGGCCCTTGCGGGTAATCCCCACCTTGCCTTCCATGATGAAGAAGACCGTCTCGCCCTTCTGGTCCTCAAGGAACAGGTGAGTGCCCGACGGCACGGCCTTTTCGATCAGGATGCCGGCCAGCGCCTTGACGATATCCTCGTCCAGTTCGCAAAAGACGTTCAGCGTGAGCAAGCTGTCGGGGTTAACCGGCACGGAACTGCTTTCCTTCCCCGGCCGCCTCGCGGAGGGTCCGGCCGCTCACTCCGGTACCGGATGCCAGATATTCCATCGCGGTCCGGTGGTAGTGGGGCGGCGTCATTATTATCCGCTGGCGCTCCCGGTCTTCAAGGGGCCGTTTCACGCGGGCAGGCGAACCCATGACGAGCGACCCGGCCGGAATGACCGTCCCGGGCGTCACGAGCGACCCGGCCCCAATCAGGCAGTCGTCGCCGACCACCACTCCGTCCAGCAGCACCGCTCCCATGCCGACCAGGACGCGGTTGCCGATCCGGACTCCATGAAGCACCACATGATGCCCCACCGTGCAGTCCTCGCCAATGGTGGTCACGAAACCCTGCCCGCTGTTGGAGTGGATCATGGACAGGTCCTGGATGTTCGTGCGCCGCCCGATCCGGATCGGCTCCACGTCGCCCCTCAGCACGCAGTTGAACCAGACCGAGCTCTCCTCGGCCAGTTCCACGTCGCCGATCACCTGGGCGGAATCCTCCACCCAGGCATTGTCGGCCAGCTTCGGCATCCGTTCGCGCCAGGGTCGCAGCACAGTCCGGTTTCCTTCCTAGTTCCCGCTCACGTACCGGGCGAGATAGTCGGCCAGATCCCGCAGATCGGACTCGGTCCGCGGCGAGAACACCCAGTAATAGTAGAGCTTCACGTAGTAGTAGGTCATGGGGATCGCGAAATTGATCGAATCGAGACGGTCCAGGAACCCCCCGTGTCCGGGGAGCAGGCCAGAGGCGTCCTTCACCTGCGCGTCACGCTTCAGCATCGACTCGTACAGGTCGCCGATCAGTCCCAGCACCGCAACCAGTACGCCCAGGATGACACAATGGGTGTAGGGGAAATCTGCGCTATAGGGGGCATCGCCGAATATCCAGGTGGTGAAGACGAACCGGGCGGCCGTGGCACCGGCGATCGCTCCCACGATCTGCCCCACGAATCCTTCCCACGTCTTTTTGGGGGAAATGCTGGGCGCGAGCTTGTGGCGCCCGAAGGCGCGGCCGAAGAAGTATCCGCCCGTGTCGGCCAGGAACGTCGCCGCGACACCCATGAACAGGAAATACATGCCAATGTCGGCGAAACCCGGGGCTGCATGCGCCGCACCCGCCGCGTTGGCGAAGTATTTCACCTGCAGCTCGCTGCCGATGTTCCGCAGCCAGACCAGGTGCGACGTCAGCCAGCCGACATAGATCACGCCGAACACCGTGACTGCCGATCCCGTGATGGCCGCCGATATCTCGCGCTTCCTCAGCTGCCGGGTGAACCCGGTCAGCATGATGACCGTGAGGATCAGCGTCGAGAAATACTCGTTCGAGAACGACGCCCCGAAAACGAGCGCGAGACTCCCCACCATGCCGGTGCCCTTCGACCCCCGGAGCCCCTTGGCATCCATGAAGTTGAAAAACTCCCAGGTGGCGGCAGCCGCGACCACGGCGACGATAGCCGTCCAGATCGCCCCGCCCTTGATGATCCCGAGAATGATGACCGGCACCAGCACGATGGCCGTGGCGACACGGGCCTTCAGGTCGCTCTTCTTTTTCGCCGCATCCGGGAGCTGGGCGCGGCCGATCGGGTAGTCGGCGCCAGGCTGCGATTCGATCGCTTCGACGAGCCGTGACTGCGGCAGCGTCTCCGGCGTATGGGGCGTGTGGGGCGTGTCGGTCATCCGGGCAGAGTCCCTGCCTACATCTTGTATTTCGACAGGTGCTCGGGCTTGAGCTTTTCAAGCAGTTCGGTCCACTTGTCCTTGTTGGAATCGTCAAACCGGACGGCCTGTTCCTCGGGCTCCGGCGTTGCGGGTTGTGAACCGGAGGAACCGGTCGGCGCCGGCTGCGCCTCCGGAGCCGGCGCATCCTCGCCGTCGCCTTCGTCCTCTTCTTCCTCGATGTCGCCCATCGGGATCCTGGCCGCCTCGAACACCTGCTGGCTCATGTAGACCGGGGCATCAAACCGGACGGCCAGCGCCACGGCATCCGAGGGCCGGGAGTCGAGTTCCACCTCGCGTCCGCCGGCCTCGACGAATACGGCCGCGAAATAGGTGTTTTCCTTGAGCGCGGTGATCTCGACGCGGACGATCTTGGCGTTCAGCCGCCTGAGCGCATCGGCGAAAAGATCATGCGTCACCGGGCGCGGCCCCGGCTGCGCGTCCAGGATCATGCGGATCGAATCGGCCTCGAACGGGCCGATCCAGATCGGCACGCCGGCCTGCGTCTCCGGGTCGCGCAGGATCATCACCGGCGAACGGGTCACGGGATCCATGGCCAGCCCGGCCACTTCCATTCGTCGTTTCATGCGGCCTGGTCTCCTTCGCCTGCTCCCGTGATCTCCCCCCGGAGCGTATGCGCCATCTTCTGCGTGATACGGACCGTGGAGGTCCGGCCTGTCCGCCAGAGCGGCGCCGGGACATTGACAGCGATATTCGACGGCGTCCGGCCCATCAGCTCGTTTTCCGCCTGCCGGGACGGGCCTTCAAAGAGGACCGGCTGGCCGGAACCCACCATCGCGGCCAGCTTTTCGTCGGCGATCTCCGCCGCCAGCTTCTGCACACGCTGGAGCCGTTCGGCCCCCACTTCCGGCGGCAGCTCGCGATCGAGCTTCAGCGCCGGGGTGCCGGGCCGGGGACTGTAGGCGAACGAGAACAGCGAATCGAACCGCACTTCCTCCACCAGCGATATCGTCGCCTCGAAATCGGCGTCCGTCTCTCCGGGGAAGCCGGTGATGATATCCGTCGTGATGGCAATGCCCGGCACCGCCTCGCGGAACCAGCCCACCACCTCAAGATACCGCTCGCGGCTGTATTCGCGCTTCATCCGCCGGAGCACCCGGTCCGAGCCCGACTGCACCGGAAGGTGGATGTGCGGCATCACCTTCGGTTCCGCCGCCATCACCTCCACGAGATCGCGCTGCACGTCGGCCGGGTGGGACGTGGTGAACCGGACGCGCTCCAGTCCCTCCACGGCGGCAACGAGACGGAGCAGCCCGCCGAAACCGGTCCCGCCGGCAAACTGCTTTCCGTAGGAATTCACGTTCTGGCCGAGCAGCGTCACCTCGCGGACTCCCTGCTCCACGAGGCCGCGCACTTCGGCGAGAATGTCTTCCGGCCGCCGGGACATCTCCGACCCGCGTGTGGCGGGGACGATACAGTAGGTGCACTGGTGATCGCAGCCGATCGACACATTCACGAAGGCCGTCACCTTCCGCTCCGACGGGCGGACGGGCGACTGGAATATCCTCTCGTCGTCGTAGGTGAAGTTGGCGCGCACCACCGGGTGTCCGGTGGCGCGGCGCTCGCCAATCATGCCGGGCAGTTCGTGGATATTGTGCGTCCCGCAGACAAGGTCGAGACCCTTCACCCGAGCCAGGGCCTCGGCACCTGCCTGCTGGGCGACGCAACCGGCCATGCCGACGAGGAGTTCCGGGTTCCGGCTTTTCAGCAGCCGGTATTTGCCCAGTTCCGAGTAGGTCTTCTGCTCGGCGCGGTCGCGCACCGAGCAGGTGTTGATGAGAATGAGGTCGGCCGTCTCCGGCTCGGAAGCAAACCCCCAGCCGTGCTGCTCCAGAAGTCCGAGAATCGTCTCCGAATCCCGAACGTTCATCTGGCAGCCGTGGGTCTCCAGATAGACCTTCTGTGGGCGCGTCATCTGCATCGGACTCTTCGGGGTTTCCGCCTCTGGATCTTCCGCTTGTGTCCAGTGGTACACAATCAGGGGGCTATGCAAAGCCAAGAAGGTGATTTTTTGCCCCGCCTGGGGAGCGGACCCCTATGTAGACCGCCTTCGCCACTTTGCCAAAGTCATCTTAACTGTCTGATATTACTTTGGTTTCAGCTCGACCCGGTGAAACTGCACCCGCCGGGGCAAAATCACGACCGGCAACTGCTCGGTCCGGTATCCGGCCTGGGCGATCTCCAGCATGTGGATGCCCGGCTCCAGCCGGATCGTGTTGGCCGAGGGCACCAGAACAGGGGCACCGTCCACCCGGATCGACGCCAGCCGGGGCTTGACGTCGAGCTGGAGCTGTCCGTCGAGCAACGCCTCGCGGGGGATGAACAGCTGGATGGCGAAAAAGACAGCCAGCGACGGCAGGTGGATCTCCCCGCCCCGCCACTGGAACTCCTGCCGGGCGATCACCTCGCCCGACTCCGTGCGGACCCGCTCCAGCACCAGTTCCGCCCGGTCCGGGCGCCCGCTCACCCCGCCGTGGATATACTCCACCGCCCCGGCTGCACGGGCCACGCGGGTCCGGCAGTCGACGTCCGAGCACTCCGGCAGCCGGCCCACGCCCAGTATCTGCTTCAGTTCGTCGCCATAAAGGATGTTGTAGTAGGCGAGCGCCGCCAGTTCCCGCGAGACGGCATAGTTCAGGCTGATCTGCTCGGTGTATTCGAGGCCGGGGGCCGGAAGCTCGAACAGCACGATCCGCTCTCGCGGGACATAGACCGGCGCCTCGTCGCCGAACCACTCGCTCGCCCCGGCGCGGACCGCCGGGAACGCGGCAGAGAGAAACAGGACCATGCACACCGCGAGCCGCATCGAAGGGAACCTCTCTTCCAACCGCCCGTAACCGGACCATGCGGGGGATTTCAAACCGGGGTCAGGCCGGGCGCCAGCGGGAGATGCCGCCGTCCACCGAGTAGACGCGGGTGAACCCACGCATGTAGAGCAGGCAGGCGGCATCGAGCGAACGCACCCCGGCGGCGCAGTAGATGACGATCTCGCGGTCGGCGGGGATCTCGTCCAGCCGCCGCTCCAGCTGGCCGACGGGTATCACCCTGGCGGCCGGGACAATGCCGTGGGCGGTTTCGTAGGGCTCGCGCACATCGAGCACAAACGCCCCGGCCGCCCACTTCTCGGTGGCATCGGCCGGCGCGATGATGATCTCGTCCACGGGCGGAATCCGCCGTCGCATCTCATCGTCCAGCCGCGCCTGCTCTTCCTGCCGGAGCCGTTCGCGCTCGCGGGCGAGTTTCTGTTCCTCCTCGCGCAGGCGCGCCTCGGCCCGGCCAGTCACGCGGTCCACGAGGCGTCCGAAAAAGCTGCGGGCTGGCATGTCAGGCGGCATTGCGCTTGCGGAACTTCGCTTCGAGATCATCCGCCCACTGGCGGTCGAACCGGTCGATCATGCCCTTCAGCGGGACCATGAGCGGCGCGAGCAGCCCCTCGGCGAACTCGTGGTTGCGGATGCGGCAGCGGCCGGGACCGAGCGGCTCGAAGTGGAACCGGTGGATGACCGTGAGCAGGCCGAGCGGCCACTTGACCCCCCAGCCGATCAGCCGGTGCTCCTCGTACTCATGCATGGTGATCCTGAGCGGAATGGCCGGGGCAAAGCTGGCGTGCATGGTGAACCGGTAACCCACACGCCAGTCGCCCGTGTCGGTGCGTTTCGTCTTGCGGATCGCCCGCGTCCAGCTGGGCCACTCCTCGATCCGCTTGAAGAAGGCGAAGATCTCCCCGGCCGGAGCGTCAATCTCGTTGGTGAAGTCGGTAAAGTCCCTGTGAAACGCCATGCGTGCAGCCCTCCGGTCGCGCCAGCCCTACCTGAACCCCTCAATCACGATCCGGTCAACCACACTGACCAGATCGTTCAGGTTGCCCACCACCTCGGCCCGCGTGACGTGCGGCAGGTAGCGGAACATCTCCGAATCGCCGAAGCCCCAATTCCCCCGGCCTTCGGGATTGAGCCAGGTGACCGATTTCGCCCGCTGCTTGATGTCCTTCAGCACCCATTCGTTCGGCGCGTTGTAGTTGTTCCGCCCGTCGCCGATCACGATGACGTGACTCTTGTCGTTCACCACGTGGAAGTGGTCGCGGTGGAAGATCTTCAGCGCCATGCCGTAGTCGGAATGGGTATAGGGGTTGATGATATCCCCCCACAGCGCTTCCTCGATGGCGCCCGAGACATCCTGGTTCTTGAACAGCGGCGTGATCTCTCCCAGTTCCGCCACGAAGATGTAGCTCCGCACGCGGGTGAAGACCGACTGGATCGAGTAGATGAACTGGAGGAAGAACCGCGACATGGACCGCACCGAGTCGGAAATGTCGCACAGGATCACCAGTTCCGGCTTGTCGATGATCCGGTCGTTGAACACCAGCCGGAACGGGACCCCGCCATACTGGATGTTCTTGCGGAAGGTGCGCTTGGCGTCGAACTTGCCGCGCTTCATCTTCTTGCGCCGGGCCTGCACGACCGACTTCAGCCGCTCGGCGAGCCGCTGGACGATCTCGCGCATCCGGCGCTGGTCCTCCTGGTTCAGCGAATAGAAGCTCTTCTGGAACAGAAGCTCGTTCTTGAACTTCTCCACCTGGTCGAAGTTCTCGAGCTCAAGCTGCCGCTCCACGTATTTCCGCACCGCCTCGCGGAACCGCTCCAGCCGCTCGTCGAGCCGCCGGAATCCCTCCTCGACCAGTTCGTTGGAAAGCCCCCTGGCCTTCATCTGCTCCCGGATCTTGCCGAGGCTGTCCTCCACCCGGTCCAGGTTGAGCCGCTGGCGGATCCGCTGGGTGAAGACGCCGATCTGGAGGATCGTCTCGATCTCGCGGACCTCGGCCTCCTCGCCCGCCTGCCGGAGCAGCCGGTCCAGCGTGCCGCGGTCGTTGCGGACGAGCGAGATGGTCAGTTCGTCCAGCTCGTTCGCCAGTTCCCCCATCGCCTCGCCGAGCGCCTCCAGGAACTTTTCCATGTCCACCGGCGGCCCGTCCCCGCCGGGACCGGCTTCCTGGGAATCGCCCATGAGCTCGCCGACCCCGGAAAAGAACAGGTCGAACAGCTCGTCGTAGGTGGCGATATCCACGTGGCGCTTGACGACCGATGCCCGGAGCGCGTCGCGGAACGGCACCCGGTCCTGGATTCCGATCAGCCGGGCCGACTCCAGCGCATCCACCGATTCGGACAGGCTCACCCGGACCCCGTTCTTGCGGAGCACGTTGAGGAAATCGACCAGCACGTCGTCCATGGGAAACCGCTCCGGCTAGTTCAGGAAGTCCTTGCGCGGATCTCCACTCGGCGCGTCCTTGTCAGTAACGGCCGCCTTGGCCTTCTGCCGCTCGATATAGGAGGCCATTTCCTTCTGCGCCTTGAGGACATCGCCTTCGTACTTGAGGATCGCCGAGAGCGTGTCCTTCACCACCTCGTCGCCGAGCGACCTGGCGTTCAGGACGGTGAGCGCACGGGCCCAGTCGAGCGTCTCCGAGATGGACGGGATCTTCTTCAGATCCTTCTTCCGCAGCTCGCCCACGAAATCGACGACTTCATTGGCCAGCTTGGCGCTCGCCTCGGGAACCTTCAGCCGTACGATCTCCAGCTCGCGGGACTTCTCCGGGTAGTCGATAAAGAGGTGCAGGCAGCGGCGCTTCAGCGCGTCCGAGAGCTCGCGCGTGTTGTTCGACGTGAGGAACACGAGCGGCTGGTGCCTGGCCTTGATGGATCCCAGTTCGGGCACCGTCACCTGGAAGTCGGACAGGACTTCCAGCAGGAACGCCTCGAACTCCGGGTCAGCCTTGTCGATCTCGTCCACCAGCAGCACGACCGGTTTCTCGGACGAGATCGCCTGCAACAGGGGCCGGGGGAGCAGGAACCGCTCGCTGAAGAAAACGTCGTCCTGCTTACCCAGGCTGTCCACCGCCTCGGTGAGACTCCTGGCGCTGCCCACCACCTCGCTGATCTTGTCCTTGAGGATCTGCGTGTAGAGAAGCTGCTTGGCGTATTCCCATTCGTAAAGGGCCTTCGCCTCGTCCAGCCCCTCGTAACACTGGAGCCGGACCAGTTCGCGTCCCAGCGCGGCGGCCACGACCTTCGACAGGTCCGTTTTACCCACGCCGGCGGGGCCCTCGATCAGGACCGGCTTGCCCAGTTTCGCGGCCAGGAAGATGACCGTCGAAATGCGTTTGTCGGAAATGTAGTTCTGGTCGGCGAGCTTCTTGCCCACCTCGTCAATCGATTTGAACACGCACTGCTCCTGCCTGCCGGCGGCCCCTGATTTGGAAGGCTGGGCCCGTCCAGCGACTCCCCGACCGTAGCACCCGCGCCGGAGCCGGTCGATAACTCACCCTGGCAGTGGTCATCCGGAACCAGACCTGCCCGTCGCGGGCCTCTATAAGGACATGCCAGCTGATGGCTGCATCGAGCAAGTCCGTTGCTCCCAGAATTGGCAGGCAGCCTGAAAACCCGCCATTAAAGCCGGTTTAATGCGGCTTTTCGGCCCCTTGACACCGTAGAGGCATAAACTAACATTCATGCACGGACTGTTCTGGTCCTCGTTATAAATGAGGAGTATGCCCTATGCCCGTCAACACAGCCGCCACCCCACCGGCCGAACCGGCCCGTTCCCAGACCATTCCTTCAGTGGACCGTCGCGTACTGCCCATCGATGGCCATGTGCGCAACATCCTGGGACTCTACCTCTCGATGTTCCGCAACTATGACGAGGCGGCACGGGCGATCCAGATATCCAAGGACACCGTGGCCAAGTATTTCGAGGGCAACCCGAACATCGCTCTCTATGTATTCGACCGCATGTTCGCCGTGTTGCAGGAAAAGGGCGGTTCCGAGCGCCTCAAGGCGGCCATGGATGGCGCCACCTACGAGGAAGTCGTCTCACGCGCCCGCGAGCGCAACGGCCAGCAGATCGACAACGTGATGTACAAGATGACCCCGCGCCTGAGGGACATCCTGACCCTGTACACCAACTCGTTCCCGAGCCGGGCGCGTGCGGCAGCCAAGATCGGCATCAACCCGCGCACGTTCAAGGCATACGTGAAGGGCGATATCGCCAGCTTCCCGCGCGGGAGGTTCGAGCAGGTGGTGGCCGTGCTGCGCGAGAAGGGGCACACCGAAAAGGAACTGCTACAGATCGCCGGCGTCTCCGACTGGTCGGAGCTTGTCGCTCCCCGTGCCCGTGCCGAAACGGCCTCGATCTCCGAGAACGACATCATCCAGGAGGTCCTGACACGCTTCGAGGCGGGCACGCTGAACACCCGCACGCTCGACAAGAACTTCCAGGCGGCTGCCGCCCGCATCTTCGGGGACTTCGGCAGCGCGATCCGGGCGGCGATGAAGCAGCTGGAGGAAAAACTGGGTCGCCAGATCGAGAATGCCATCTCCAAGGGGAACTTCATCGACGCCTTCAAGGATATCCGCCGCCTGGAGCAGTTCATCGGCACCTATGCAATGCGTGAACGCACCGTGAACCGCACTGCGAGCTACGGACGCAAGAAGGAGTGGTCCGACGACGTGAAGACCATGCGGGACCGCAAGAACCGCCTGAAGCTGCAGGTGTTCAAGGCCCTCCGCATCTACGACTTCCCCGATGACCGGCCCGACCTGGTGGAAAACATCCGCACGCCCGACATCGAGCACGAGGTCAGTGCCTACGATCCCGGCTCCCGCTACGAGGCCGGCGACATGCTCAAGCACCCGGAGTTCGGCGTAGGCCGTGTGCTGAAGGTGGCCGAGCCGCGCATGGTGCAGGTGACCTTCGGCCCCCGTACGGGCGAGAAGTTCCTTGTCATGAACGCCAACGGTCCCCGTCCCGAAATCCGCACTTTGCAGTAGGGAACTATCCCCTTCCCGCTTCGGTCGGGTCCGTCTTTCCCCAGGCGGTCTCCCCTCCATGCTCGCGGACGAGCGCCGAGAGGCGCTGGTGGCGCTCGCAGCCGATCACCCCCGGCGGCACCCGGCCGGTGCCTGCGGCGGCGAACTTCCGCTTGAACGCGAGCACCCGCCCGGCGGCCCGGCGCACAAGCCGTTCGGACAGTTCGCCGTCGCGGACCGCCTTCAGGACCGCCTCGACATAAAGCGGCTGGCTGTCGAAGTTCGCGCAGACGAGCAGCACGTCGCACCCCGCCTTGAGGCAGTCCACCGCCACACGGCCGGGTTCGCGCCCCTGGCTGATCCCCGCCATCATCAGGTCATCGGTGAACACCACGCCCCTGAAGCCCAGACCCCGGCGCAGGATGTCCCGCTGTATCCTGCGCGAAAGCGTCGCCGGGACGCCAGGATCCACTGACGGGAACACGACATGCGCGGTCATGATGCTGGCTACGCCGGCACGGATGGCGTCGCGGAAAGGCGGCCACTCGGTCCGGGCGAGCGATGCCACCGGCCGGTCCACCACCGGCAGCGCGATGTGGGAATCCTGGCTCGTGTCGCCGTGGCCGGGGAAGTGCTTCGCGCAGGCGGCGATGCCCGCCGACTGGAGCCCCCCGATGAACAGCGCGCCCAGCCTGCCCACCCAGGCCGGATCGTCGCCGAAACTGCGCGGCCCGATGATCGGGTTCTTCGGATTGGAGTTGACGTCCACCACCGGCGCGAAGTCGGTGTTGAACCCGGCGGCGTTCAGTTCCAGCCCGATCGCCCTCCCCACGTCGAATGCCAGTTCCGGGCGGCCCAGTTTCCGGGCGGCGCGGCTGATGGAGAGATTGCCCGTCCATTCGGTAAACGGTTTCTGGAGCCGGGTGACCAGCCCTGCCTCCTGATCGACGGAGATAACGGGCGGCAGGTGCCGGGGATGGAGGGAGCGGATCTCGCCGGTGAGGTCACGCACCTGGCCGGGGTTCTGGATGTTCTGGCGGAACAGGATAGTCCCGCCGATACCGTAATTCCTGACGAGTCTCCGGTAGCTGTCTGCCACCGCCGGGCCGGCGAAGCCCATGACGAAAAGCTGGCCCACGAGGGCCTCGGCGGGTTGGCGACGGTAGCACGCCGGCCGGTTCAAGACAGGTGTTCAGGCAGGGGCCGTCAGCCGGCCATGTCCCGCTCGCCGCGCTCCTGCTCTTCCTTGCAGGTGATGCAGAGCGTGGTGACGGGCCGGGCCTCAAGACGCTTCAGGCCGATCGGTCCGCCGCAGGATTCGCAGGTGTTGTAGGTGCCCTTGTTCATCCGCTCGATGGCGAGATCGATCTTCGAGAGCAGCGTCCGCTCGCGGTCGCGCAGCTTGTGGATGATCGCCTTGCTCACCTCGTTGGTGGCGACGTCCACCTCGTCCTGCAGGTCATCGGTCGTGGAGTTCTTCTCTTCGTCGGTCGCCTCGGCGGCGAGCTGGATGATCCGCTGGCGCTCGGCTTCAAGCTGCTCCAGGAAGCGTTTCTGGTCGGTCTTGCTCAGTTTGGTCGATTCGGTCTTGGCCATTGCTGCTCTAGTCTCTGGTCTCTTCCGTGTTATTGGCTTCCACCCCAGGGGAAACCGGCCTCACCATGTACATCCGGCCCCCTGCCGATGCAACCACGGCCGCCCAGACCCGCCGTTTGACGCATCCCGGCACCGGGTTTTACAGTATCCAGAGCCGCCGGAGAACCCGTTAATCCATTCCCGGCAGTTTCCCGTGAGTCACCCCTCCGGTGGCCGGGCCCGACAGGAGCCCGACACGGTACATTCATGGCCGAAGGCCCACATACGGTCCCCGTCCGGCTGGACCCACCCCGCCAGGTGACGGACAAGACACCCTGGCAGCGGTTCACGACCAGCGGCCCCATGCTCCTTTTTGCCGCCAGCATCTGCTTTGCCTGGATGGCCGTCTCGGTCCGCGGCCTCACCCGGTTCTCGCCGAGCGAGACGACCTTCCTCCGGTTCGCCATCGGCCTCGTTGTGCTGGTGATCTTCCACCGGCTCACGCTGATGCCGCTCAGGTTCGTCAATCGCCCGATGCTCGTCGTCCGCGGGCTGCTCGGCGCCGGGGCCGTGATTCTCTATTTCACCTGCATCCAGCGGACCAGCGCCGCCACGGCGACGCTGCTCAACAACTCCTATCCGCTGTTTGCAATGATCGCCGGGTTCTTCGTCGGGACGGTGACGGTGAACCTGCGGCTTCTGGCCCTCGTCGGGATGTCGCTGGCCGGCATGGTGATCGTCGCCAACCCCGCCTGGGGAAATGTTGGCACGGGAGCGGCTTATGGCATCGCGTCGGCGGCGATGGCCGGCGCCGCGCTGATCGTGATCGAGAAGATCCGCGAGACCGACTCCGCGCAGGCGACCTTTTTTTCCATGTGCGTGGGCGGCGTCATCATCGGGCTTGCCGGCATGGTGTTCCATGACCGGGGGATGCTGGTGCCCACCGGGCCCGAATGGGGCTGGATCATCCTCCTCGGACTCACCTCCACGGCGGCGCAGCTCATGATGAACCACGCCCTCTTTTACGTGAAGGCGACACAAGGGTCGGTCGTCTGCGTGACGACGACCGCCTTCACCGCCGTCTTTGCCTATTTCACCTTCGGCGAGAAAGTCGCGTGGAACTTCTATCCTGGCGCCGCGCTCATCCTGACGAGCGCCGTCATCTCGGCGCTCACGATGGCCCGCCACCCGGCGGAAAGGCCCGCCGAGCCGCCCGCCGCCGAACCGGAGCGGAGCGCCGCCTAGTTCAGGTTTTCCGGGTCGGTGGGGAACAGTTCGGGAAGTTCCTGGCGGCGGACCTGGAGCTTTTCATGCAGGATCAGGTAGCGCTCAACGATGGTGGATGATTCCAGCATCTGCTGCTTTTCCATTCCCGACAGGTTCAGCACCTGGGCCGCCACGGCGCCAAACTGCGCGTCGTCGAGCTTGAGGAGCCGCTCGCCGAACTCCCCGTCGGCAAGCACACGCGGATCGATGAACCGGGGGATCGTCTCCAGAAGGTCGCGGCGGATCGCCTGGATGCTCGCCTGCTCCTCGGCCGTCGCGTTCACGTATTCATGGTTGATCGCCACCTGACGGTAGCTCTTCGCGCCCGGCAGCTCGCGGTCGATGCGGAACCGCTCGATGCCGAGCAGCCAGATGAGGAACCGGCCGTCCGCCAGCTCCTGGTGCCGTGCGATCAGGCCCGCGCACCCCACATCGCGCACCGGCGGCGCGCCGTAGTAGTCGCGCTCGTAGCCCGGTTGCAGCAGGACCATCCCGATCACCCGGTGGGTGTCGAGCGAATCGCGCACCATGTCGCGGTAACGGGGTTCAAAAACGTGGAGCGGGAGGACTTCGGAAGGAAGCAGTACGGTTTCCGGGAGGGGGAAGATCGGAATGACGTCGGGCACGTTGGAAATCATCTCGGGCGTTACTCCTCTGGCTGGCTTGCCGGTTTCCTGCTGGTGTCCCTCCCGAACGCTTCTTCTCGATACGAGGACATTATAAACCCAAAACAGGCTCCGTGTCGAAGCCTGTGTGTGCGCTAAATCAATAAGTAACGGATTAAACCGCGTCCAGAAGGCGGGTGACTTCGGTCACGATCTCCTGCGCCTTGGGCTTGGTGCGCTTCCACATGTTGCGGCCGATGATGAACCCGAAGCATCCTCCCGCGACGCAGGCCTTCGCGTTCTCGATCACCGTCTCGGTGGAGGCTCCCTCGCCGCCGGAGAACAGCACCGGGATGCCGGTCGCCGCCTTCACCACGCGCCGGGCGCGCTCGGCCGCCTGCGCGGCCGGGTCGAGCCGGAGGAGCTGTTCCTCCAGCTCGCGGTAATACTTCGGCACCTTCTCGTTTTTCACGAAGTCGGGCTTGGCCGCCTTGGGCAGGTTGCTCTTGACGATCGTCGCGCCCATCTCGACGGCGAGCCGCGCCGCCGACTCCAGCGCATAGGAAGTCTCCTTGCCGCCCTTGGCGTCGATCGCCTCGCCACGCGGGTAGGCCCAGACGATGAGCGGCAGGCCGAACCGCTCGCAGGCGGCGCGCACCCCGGCCATCTGCGGCAGGTCTTCGTCCTGCCGGGGCGAGCCGTAGTAGAGCGTGTAGCCGATGCCGGTGGCGCCGATCCGCACGGCGTCCTCGACGAACGACGTGGCTGTCGAGAGCGCCTGCGCGTCGGACGGAATCGACGTCTTGCCGTTCACCTTCAGGATCAGCGGGATGCGCCCCTCTGTCTTGGTCCAGAACCGCCGGGCGACGCCGTAGTGGACGGCCACGGCGTTGAAGCCGAGGTCGATGCCCAGTTCCATGATGTAGTCGGGATTGCCGGCGTCGCTCTCGGCCTCCAGATGGCGGCAGTCATGCTCGATGAACTGGTCGTAGGGGAGGATGATCGACGTGCCGTTGCCGCGCGTAATCTGGCTGACCCGGGCCATCTCGCCCGGTCCCAGGCGAACGCGCCGGAAAAATCTCAGGGGGTCTTTACGCATGTCCTGCATGGGAAACGGTCCTCCATCGTCAGGCCGGTTCCTATCCGGCAGAAGGCGGGTAATTCAACACATTCCTCACGGCCCCAGCACCGGAATGCCCACCGTCCCGGCGAGGCCCCGGATGCCGAGCGTGACGGCCGGCAGGTGCACCGCGCCCGGCCCGACCTCGAACGGTCCGATGGGCGTCCCCTCCTCGATCAGGTACCGCTGCCGCTTTCCCCTCAAGACGACGGCCACGAGGTAGTTCCCCTCCGGCACGTTCTCGAAAACAAAGGGATCGGCGAAATCCGCCCGCGGTTTCGACGCCGCCACGAGCCGCGGAATCAAAAACGCCGTCCACTCCGGACTGGTCGCTTCCGGCCGGGGGAGCGTCTCGCCAGGTTCCAGCGAGAGGAGTACGAGTCTCAGCGCCTCGGCGCCGAGAACGCCCGCCTTCATCGTGATCGTGGCGGCGCCGTCCTCGCCCTGCCGGGCGAAAGCCCGCTCCACGGCCGATTTCGCCTCCGGGGTGAGACGGAACTTCGCGGGATCGAGAAAGGCATAGAGAAGCCCATCGTTGTCCCGGTCCCTCATTCCCCGCCCGAGGCGGTCCAGAAGCAGCGTGCAGGCGGGCGGACGCTTGAGGCCGAAACAGCCCTGCACGAGCCCCGCCGTGATCTCCTCCGGCAGGGCGGCCGCCACGCCGCTCGCCGCGTGGATATCGTCCACGTAGGGCTTCAGTTCCGGGGCAATGGCGATCCGCCGGTCCCAGCGGCCGAACGAGAGGGGCCGGACCGGCATCCCCTCGATCGTGCTCCAGACCTGTTCGGGCAGCATCCGGGGCGTGAGCCGCTTTTTCTGCCCGCCGCCGGATGTCTCCTCCTGTTCATCGTGCTCGTCGTGAAGGATCACCAGCGTGGGACTCCCCGCTGTCTCCAGCGGAACCCCGGCCATGAACTGCCGGGGGCCGCTTTCGGCGGGCAGCGGAGCCCGCGCCGCCTGCGCCTGCGACATCCCGCCGGCGGCGATCACGGGCAGAAGCGCCAGCGCCGACTGCCGCCAGTCCCGCACGGCCAGCCGCCACACGAAGAGAAAGAGGCCGGTCGTCCAGAGCACAAGCACCACCGACCGTTCCAGCACCGGACCCCAGAACGGCGCGCCGGGCCGGGACACCAGATCAAGCCGTGATGCCTGGTGCGCAGCCACGTGGCCGCTGGTGAGAAGCATGAGGACGCCGAGCGAGAGCGCGCTCCCCGCCAGCACGAGCAGCGGGAGCGGCAGCGGGCGCACAAAGACGGACTCTTTCGGCGGTTTCAGGGCCATCCAGACGCCGAGCCCCGCGAGCGCGCCCGGCAGCATCGCCCAGGCCATCGAGCCCCCCGACTGGAGCCACGGGGCCCAGGAGCCAAGCAGCATCGAGTGGAAGACGGCGGCGATGGCGAACGAGAAGTCGCTCACCGATTCGGGCCATGGCTTTACTTCCAGTTCCGGCGGCCGGATGCCGGAGGTGAAAAGCCGCGCCCCCAGCAGCGCGAGCCCGGCAAACAGGCCCACCGACAGGGCGACGAGCGGCAGGCTCCGGAGCCAGCCGGTCATCCCAAGCACCGGCTCCCACGCATACGCCTCCACCGGCACCACGCCCGTGTCCAGCGGCGGAACCACCTGCGCCGCCGAGATGAGACTCACCCGGAGTTCGTGGAGGAAGTGGGGAACGGCGAGGAGCACGAGGCCCCAGACGATGCGGCGGCGGCTGGTCACGGGCCGAGCCTAGTTGGGCCGCGGGCGGAGAGGGAAGGAGGGGGTGAACAGCAGGACTTGGATGATATAGGACTCAGTGCTATAGTTTCCCCGTGGCTGCCGCCTTCAAGACACGGGGATTTGCCAAGCAGGCCCGAAAGGCAGGGATCACCGATACGGCGCTGGTAAATGCCGTGGAAGAGATGAAACGCGGGATAGTCGATGCCGAGCTTGGCGGAGGTGTCGTAAAGAAGCGGGTACCTCTGCCGGGACGCGGCAAGCGTGGTGGAGCTAGAACGCTGCTCGCCACTAACCGGCACGACCGGTGGATATTCCTCTATGGTATGGCTTCGCCAAGAACGAGAAGGAGAATGTGAGCGAGGCCGAACTGGAGGCTCTCAAGCTGCTGGCGAAAGATTTGCTTGGACTGACGGCGACCGAACTGGCCCGGGCCATCGAAGCCGGAGAACTGCTGGAGTTGTGTGATGAAAAAGACCACCACTAGAAAGACCGGGAGCCGCATTCTCGCCGCCGTCCATGAAACGGCCAGCGGGCTCCATCGCGCCGGGTTGATCGACAAGCGCCGGATGCGGGACTACGACGCTCTGGCCCTTACGGCCGTCGAGCCGTTCAGCCCAAGGCGAATCCAGTCGCTCCGGCGTGAACTGAACGTCAGCCAGGCCGTTCTCGCAGCCCTCCTGAACAGCAGCGTCTCCACCGTGCAGAAATGGGAAGTCGGCGCCAAACGTCCCAGCGGCCCGTCGCTGAAGCTGCTCAACATCCTGGAAAAGAAGGGGATCGAGGCCGTGGCCTGAGGTAACGGCCTTCAATCCATACCGTCTCGACCGTCTCGCAAATCAGGCACTGTCACATGTGGGTGATGCTGAATCCGGCGCCGAGCAGTACCCAGAGGAAGCATCCGGCCACGGACAGCACAAGGGTGGTGCGTCCAGGGCGCTTCCAGTGGATGAGCGGCAGTAGCGTCGCACCGGCGCAAAACAGCAGGAACCCGGCATTGGAAGCAATGGAATGGTATTTCATGAGATGCAGCCGCCCCAGGACATTCAGGGGGCCCAGAATCATGCGGACAATGATGCCGCCCCGGACATATTCCGAATAGCTGAACCAGACGGTGGCCGCCGCTAGCATCTGCACGCCGGTAAACGCCGCAAGGCACCTCGAAAAGGCCTTTTTCCGGTCCGTCCAGTCCATGACCCGAAGGATACCGGACCCCCAGCCGCACGGGAACCGGGGATTTGCCTGATCCCCGTGATGTCTCAAAAACCCCCGAAAAATCCTCCCCGATTCCCCACTGATTCCGCCTGGCTGGAAGCTGTGTCATGCCCTGTCATATGGTCGTGCTTCACTCCTCCCATAACCTTAGTAGGGAGGTGCCTTCATCATGAATCCGTCCATCAACGAGCCCTTGAGCCCGGAGCCGCCGCCCGCGGCGGGCCCCGGCACGCGCCCGCCGTATCCCGGCATTCCGCCGCCCAATCCCGGCGAGCCGCTCCAGGCAGCCGGCGCCCCGCCCGGCATCTGCATCGACCTGGTGCGGTTCCAGCCGACCCGCTATCCCGGCGACGAGACCTGGGAGCCCTGGGCCGTGGGGCTCATCTGCGAGCGAATGTGCCACTACCGGATTCCGGACTGGTACCCGGCCGAGTGGCGGCCCGGAATGGAGATGCGGCTCCGCATGGTGCTGGGGTTCCTCCGGATCAGCGAGCACGCCAACAACGAGCGCGTCTGCCTGTCGGCCCTGAACACGGCGAGCCGTGACTTCAGGCAGATCCAGATGGAGATCCAGGCGGCCGCCGAGAATCTGGCGAAGGACCGGTCCGGGAATGGCCAGACGGGTGGTGGGGTGTCCGGCAATCCGGACACAAAAGAGTTTAACACGCTAAGGAGTGAAAAAAGTGGTCACGGGCCGGAACCCGCCCCGGAGCCAAGGCCGGAACCGCCACTGGAGGCGGCCCCTCCCGCCAGTACCGCCCGGTCCCCCGGTACCGGAGGCGAGCCGGGAGAAGGCCATCCGCGCCTGCCGCCGCTTACCCGCCAGCAGCGGCGAAGGCTGGACCGCCAACTCCGGAAGAACCGCGAGCGGCTGGAAAAAGGCCAGGCGACCAAACCCTTGAGCTGGTAGGGAGTGGCCCCGCATGACAGGGCCGGGCTGACCAGGCCTTCTTATTCCTTCGCCTTGATGATGGCGCGGCCCTTGTAGTAGCCGCAGGACGAGCAGGCGCGGTGGGGCTCGGTGTATTCGAGGCAGTTGGGGCACTGGTATTTGCCGGGGACACCCAGACGGTCCTGGGCGCGACGGCTCTTGCGGCGGGATTTTCCGGGCTTGCGTTTCGGGACACCCATGACCACGGCTCCTTGAGAATGAGGCACTGCTGCCCGCGGGCAGTCAGGGGCCCCGTTGGTAGCCCGGCAGGACGGGCAAATCAAGGGGGATTTTCGGCCCCGGGACCGCTATCCTCACCGGCCGGGGTCAGATTAACGAAGGGGCGGCTCGAAGGCCTTGAGGCTCTATTTTCTCAACATCCTGTTCCAGGCGGACGAGGCCCGGTTCGAGCGCCTCATGCAGCGGGTCCGCGACCTGGAGCCCGACGTGATCGCCTTCGTGGAAGCCGACGGCTGGGCCAGGGGGCGGGCCGAGCGGTTCGCGCGGGAGATGAAAAAGGACTCCTACGTGGCCGAGAGCCCGAGCGGCCTCGACCTTGCCGTCTTCGCCCCCTATGGCTGGATGAGCGAGAAGGCGCCGGTGGGGGCCGGGCTGTTCTTCCACGGCGCCTGCCGGGTGACGATCCGCCCCCGGACGGGCGGGCCGTTCCGGCTCTACACGACACACCTCAACCCCAAGGGGGAGGACCGCCGCCTGAAGGAGATGGACGCACTGCTCGCCGATGCCGCCTCCGGGCCGCCGGGCGAGCCGGTCCTCATCGTGGGCGACCTGAACTCCGTGCGCGGCGAGGACCGGATCGCCGGACGCCCCATCGCCGGGATCGTCCCCGACGAGAACTCCCCCTACTGGCTCCACGACAAGCTGCCGCCCAAGGTGATCGACCGGGTGCTGAAGGACGGCTGGCACGACCTCTACCGGGAACTGGAGCCGCAGGCCGACGGGTTCACCTTTCCGTCCACCGCCCCGGCCGCCCGGTACGACTTCACCCTCGCCAATGCCGCCATGCGCCCGAGGGTCCGGGGCGTCCAGCTTCTCGGTTCGCAGGCGGACGTGCAGGTGTCGGACCACCTGGGCCTGATGGTCCGGGTGGAGTGAACATATATATCAACCCCGACAGGTCAGCCCTTCTTGAGTTCCTTCAGCACCGCCCAGCGGGGGTCCGCGCCCCTGGCCCGGTCCGGGGCCAGCGCGCCGGGGTCCACCGCGCAGGTCCGTCCCGGAACCATCTCGCAGGTGGCCCGCATGGGGAGTTCCAGGGCCACAAGCTCGTAGAGGTAGGGCTCCAGGTCGATCTCCGCGCCGGAGTAGGTCATCTCGTCCAGGTCGCCAGCGGCGAGCCGGTTCCCGGATTCGTCCTCCGGGCCGGCCGCCTCGAACTGCTCCAGGGGCTTCTTCCCCTTCGGGGCCGGCTTTGCTGTTTTTGCCGGCTTCGCGGCCTTTGTGGCCTTTATCTCCAGGCGGCTCTCCTTCTGGAAGACGAACCGGACCTTCTCGTCCATCCGGAACGGAAGCACCTGGCCGCACCGGTCGCAGGGCCGCTCGTAGTCGAACGCGAGCCTTCCCTCGGCCACCACCACGTCGCCCGCCTTCGAGACCTGGAGCTCCGCACGGATGGGCCCCTTCACCCCGACACCGAGACCGCTGGTGTCGGTCCCCGTGGGCGAGCGTCCCGCCGCGCCGGTGGCGTCCGGCGGCAGGTGGCCGTCGGCCGAGAGGAGCGGCACACTGGCCGTGATCTCCCTCGGTTCCTGTTCGATGTCGCGGAGGCTCACGAGAAACTGGCTCATGGGCGGAATCATACACGATCGGCCGCCCCCTGAGAGGGGTACTCCCGCCACAAAAATGGCCCGTCTTGCCACCCCCGCCCCGCCGGTGGCAGGGTCAGCCGGTTGCTGCTGCCGGAGCAAGGGAGAGCCGCCATGACCACACCCACCGAGATGCCGCCGAACTTCAGGGCCATACCGGAACTGGACGACGGGTGGAGGGACACCCATCCCGGCCACCGGGTCGAGGAAATGCGCGAGCGGGGGCGGTCCTTTCAGAAGCAGTTCCTGAAGGATGGCCCCGTGCGCGGCGTCCGGACGGTGGATCTGCTGCCCTTCCCCTATCCCGTCGCGTTCGGCTTCTGGCAGGCCGCGCCGAACAAGGCGAAATACCTCATCATGCGGAACCGCATGGAGGTGATCGAGTTCGAGGATTTCTCGGGGCAGGTGAGGACGCTGCTCGTGAATCCCACCGAGCATGACCTCTCCGGCCGGGCGCCGTTCTTCGAGAACGCCCGCCGGGAGCTGATGCCGTTCGTGTCGGAGCAGCGGCTGGCGAAGATGGACGGCCCGGTGCCGAAGCTGAAGAAGCTCGGCCTCGACCCGGCAAAGATCGACTACATCACCTTCGACCACCTGCACGTGCAGGATCTCCGGCGCGGCCTTCTCGGCGAGAACGGCCGCCCGCCGCTCTACCCCAACGCCCGGCTGGTCGTGAACCGGCGCGAGATCGAGACGCTCCAGAGCATCCACCCGCTCCAGCGGCCCTGGTGGATCGAGGGCGCTCTGGACGGCGTTCCGCCGGAGCGGATCCTCTCCGTCGAGGGGTCGGTCTGGCTCGGCAAGGGCGTCGCCATCGCCTGGACGCCGGGCCACACGCTCGGCAACCACACCATCGTCTTCCATGCCGAAGGCCGCGGTGTCTTCACCGTCTCGGAGAACGGAATCTCGCCCGACAGCTACGTGCCGGAGCGGTCGAAGCTGAAGTCGCTCCGGGAATATGCGAAAAAGTACGGCGCCGAGGTGGTGATGAACGGCAACGCACTCGAAAGCACCTTTTCACAGTATTCGTCGATGATCCTGGAGAAAGAGCTCGCCGGACGGACCGCGGATGGCGTTCCGCAGGTCTACAACTCGTCGCCGTTCATACGGACGCCGATGGCCTGGGGAATCGGCCCCACCTTCACGATCGACCCGGTCAACACCGGCTCGGTCACGAAGGCGAAAGCCTGACGCTCACTTCCACTTGATCGTGCAGCCGATGGAGTAGGTTTCGGGCACCGCCGGGGCCTTGCCGGCCATGATCGCGTCGAGTGCATTCCTGAGATCGTGGCTTTTCGCTCCGGCCGGATCCTTGTAGTTCTCGTCGATCCGGCCGTGGTAGGCGAGCCTGCCGTCCCGGCCGAACACGAAGCACTCGGGGGTATGGGTCGCGCCGAAGGCCTTGGCCGTCCCCTGGGTGTCATCCCGCAGGTAGAGGAAGTTGAACCCCTTTTCGCGGTGCCGCTTCACCATCCCGGCGAAGGAGTCCTCCGGGTAGTTCAGATCGTCATTGGCGTTGATGCAGGCGATCCGGAGGCCCCTGGGGCCGTAGTCCTTCTGGATCTGGACCATGCGCCCCTCCCACCCCTGCACGTAGGGACAGTGGTTGCAACTGAAGATGACGGCGAGGATGCCGTCCTTCAGCAGTTCCACGCTGGACACCATCCTGCCGTCCACGTTCTTCAGCGTGAACGGCGGGCACGGGGTTCCGGTGCGGATCGACTTCTCGTTGGTGGATACCGACATGGCGCGGGGGATTATGACCCCTTGGGCGCCGGCTGGCCAGCCGGCGGGACGCCATCCCAGTAGTACCGGGGCTTCTTCTTCCAGTATGCCCAGGCGATGATCCCCAGTCCGAACAGGACGGAGAACAGCGAAATGAACTGGGAGGTGGAAAGGCCCGTGTCCCCCACGAAACCGCGCACCGTATCGCCGCGGTACAGCTCGATCACGCTCCGGGCGATGGCGTAGGTGATGAACACCATGCCGGTCGTGATGCCGTCGTGTTTCTTGTACTGGTTGAGAACGATACCCAGCCCGACGATCGCCATGCAGGCGAGGAACTCGTAGATGGGCGTCGGATGGACCGGCAGCCCCTGCCGGAGGTAGT
Organism: Deltaproteobacteria bacterium; assembly: GCA_026129095.1. NCBI lineage: Bacteria > Pseudomonadati > Myxococcota > Myxococcia > Deltaproteobacteria bacterium. The sequence continues at coordinate 193,536 of JAHCIT010000005.1, forward strand.
CGGAGGCCGCCGCTGGCGGATAAACGACGCCCCACGGCACGCCGGTCACCTTCCCGTAGCAGCATCCGGCCGCGAGGCAGCCGAACCGCCCGATGCCAAGCGACAGCATCATCGCGACCGCGCCGATGTCCGAGTAGGCGAAGGCCCCGACGTTCTTCCGGCGGAACACCCAGAAGGCGACCGGCACGACCAGCATCGGGCCGCCATAAAACACGAGCCCGCCCTTCCAGATGGCGAATACGTCCCAGAAGTTGTCCTCGAACCGCTCCCAGGTGACGAGCACGTACAGGGCGCGTGCCCCGATCACCCCGACGATCACGAACAGGAACGCCAGGTCGGCAGCGAACTCCGGGTCGAGCCGGATCCTCCGCGCCTGCCACTGCATGTAGTAGAGCGCCAGCAGGAACCCGGCGGCGGCCGTCAGGCCGTAGGTGTGAAGCTGGAACGGGCCGATCTCAAACAGGATTGGACGCATGACTGGTGTCTTCCTTACGCAGCAGCTCAAAGACAATGATGATGACGGCCCCCACCGTGATCCCTATGTCCGCGACGTTGAACGTCGGCCAGGCAGGCCCGCCCTTGCCCCAGTAAAAATCGAGAAAATCGACAACGAAGCCGAAACGGGCCCGGTCCACGGCGTTGCCCACCGCCCCCGAAAAGATGAGGCCGAGCCCCGACGCCATCCAGTAGTCCCGCGCCGGAATGGTGATGAGGAACCAGAAGATCGCCGAAACCGCCACGATGGTCACCACGGCAAAGAACCAGCCGCGCGCCCCGTCGGGAAGATCCCGGAAGAGGCTGAAGGCGGCGCCGTAGTTCCGGGCATAGGTGATGCTGAACAGTTCGTCGATAATCACCCGGCTCTGCCCCGGCCGGAAGTCGCGGACGATCAGGTCCTTGGTCCACAGGTCAAGGAACACCATGATCGGGACGATCGAGCCGAAGATGACATATTTGGGCGGAAGCGGCCGGCGTTCGCTCATGGGACCACCTCGATGCACCGCTCGCACAGGTCCGGGTGCCTTTCGCAGGATCCGGTCTTTTCTGAATGATGCCAGCACCGGCCGCAACGGGCGCCGGACGCCTTCCCGACGTGTATCTGCACCGTATCGGCCTCCGGCAGCAGCTCAAAGGATGACACGACGAGCAGTTCCTCCATGAGCGACAGGCGGTTTACGTCGCGACCTGCCGCCACCCGCAGGAAGTCCGCCGGAATCTCCCCGCGTTTGGGAGCGACGGCCGCCTTTGCCTCCTCGGATTTCCCGATGCTGCCCGCCACCCGGAACTTCTCCAGTTCCAGGTTCACGGCCTCGCGGAGCGCGAGCAGCGGCACGAAATCCGCCGCCAGCTTCCGGTGCCGGTCCAGTTCCGTACCGGAAGGGCCGGGCATGTCGTTCAAAAAGACCGACTCTGCCGCCAGCGGACCGAACGGCGCATCTTTCGCCGTCCCCGGCGCCTGCCGGTGCAGTTCGCCCCAGGCTTCCTCGCAGGTAAAGGAGCACACCGGCGCGAATACGGTGAGCAGCGTCACCAGCACGTCATACATGGAACTCTGCGTGGAACGGCGCGCCGGATCGTCCGCCTTGAGGATATACAGGCGGTCCTTGGTGGCGTTGGCGTAGATGGATGAAAGATCCACGGTCACAAACTGGTTCACGCCGTGATAGACACGGTGGAACTCGTAGTTTTCGTAGGCCGCCCGCGCTTCGGCCGCCAGCACCATCGCGCTGGAGAATATCCAGCGGTCCAGAAGCGGCCGGCGGTCATAGGGGACATAGTTCGCCGCCGGGGAAAACCCGTCCAGGCAGCCCAGCAGGTGACGGACGATGTTGCGGAACTTGCGGTACATCTCCGACAGCCGCTGGAGGATTTCGTCGCCGAAATGGATGTCGTTCCGGTAGTCCTCGGCAGCTACCCACAGGCGGAACAGTTCCGGCCCGCTCGTCTTCAGCGTCTTTTCCGGCGGCGTGTAGGTCGGGTTCGACTTGGAATACTTCTTACCCTCGTGGTCCACCACGAAGCCGTGGGTCAGTACCGCACGGTAGGGCGGACCGCCACGGGTGGCGACCGAGGTGAGCAGCGACGAATGGAACCACCCTCGGTGCTGGTCGGAGCCTTCCAGATACAGGTCGGCAGGCCAGGCAAGTTCCGGGTTCCCTTCCAGCACGGCGGCGTGGGACACCCCGGAGTCGAACCACACGTCGAGGATATCGCCGCCTTTCTTCCATTCCGTCTGGCCGCACCGGGGGCATTTGTACCCGGCGGGGATGAGCTGTTTCACGTCGCCGGCGAACCAGACCTCGATACCGTGCTGCTCGATCTGTCTGGCCACCAGTTCGACCAGCTCCGGCGTCGATTCCACATGACCGCAGCCCGAACACTCGTAGCTGACGATTGGCACGCCCCACACCCGCTGGCGCGAGATGCACCAGTCGGGACGGTTCGCCACCATGTTGTAGATCCGGTCCCGGCCCCACGGGGGAATCCACTGGACCTTCCCGTCGATGGCCTCAAGGGATTTTTCGCGCAGGCCGTCGTGCTCCAGCGAGACGAACCACTGGGGCGTCGCCCGGAAAATGACCGGTTTCTTCGACCGCCAGCAGTGCGGGTAGCTGTGGCTCACCTTGCCCTGCGCGAGCAGCGCACCTGCGGCATCGAGCTTTTCGATTACCTTCGGATTGGCATCGAACACCTGAAGTCCCACAAGATCCTTCAGATTTTCATGGAGGTCAGCCGTATAACGGCCCCTCGAGTCCACCGGCGAATAGACATCAAGATCGTAATGGCGGCCCATCACGTAGTCCTCGGCTCCGTGGCCCGGCGCCGTATGAACAATTCCGGTGCCCTGTTCGAGCGTGACGTGGGTGCCGAGCATGATGAGCGACGCCCGGCCGGTGAGCGGGTGCCGGGCGGTCTTCCGCTCCAGATGGCCGGGACGGAACTCCGCCACCACCACCGGATCCTTCAGCTTGCAGGCGGCCGCAAACGCCTCCAGAAGTCCCTTGGCGACAATGAATACGCGCCCGCGCCCGGCTGCATCGGCCGTCTTCACGGCCACGTAGTCCAGTTCCGGGTGGAGCGAGAGGCCCAGGTTCGCCGGAATGGTCCAGGGCGTCGTCGTCCAGATGACAAGCTCCGGCTTCTCCCCCTTCAGTTCGGGGGCAATCTCCGACCCGTCTCCGTCGTAGGGAAATGCCACATAGACCGATGGCGAGGTGTGGTCATCATACTCCACTTCCGCCTCGGCGAGCGATGTTTCCAGCGCCCAGCTCCAGTAGACCGGCTTGTTCTGCCGGTAGACGTAGCCCTTCGACAGGAACCGCCCGAACTCGCGAAGGATCTTCGCCTCGTAATCCTTCGTCATCGTCCGGTAGCAGTTGGCGTAGTCCGCCAGCACACCCAGTTCGCGGAACTCCGCCATCTGGATGCCGATGAACTCCGAGGCGTAGTCCCGGCAGGCGGCCACCATCTGCTCCGGCGTCGCCTGCTGTTTCTTCGCCCGGAAGTTTTCGGCCACCTTCTGCTCGATGGGGAGGCCGTGGCAGTCCCATCCCGGCACGTACGGTGCCCCCTGCGTGCCGGAAAGGTTCCGGTACTTGACGATGATGTCCTTCAGGACCTTGTTGAGGATGTGCCCGTGGTGGATATGGCCGTTGGCGTAGGGCGGACCATCATGGAGAACGAACCGCCTGCGGCCTTTCGTGCGCGCCACCATCCGGCCATAGGTGTCTTCCGACTCCCAGCGCCTGACGAACTCCGGCGCCCTCCTGGCCATGTCGGCGCGCATGGGGAACGCCGTCTTCGGAAGGAAGATGGTGTGCGACCAGGGATTATCGTTTTTGGCCATGATGGTTAAAGGACGCGGCCAATGGCCGCGTGCGGAACCGGTCCTATAATCCGCGCCGGAAACCGGGAGCAAGTGAAAAGACGTTCACCACGGACGCCCCTGTGGTTCCTCTCCGCCATTCACGGAAAGGATTGCAGGGGCACCCGGATCTACGGTAAAAGCCTACTTCTTCCCCGCAGCCTTGCGGTGGGCGGCCTTGCGGGCCTTCTGGACATACACGATGCCGTTGATCGGGCCGGGAACCGATCCCTGTATCAGGATCACGTTCTCGTCGGGGCGGACCTGAACCACCTTGAGGTTCTGGGTCGTGACCTTGTCGACACCCATGTGGCCCGGCATGCGCTTGTTCTTCCACACCTTGCCGGGGTGCTCGCGGGCGGAGATACCGCCGCCGTGCCGGAAATATTCGTGCGTGCCGTGGGTGGCACGGAAGCCGCTGAACTTGTAGCGGCGGATCACGCCAGAGAAGCCCTTGCCCTTGGTGATGCCGGCGACATCAACCAGTTCGCCCGCCTCGAACGCCTTTACCGTCAGGTCGTCGCCCACGTTGATCTTGGCGAGTTCCTCAGAGGGAAGCCGCACTTCCTTCAGATGCGCCAGCGGCTCGTGTCCGAGCGCCTTGAAGCGCCCGAGATCCGGCTTGTTCGTGCTGTAACTCTTTTTGGATCCGAACCCGATCTGGACGGCCTCGTAGCCATCCTTTTCTTTTGTCCTCTTGGTGACGACCTTGCACGGTCCTGCCTCAACAACAGTGACGTTGAGGCGGCTGCCGTCGTCGGTAAACACGCTCGTCTGTCCGAGCTTGCGGCCGAGAATGCCGAAAGTATCAATGCGCATGGAATGGTCTCCTTCCAGAGAGGTTGGGATGAGATAGTTCGGGCGGGACTCCAGCCCCTGCGCGGTTTCCAGAACGAACTGGAACCCTGGGGCCTTTGTGCCGCGTCCTGCCATATGGCCGGACTCACTTCAACATCTTGAAATCACTTGTGTTTCCCCGCTCCGTCCCTTGCGGAAACCGTTACCGGGAACCGACCGGTTAAACGACAACAGGCCCCCGTGTCAACAGGGCCTGAATGCTCGCAATCAGGGTGCCGGAGCAGGAGTTTCAGGTGCTTCCGCAGGCGGCGCTTCCTTCACCATGAGGTAATCCGGCCCGGAGGGCATCTGGTCCCGGCTGAACTTCGAGATGGTCACGATTTCCCCGGACCGGCTGGACCAGGTCCAGGTGCCTTCGCTGCTTTTCTCCACCGACCCGAACCGTACCTTATCCAGCAGCTTGCCGTCCTCGCCATACAGTTCCGCTTCCAGCACGGGCCTGTCGAGGCCGTATTTGCCGAAGCTGTCCTCGCCCTCTCCGCTGAACTTCACCGCCCTGAGAAGCCGGAGTTCCGACAGGAAATCATCCAGCCGGTCCACATCGATCTTCCCCTCGGGTCCGGCAGCGAACTTCCAGCCGTCCTTGCCCCGCTCCAGCACCGTCTCGCCGGTCCCCTTTTCGCCCCAGCGGACCACGGCCCTGAACACCTGGGCAGGCTCGGCGTTCACCAGCTTCTTCTCCCGCAGGTCTTCTGTCTTCCGTTCGAACGGGTAGAGCGTATGTGCCGCCGTAACGTATACCGGGCCATCCAGGTCCACACGGATATAGCGGGAGTTCCCGAGCGGCGAATCCCCGCCAATCAGGATGTCGGTCTGGTCCTTGTTCTTCTCCCGAAACCAGACCGTGCGTGGCGGATGATCCAGACCGAAGCTGGAGTCCGGCACGTTTTCATCCGTTTCGATCATGCGACCCCTGATCGCCGCCAGCGCGCTCACCAGATCTCCCACGGCGGACGGATCTGCCAGATGGCGGCGATCGCCGTCACGGACCTCCCACTCGCCGTTCGCCTTCTGGAAGACAGTGAACGACCCCTTCTCGTCGGCAATGCCCACTTCCTCTACATTGACGGCCGAAAGCCCCGGAAACAGCTTTTCCCCCTCGCCGGGTTGCACTTCCTCCGCCACGGGTCTTTCCGACTCGACGAAATACATGTACGCGCCTGCGGCGACCGCAAGAAAAGCGAGCATGAGCGTGTTGCGTAGTTCCCGGTTCATAGGCGATCCCGAAGGTCAGAGCCGCCGGCGGCGGAGCTGGATGAATACGCCCATCAGCACCAGCAGGAGCGGGAACAGCAGGGAGGGCACCCAGCTGATGAAGCGGGTGAAGCTCTCGCTCGGCAGGTTGATCGGCCTCTCGCCGCGCTTCCGGGGCCGGATGGAGATCAGCTCGGTATCCCCGGTCGCCCAGCTCACGGCGTTCAGGAACAGGTCCTTGTTGCCGTAGTAGCTGACCCACTGGTTCGTGATGAAGTCCGAGTCGCCCGCCACGACAAACCGGACGCTCCGGGTCTTGCCCTCGCCGCTGTCTTCCCCGGCTTCGTCTCCGTCATCTCCGCCGCCATCAGCATCCGGACGCTTCACCAGCCGGATTCCCGCCTCCATCAGCACCACAGGCCCCAGGGCATCCTTGCCCTGGTCGGGCCGGGGCCTTGTTCCCTTGGCAAGGTCCGTCTCGCCCCAGGAATCCTCGCTCGTAAACACGATCGAGGTGGATGTGGCGGCCGGATCGGTAGCCTCGACCCCTTCGATCCGCTCCAGTGACCGGGCGAGCGGGAAAATCGTCTGCACGTTCTTCATCTTGTCTATGATCTCGTGCCTGCCATAGGCAGCGGCCACGGGCGCGAGGAAGTTCTGGCCGGTCATCTGATTAAGCGGATTGGCGTCCACCACCACGTCGTTGCGGGGCCGGACATTGAAATATTTCAGCAGGCCCGACTGGTCGGGTGTCTGCGGATCGACCAGCACCATCAGCGCGCCGCCGCGCCCGTCCACGAAATCCCTGATAAGCGGAATCTCGTCTGGCGAGAGCGCCCTCGTCGGCCCGGCGATCACCAGCAGGCTGCATTCCGGCCGGACACCACCCTCTGACAGGATGTTGACCCCCATGACCTTCAGCCCCTGCCCGGCCAGTTCGCTCCGGACCGTGGTGAGACCTTCGCCTTCGGGATCATCCAGACCGCGCTCGCCGTGACCGGTAGTGAAGCAGACCGTCTTTTCCACCTGGCGGGTAATCCGGATCAGCCCGCGGGTCAGTTCCTGCTCGTCGGTAGCCGGGAGCGACTGCCGTTTCTCGCCGCTTTCGAGAATGACCGTACCGGCCATGCCAACATTGTAATCCCGCGTCGTTACCGGATCGGCGTCCGGATCAATCAGCCGTACGGTGATCCGGGGCGAGGCTTCGGCATAGAGCCCCGCCAGTTCCTTGAACGTGTCCCGCGCAGGCTGACCGGACTTGAAGAAGCCCAGAATCGTCACGTCCTGACCGAGCGCCCGGGCCACTTCCTCGGACTGCGGGGCGAGCATGTTGATTCTTTCTTCTGTCAGGTCCCACTTCTTGTAGTTGCGGCTGGCGAAGTAGTTCACCGAGACGATGATCGCGAGCACCATCAGTATCTGGACAAGCGCGCCGGCGGTCCGGAGCGTGCCCCCCGACTTCACGGCCCGGACGACGGTTTCCCAGTCCCACGCCAGGTATCCGGCGAGCAGGCTCACGCCGAGACCCAGGATCAGGCTCCAGACATGGAACAGGTCGCCCCATATCTTGAGGTCGCCCCGGACCCGCAGGAACAGGAGTCCAATGACAATGACAGCTATGGATGCCAGCAGCAGGGGCCAGCGTCCGGTGGTTTCGCGGCGGCGGGGTGCGTTCATCTGCGTCATTCCTCCCCTTAGCTCCGCCACTGGCTCGTGCCGAGCGTACGATGCGTGGCGAACAGGAACAGCGCCGGCAGCGACACGAAGTAAACGATATCCCGCGTGTCGAGGATGCCCTTGGACAGGTTCTCGAAGTGCTTGTCATACGCGGCGTATTCGATCACCGGCCTCAGGAACGACCCCTCGAACATTCCTGTCAGCCATCCCAGCACCAGAAGCGTCAGCAGTCCCACGAACGACAGCAGCGCCGCAACGATCTGGCTCTCGGTGACCGAACTGGCAAAAACGCCGATGCTGGTGAAGGCGGCCCCCACCAGGAACACGCCCAGGTAGCCGGAATACAGCGGCCGCAGGTCGAGGGGGCTGATCTGGTGCAGTACGGCGGGTATATGGAGCGTCCCCGCCAGCATCACGGCCACAACGAACAGCGCGGCGGAATACTTGCCGAGCACGATCGCCGTGGTCGATACCGGCGAAGTGAACAGCAGTTCGTCGGTTTTCATGGTGCGCTCTTCAGTGAACAGCCGCATCGTGATGAGCGGCGTGAAGAACAGCAGGAATGTCGTCAGGTAGGGGAATACGCCCTGCGACATCATGATGTTGATGTCCGGCGTCTGGCCCCGCATGATCGGACTGTCGCGGCTCATCAGGTAATCCCGCACGTATGAGTCCATCATTGCCAGAAAGAACTGGCCGCTCAGGAACAGGAATCCGCCCGCCACGGTCCACGCCATCGGCCCGCTGAAGTAGGCGCGGACCTCGCGCCAGAAGATCGTCAGGAAACCCTTCATGCCTGCGGCACCTCCCCGGACGCTTCCTCGGAAGTCAGCCGCCGGAAGATCGACTCCAGCGATTCGGCCGCCCCGCGGAACTCGACAAGCCCATAACCCTTCTCGACGGCGAAACGGGCGATCTCTGCCCGCGAATCCGGCTCAAGTCCGGTTTCGATCACCAGCGTGCGGTGCGAATCCTCGCCAGCCCAGCTCGCTGACCGGACGCCCGGGACTGACAGTATTTCACTGGCGGCTGCCGGGGCCTCCTTCTCGAATACCAGCTGAAGGCGGCGGCCACCCGATCCCTGGAGCAGCCGTTCGACCGTATCGCTCGCCACGATCCGCCCCTCGTTGATGATCGTGACCTGGCGGCAGGTCTTCTCGACCTCCGACAGGATGTGCGTTGACAGGATCACCGTGCGCTCTTTGGCCAGGTCGGCAATCACTTGCCGGATCTCGATCACCTGATTGGGGTCGAGCCCCGAGGTGGGCTCATCAAGAATGACAACCCGTGGCTCATGGACAATCGCCTGCGCGATACCAACCCGTTGCCGGTAGCCCTTCGACAGGTTGCGGATAAGCCTCCCCGACACGTCGGAAAGACCGCAAAGCTGGATGGCCCGGTCCACAAGGCCGTTGCGGCGGCTCCCCTCGACGCCCTTGAGGTCGGCGACGAACCGGAGATAATCGACGACGATCATGTCGCCATAGAGTGGCGGCGTCTCGGGCAGGTAGCCGATCCGTTTCTTCACCTCGAAGGGGGCCTCGGTCACGTCGAAGCCGTCCACAACCACACGTCCCGAGGTCGGAGGCAGGTAGCCCGTGAGGCAGCGCATGGTAGTGGTCTTTCCGGCACCGTTCGGCCCCAGGAATCCCATCACCTGTCCTTCGTCGACACGAAATGAAACATCCCGCACGGCCAGATAACTGCCGAAATAGCGGTCCAGATGCGAAACTTCGATCATGGCCCCTGGTTCTCCCGGTTCAGACTGCGAGCAATCGGATAATGCCGCCCTGTCCCCGGGGCAAGAACCCCGGTGATTAAAAAATGTTCAGTCCACTACTGAAACGCATCCTGGGCCTGCCGACCGGACCCGGAAGTTTGCAAGGGCGCGGGCAACGCCTATAGTGACGCTTCCCGGCCTTCCGGTTCTGCCTGTTTCCGCAGTTTGCCGGACTTTGGGGCATTAAAGACGGCCGGGAAGGGGTCAGTTCCTGTGGCATCGTTAGGAACCCTGCTCGTGGATGCGGGGCTCATCACCCAGAAGCAGTTCGATGAGGCGCTCCAGAGCCAGGTGCTCTTCGGCGGCAGTATCGGCACGAACCTGATCGAACTGGGCTATCTGGATGAGGACAAGCTGTGCCAGGCACTGTCAAAGCAGCTCGGCATCCCGACGGTGCTGGCTGCCGAACTGGAGCGCATCGCCCCCAATGTCATCGCCGCGGTTCCGGCTCCGCTTGCCCGCGAATACTACTCGGTCCCGTTCCGGCTCGATGGGGACGAACTGCATGTGGCGATGGCCGATCCGCGCGATCCGGTGGCCCTCCAGCAGCTGACGCTCAAGACAGGCCGCAAGATCCGCCCTCACGTGGTGCCTGAAGTGCGGATCTCCTACCTGATGGAAAAGTTCTACGGCATCCGGCGCGAGCAACGCTACCTGAGCATCGCCAAGCCGGCCCAGGAAAAGCCGGCGGCATCCGCCCTCTCACTCACGCCGCACCTGATGGCCGCCCCCGAGCCACGGCCGGGAGAGAAGCATGAGGCATTCGCCCGCCTGAGCGCATCCCGGCCGCCTGAACCGGCCGAAAAGCTCCCGGAACCGAAAGCGGCGGAAAAGGAGCGGCCGCGCCGGTACACACCCGCCGAACTGGCCGAGATGATCAAGGGCGTCAAAAACCGCGACGATCTCGCCCAGATCATACTGGAATACGCGAAGGGCTACCTGAAGCGTGGCGTCCTGTTCGTCGTGAAGCGGGATATCGCCTTCGGCTGGGCGGGTTTCGGCGAGCGGATCACGCCGGAAACCGTCCGCGGGCTGATGCTGCCGCTCTCGCAGCCGTCACTGTTCCAGCTGGTCTGGAAAAGCCACGGGCACTACCTGGGCAGCGTCGCCAGTTCCCCGATCAACAACCGGTTTTTCAGCGCCCTCGGTGACATGCACCCGCTCACGGTCATCGTGCTGCCGATCCTGTACAACAACAGCATGATCGCGCTGCTCTATGGCGACAACGGCGAGGGCAAGGGGGTGAGCCCGGCCCGCGCCACCGACCTCCAGATCCTCACCACCCAGGTTGCATCGGGATTCGAAACCCTGCTCCGCAACCTGCGCGAGACGCGCCCGGCCGCCGCGGCCCGATGACCGCGCCGGGGTAGATCAGAACCACCATGCCCCGCGACTATCCAGAAACTCCGGTCGTCTCGGTGGCCGATTTCGTCCGGCAGGTAAACGACGTCCTGCGGTCAAATGTTCCGGGCGTGTGGGTCGAGGGCGAACTGTCCAGTTACAAGGTCTGGCCGAGCGGCCATGCCTACTTCACGCTGAAGGACCGGGATGCGGTCCTCGAGGCGGTCATGTTCGCTCCCGGTCCGAGGCAGCTCCGCTTCCAGCCGCGTGCGGGGCTTTCGGTCATCGTGCACGGGCGGCCGGACATCTACCCGGCGAGGGGCCAGTTCAAGCTGCTGGCCGACCGGATACTCCCCCAGGGCGAGGGAATCCTGCAGCTCCAGTTCCAGCAGCTCGTCGAGCGACTCCGCAAGGAAGGACTGTTCGACGACCAGTGGAAGCGGCCCATTCCGCCGTTCCCCGAGCGGATCGGCGTCGTTACGTCGGTGCGGGGCGCCGCCGTGCGGGATTTCCTCCGGACCCTTTTCCACCGCTGGCCGGGAGCGGCCGTCGTGCTCGCCGACAGCCCGGTCCAGGGTGCGGATGCCCCCCTGAGGCTCGTGCATGCACTGCATGACCTCGCCACCCATGGAGAGGTGGATGTCATCGCCCTGGTCCGGGGCGGAGGCTCGCTGGAAGACCTGTGGGCCTTCAATGACGAGAATCTCGCCAGGGCCATCCGGTCCTGCCCTGTCCCCGTCGTGACCGGAGTCGGCCACGAAACCGACACCACTATCGCAGACTTCGCAGCCGATCTCAGGGCCTCCACCCCCACGCAGGCGGCGATGATTCTCTCGCGCAGCGTCGCCGACGTATCCGACGGCGTACGCAAGCGGCGGCAGGCGATCGTGAGAACCATGCAGGTGCGGCTCCAAGATGCCCGCCTGCGGGCGCAGGCAGCCTCCACCCGTATCGCCGATCCCCGCCACCTGTTCGCCGGCCGAAGGCGGCAGATCACCGATGCCTCTGGCCTGCTTGAACGCCTCCTCCGGTCCCGGCTCTCCGGCTGGAAATCCCGGACAATTACAGCACTGGAGCGGGTCCAGGCGGCTGATCCGCGCAAACGGCTTGCCGCGCAGCACCGGAGGGCATCCGATCTCAGACAAATCCTGATCCGGTCAGCCGAGCGGCTGCTCGCCGAGCGCCGACGGAGATTCGGCGAACTTCCCGCCCGGCTAGATGCCATGAGCCCGCTCAAGGTGCTTTCGCGGGGCTATTCGGTCCTCACCACTGCCGCCGGCCAGGCCGTCCGCAGCGCCACCGAGGTCAGGCCGGGGGAACGCCTGACGGCCCGGCTCCACCACGGCCGGCTCGACGTTGAGGTCAAAACCCGTTACGAGGAGTCTGGCTGAACGGCTTGGCCGCCAGCCCCTATCGAGGACGCCCGCAGGTGAAAGTCGCCAATGCCAGAAAGATCGGCCCCCGGTTCTTCGACCGGACCGTGCTCGCCATCGGAAACTTTGATGGCGTTCACAGGGGGCATCACGCGATCCTGAGCGAGGTGGTGCGGCTCGCAAAAACGACCGGCGGGCCCTCCGTCATCTACACCTTCCAGCCGCATCCCCGGAAGGTCCTGTTCGGCCCCGATTCGACCCGGGTGCTGACCGACTTCGACACGAAGGTCCGGTTACTGTCCAGATTCGGCGTGGACTGGATGGTCTGGGATGAATTCACCCGTGATTTCTCCGAGCAGTCGGCAGCCGAATTCGTCGAGAAGCGGCTGGTCGGGACATTCCACGTCGAACACGTGCTGCTGGGCTATGACAGCCACTTCGGCAAGGACCGCTCGGGCGGCGCGAGCGAACTGGTTGAGCTGGGCCGCCGGTTCAACTTCACCGTGGACCAGCTCGGGCCGGTACATGTGGGCGAGCGGCCCATCAGTTCGACCTGGATCCGCGAATCCATCGAGTCAGGCAACATACGGATGGCGAACGGGCTGCTCGGTTACGAGTTTTTCCTGAACGGAATCGTCTGGAAGGGTCAGCGGCGGGGCCGGACTCTCGGCTTCCCGACCGCGAACCTGCTCACGCAGGCCGAAGTACTGCCCAAAACCGGTGTCTATGCCACCCGTGTCCGGCTGGATGGAAAGATACTGGATAGTGTGACCAACGTGGGGCTCAACCCGACCTTCACCGAAGGTGGCGCCGGTCATCCCCTCAACATCGAGACGCACATTTTCGGGCTCGACGCCGACATCTATGGCCGCCAGATTGACGTGATTTTTCATGACCGGCTTCGCGATGAGCAGAAGTTTTCCGGCGTGGAGGCCCTCAAGGCGCAGATTACGGCAGATTGCCAGAAGGCGCGGGACCTCCTGGCGAAAATGCCTCCACCGGAGGATTTCTGAGCATGGATTCCCGCACCGCTGCCGGTATCCGGGCCACGACACGGCTCCTCGCCGTGCTGGGCCACCCCGTGAGCCATTCGCTGAGCCCTGCTATGCATAACGCTGCCATTGCCGCGCTCGGTCTCGATCTGTTGTACATCGCACACGACGTCGAACCCCGAAATCTCGACGACGTGCTGAAAGGCCTCCGGAAGGCGGGATACCTTGGTGTCAATCTCACCATTCCGCACAAGGAGGCTGCCGTCCGGCTTTGCACGAAAATCTCGCCGGAAGCCCGGCTCGCCAGAAGCGTGAATACACTCCGGTTTGGTGCGGACGGCATCTACGGCGACACGACCGATGGCGCCGGCCTGCTGGATTCCCTGAAGGCGGAATTCGGGTTCTCGCCAAAAGGAAAGCGGATTGTCATTCTGGGAGCCGGTGGCACTGCACGGTCGGTGGCGGCCGCGCTCGCTGGCACCGCAAAGACGATTCACATCGCCAACCGCACGGTTGAAAAGGCCGACCATCTGGCGGCGCTGATGAACCGGGCACCGGGCAAAACGCTTTTCACATCGTCAATGCTGGACCAGTTGGAGCTGGCCGCCCCGCTCCAGGACGCGCAACTGGTCATCAATACGACCAGCGCCAGTCTCACGGGCGCGGCCCTGCCCCGTCTCCCATGGAAAATCCTGGATACGGACACCATCGCCGTTGATGTGATGTACGGAAGGCCCACAAAGTTTCTGGCTGATGCGAAACGCCACGGACTTCGCCATTCGGACGGCCTGGGTATGCTCGTCCATCAGGGAGCACGGGCCCTCCGCATCTGGACCGGCCGGAATCCCGACACCCGGATCATGCGGGAAGCGGCGCGAAAAGCACTGAAGCAGGGCCGTTGACCCGGCCTCCCCCGGCCCCCTAGGTTGCAACCGACGGCTATTCACGACGGCAGATGCCCGAAACATTCATCAACTCGCTTGCCCGCCGCTGGTCCCGGCTTGTGCTCCGGTGGCCCGGCATCCTTCTTGCCCTGCTAACGGCGGCGACGGGCCTGCTCGGCTGGTATGCATCGGGCCTTGAGCTGCGTTCCGATTTCAAGGAACTCCTGCCGCAGGAGTCGCAGGCCGTCAGGGACTACAACCAGTACCGTGACCGGCTGGGCGGTGTCGGTAACTTTATCATCGTCGTCGAGAACCGGAACTTCGACGCCGCCCGCGACTATGTGGATGCGCTGGTTGCCGCGCTGGAGGAGAAGACCCCTCCCGGCCAGATCGAATACATCGACTACCGCGTGACCGCCCAGCGGGAGTTCTTCGAGAAGAACAAGTACCTCTATGTCGATGTGGAAGATCTCGTCACGATCCGCGAGCGGCTCCGCACCAAGATCGAGTGGGAGACCATCTGCAGCAACCCGATGTATATCGACATCGCTGGCGATTGCGACGAGGACCCCGGTTTCACCTTCGACGACATCCAGGACAAATACCGCGCCCTTGGCCGCCGTTACGACCACTATATCGAGAACTACTACACGTCGGCCGACGGCAGCCTGATCGCCATACTCATCAAGCCGAGCCACGATGCGGCGAGCGTCACCAACGTGGAGGCGTTCCTCAAGGCCGTCGAACCGGTGATCCAGTCGGTCGATCCCGCCGCCTTCGATCCGTCCATCCAGCTCAGATACACGGGCGCCTTCATGATGGCCTATGGGGAATACAAGGCCATCTTCAACGATATTCTCTCCACGGCCGCGCTCTGCTTTGTCCTGGTGCTCCTGGCTCTGGTCCTCTATTTCCGGCGGTTCCGGACGATTTACCTGATCTTCAGCGGTGTCATCTTCGGCCTCGTCTGGATGTTTGCCCTGACGCGGCACCAGTACGGTTTCCTCAACTCCGTCACGGGATTCCTCGGAATCGTGGTGCTGGGGAACGGCATCAACAACGCGATCGTGCTCGTCGCCCGATACCTCGAAGAACGCCGCCGCGGGGAAGAGATGCCGGAGGCGATGGAAACCGCCCTGGCCTCGACCCTTCGTGCGACATTCGTCGCTGCCTTCACGACGGCGGCGGCCTACGCGACGCTCGTCATCTCCGACATGCAGGGGCACAAGCAGTTCGGCGTCATCGGCTCCTTTGGCATGGCCGCCTGCTGGCTGGCCACGTTCCTCGTCGTCCCACCGCTCATCTGCCTGTCGGAGCGGTTCCGCCCGATCTCGCCGGAAGGCTACGCCGAAAGCCGGATCCGGGTGGGAGACTGGATCTACAAGTCGATCCGCCGGTATCCGCAAGGCTGGATTTCAGCGGGTGCCCTGCTCACCGTGGCCGGGACCGTCTGCCTCGGCCTGTTCCTCCGGGATCCGTGGGAAGAGGACTACACAAAAGTCCGGTCACAGTCGTCGCTCCGGAGCGGCTACCAGGCGACCAACCGTCTCATCATGGAGCGGATATTCGACCTGTCGCTGACCCCCGCAGCGGTCCTTGTGGATGATCCGGAAGATGTCCCCGCTGTTGTCGCCGAACTGGAACGGCGGCGGGAGACGCCGGATTCCATCATCGACTCCATCCGGTATGTGGCGGGATTTGTTCCGGACCGGCAGGGGGAGAAGCTCGCTGTCCTCGACGATATCCGCGAACTGATGGACGGGCAGGCACTCAGATTCCTGAATGCCGAGCAGCGCACGGAGGTGGACCGGATCCGCGAGTCCATCAACCTGGAGAAAATCACCGTGGATGACCTCCCCGATGAGATCGTCCGGAACTTCCGCGAAAAGGACGGTTCATTCGACAAGGTAATCTACGTGTTCCCCGACAACAGCCGGGAGCTGGTCTACAAGAGCAACCTCCAGGCGTATGTGGACTCCGTACGGCATATCCGGCTGGATAACGGCAAGGAAGTCACTTCCGCCAGCGAGCAGACGCTGGTTATCGACACCATCAACCTGACGATCGAGACCGCCCCTGTCGTCGTCGGCCTCGCCTACGGGCTTGTGCTGCTGCTGGTGGCCGTCCTGTTCCCGTCAGCACGCGCAATCATCACGCTGATGATCACGCTGACGGCCGGCTTCCTGATGATCTTCATGGGGTTCTATGGACTCAACCAGAAGCTCACATTCTTCAACTTCATCACCCTGCCGCTCACCATCGGCATCGGTATCGACTACGGAACGAACATCTACAGCCGGTACGAACTGGATGGCCGCGGCTCGATCCGCGACGTGCTGAGGACGACCGGCGGAGCCGTGATGCTCTGCTCGGTAACAACAGTGATCGGGTACCTGTCGCTGCTCATCGCCAACAACCTGATGCTGGTCTACTTCGGGTGGCTGTGCCTCATTGGCGAGATCACCACCGTTTTTACCGCCATCGTGCTGCTCCCCGCCTGGCTCCTGTGGCGGGAACGGCGGGAACTGGTCATGCCACCGGCGGGCTGATCCCTCTTGCCAGCGGCCCTTTTCCCCAAGGGAAAGGGGCCGTTCGTTTTCACACATTCCCTGATTCAGGTCAGGTTTTTCCGGCTCTGGCCTGTGCTACGAAGGGCGGCTATGAAATGTGGCAAGTTAAGGCATATATCGGGAACTGGTTATTAAGGACGGCGACTCATGGATCTTCAGCATACGGTATTCGGCATGTGGAACGGCGGGCACTTCCTGCACTTCGGCGAGGATATCGGCGCCGAACGGCTGAAGGCGCTGGTGCGCAAATCCTATGACCTGGGCGTCCGGACGTTCATCACGGCCGATGTCTATGGCGAGGGCGAATCCGACCGGATCGCGGGCGAAGTGCTGAGCGCCTATCCCCGCGACAGCTACTGCCTTGTGGGCGGCATCGGGCACGACTTCATCAAGGGCCAGCGCGACGGAGAAAAGGGGTTCCCCCGGTTCACCGACCCCAGCCTTCGCCCGGCCTCCGAATACGAGAGCTACATCCGCACGTCGGTCGAGGAGTCCCTCAAGCGGTGCCGGACGGACCATTTCGACCTCGTGTTCCTGCACAACCCCGACCAGACGGGCTACGAAAGCCCGGTCGTCTGGGACGCGATGGCAAAACTCAAGGCCGAGGGGAAGACCCGGATGCTCGGCCTCGCGCCGGGCCCGGCCAACGGCTTTACCTTAGACATCATCCAGTGCTTCGAAAAATACGGCGAGCGGATCGACTGGGCCATGATCATCCTGAACCCGCTGGAGCCCTGGCCGGGAAGCTACTGCTTCGCGGCGGCCAAAAAGCACAATATCAAGGTGCTGACTCGCGTGGTGGATTACGGCGGCCTCTTCCATGGCTACATCAGGCCGGGCCACCGGTTCGGGCGGAACGATCACCGCTCCTTCCGGCCTGCAGGCTGGGTTGAGGAAGGACTGAAGAAGATCGACCAGATGCGGCCCATCGCCGAGCGGCACAACCTCTCGCTTTTACATCTCGCCTGCCAGTGGACAATGGGACACGATCCGGTGGAAGCCGTCGTGCCGACCCTGCTTCAGGAAGCCGGTCCCGATGCGAAGCCGGTAGAAGCGCAACTGGAAGACCTGGCGAAACTGCCAGCGAAGAAGCTCCTTTCGCCGGAGGAAGTCGCCGCCATAACGAAGATCGGCGACAACAAGGGCTGCATGCAGCTCAAGGGCGCCTCGCGCCAGTACAGCGGTCCGCCGCAGGGCGACCAGTGGGCCATGACCCCGCAACTGGAAGAGGTGGCCAGGCGCTGGAACTTCCGGCCCGACCGGGATTTCTATTTCGCGGGCGACCCCCGCGACATGCGCGAAAAAGGACTCCCCATCCGCGGCGAGCCGCAGCTTGAGGACCGGCGCCTGTTCATCCAGCTCCAGTGCTTCACGGGCGCCAACGGAGCAGGAACGCTCGTCGAGGCGATGAAAAAGAGCCAGCTCGAATGCGTCCTGTATTCCAGCGCCAACGATCCGCATGGCGTGGGCGTGCTGGTCCTGAGCGAGAACGAGAACACCTTCGTCACGACGGCCCGCGACCTGTTCAACAGCGATCCGTTCCAGAAGCTCGTGCCTGTTCCCGCCATGACCATGTTCGGCCGGACCTACGGCGGCGGCCGGGAACCGGACCTCAAGGACTGGCTGCTCGACAAGCCCCGCCGCAACGCGATGAACGGCGACTGCCCGTGGGCCATCTGGTATCCGCTCCGCCGCAAGGGCGCGTTCTACCGGCTGCCGGATGCCGAGAAGGGCAAAATCCTGTTCGAGCACGGAATGATCGGCCGCAACTACGGCAACGCGGGGCTCGCCTTCGACATCCGCCTCGAATGTTTCGGCATGGACCCGAACGACAACGAGTTCGTGATCGGGCTCGTGGGCCCGCGCCTCCACCCGCTCTCGAAACTGATCGCCGACATGCGCCCCACCACCCAGACCTCCGAATACATGGACAAGCTGGGGCCTTTCTTCGTCGGCAAGGCGATCTGGCAGAGTGGCGTGAAGGGCTCATAAGTCCACCCGCTTGCCCTCCTCCCGCGGGGCCCGTATGTTTCGCCCCTCGGCGCTCCGGGAGGCCGCCCTTAACGACGTCATGCGAGCAGCGGTCTATCACGGCAAGGACCAGGTGAAGGTCGAGGAGGTTCCGGTACCGGATGTGGGGCCGGGGGAAGTCCTCGTCCGCGTGAAGGCCTGCGGCGTCTGCCAGTCGGACATCAAGAAGATCCACTACGGCCTGCACGAGGGCCCGCGCATCTACGGACACGAGACGGCCGGCGTCGTGGAGCGCACGGGCGCTGGTGTGACGAAATGGAAGCCGGGCGACCGGGTGGTGTTCCACCACCACTATCCGTGCATGAACTGCCGCTACTGCCGCACCGAGAACTACTCCATGTGCCAGGTGTACAAGGACGTGGTTTCAACGGCCGGGTTCGTGCCGTCGGGCGGCGGATTCGCCGAACTGGTGAAACTGCCCAGGCACCTTGCCGATCACGCCGTCATTGCCATGCCGGACAGCATCTCGTTCGAGGAAGCCACGTTCGTCGAGCCGCTCAACTGCACGCTGAAGGCGGTCCGAAAGGCGCGGGTACAGGCGGGCGATTTTTCATGGGTGATCGGCGCGGGACCGATGGGCCTGCTGTTCGTCATGGCGCTGAAGGCCCTTGGCGCCCGGCCCATCGTCTCCGACCCCCTTCCCGAACGGCGCGAACGGGCCCTGAAACTGGGCGCGGCCCACGCGCTCGATCCACTGGCGGCCGGTTTCGCCGGTGAGCTGGCGGAGGTTTCCGGTGGCCTTGGTCCGGACCAGGCCTTCCTCGCCGTGGCCCAGATGAAGCCGCTGGAACAGGCCCTCCGGCTCGTCCGCAAGGGCGGGACGGTTTGCGTGTTCAGCGAGTTCCCCGAGGAGCAGCGGCTTGGCGTCGATCCGAACCTGATCTACGGCCGCGAGGTGGACCTGATCGGCAGCTACTCCTCGTCAGCCGCCGTGCAGGATCTTGCCGCCGAACTGGTGTTTTCGCGCCGCGTCCCGGTACGGGAACTGATCTCCAGAACCTATCCGCTCACCGGCCTGATGGACGCCATCAACGAGGCGCTCCACCCCACGCCCGCCACCTGCAAGCTGATCGTTACGCCGGAAGGATGAGAGCCGGGAAATGCGCGCCGCCATTCTTCATGGAAAGGAAGACCTCCGGCTGGAGGAGGTGGAGCGGCCCCGGCCCGCGCCGGGAGAGGTTGTGGTCCGGGTACGGGCGGCGACCACCTGCGGAACGGATCTCAAGGTCTGGCTCAGGGGCGGACACGCGAGGATGATCCAGCCGCCCGCCCCCTTCGGACACGAGTTCGCTGGCGAGGTGGCAGAACTGGGCGAAGGGGTGACGGCGTTCGCCACAGGCGACCGGATTGTCGCCAACAATTCGGTACCGTGCGGAAGCTGCTTTTTCTGCCGCAAGGACCAGCCGAACCTCTGCGAGCAGATCGCCTTCGTCAACGGCACCTATGCCGAATACCTGCTTCTGCCGGCGGCCCATGTTTCCCGTGCGGCGATCCGGATACCGGACGGGGTTCCATTTGAAACCGCCTCCCTTTCGGAACCGCTCGCCTGCGTCCTGTGGGGCCTTGAGAACACGCCTGTCACCCGTGGTGACGAACTCGTGATCCTGGGCGATGGCCCCATCGGCCTCATGTTCGCCGCCGAGGCGGTCCTGACGGGGGCCACCGTGCGGGTAATTGGCGGGTCCGATTCCCGGCTTGCCTGTGCACGGAGAATCGGCGCTGCCGAGACGTACAACTACCACCAGCAGCCGGACACGGTCGCCCTCGTGAAAAAACGCTGCAACGGCGGCCGCGGACCGGATCTCGTGGTGGAAGCGACCGGGAAGTCCGGCGCCTGGAACGAGGCGGTGGACCTCGTGAGAACCGGCGGCCGGGTCAACCTGTTTGGCGGTTGCCCGAAGGGCACCGCCGTCAGCTTCGACACCGAACGGATTCACTACGGGCAGGTCTCGCTGCACGGGGTATTTCACAACACCCCGGAGACATTCCGCAGGGCACTGGAGCGGCTCGCATCGGGCGGCTTCCCCGTCAGGGAGATTCTCTCCGAAGAACGCCCGCTCCCGGAACTGGCGGCCGCCTTCGACCGCATGCGCCGCCGGGAAGTGGTCAAGGTTGTGATCCGTCCATAGGGCCCCTTGCTCCTCCCGATAACCGTCTATACTGGCTGGTTACGCCGGGAGGCGAAACCGGGTGCGCTACAAGGATGACAAGCCGTTTGAACTGGTGAGCCCCTTCCGGCCGGCAGGGGATCAGCCGCAGGCAATCGACCAGCTCGTCCGGGGCCTGCAGGCGGGTTCCCGCCACCAGGTGCTGCTGGGTGTCACGGGGTCCGGCAAGACGTTTACCATGGCGAACGTGATCGCCCAGGTGAACCGGCCGGCTCTGGTGCTCGCGCACAACAAGACGCTCGCCGCGCAGCTCTATTCCGAGTTCAAGGAACTGTTTCCGAAGAACGCGGTCGAGTATTTCATCTCCTATTACGACTACTACCAGCCGGAAGCCTACATCCCCGGTTCGGACACCTACATCGAGAAGGACAGTTCCCGGAACGAGGAGATCGACAAGATGCGGCACGCGGCCACCCGCTCCCTGCTGGAACGGCGGGACGTCGTGATCGTGGCATCGGTCTCCTGCATCTACGGCATCGGCTCGCCGGACGCTTATGGCGACATGCTGTGCGCCATCGAAACGGGCGAGGAAATCGACCGGGACATGTTCCTCCGGAAGCTGGTGGAGATCCTCTACCAGCGAAACGACGTGGATTTCGCCCGCGGCACGTTCCGCGTACGCGGCGACACGGTGGAGGTATTCCCGGCCTGGGAGATGGAGCGGGCCATCCGGGTGGAGTTCTTCGGGGACGAGATCAGCTCGATCCGCCTGATTGACGCTCTCACCGGAACGACACTGGACCGGCTCGAATCGGTGGCGATCTACCCGGCCTCACACTATGTCGTGCCGCCGGACATGAAGTTCCGCGCCATCGAATCGATCAAGACCGAACTGCGCGAGCGGCTGGCCCAGCTCCGCGACCAGGGCCGGATGCTGGAAGCCGAACGTCTGGACCAGCGGACGACATTCGATCTGGAGATGATACAGGAGGTAGGAACCTGCCCCGGAATCGAGAACTACTCGCGGCACCTCACAGGCCGCAAGGCCGGCGACCCGCCTGCCACGCTGCTGGACTACTTCCCCAGGGATTTCCTGCTGGTGGTGGATGAAAGCCACCAGACGATCCCGCAGGTTGGCGCCATGTTCAAGGGCGACCGGTCACGGAAGGAAACCCTCGTCGAGTACGGTTTCCGGCTGCCCTCGGCGCTGGATAACCGGCCCCTCAACTTCCAGGAGTTCGAGGGCCGCATCTCGCAGGCTGTCCACGTATCGGCCACCCCCGGCGACTGGGAACTCCAGAAGGCCGGCGGGGTGGTGGTGGAGCAGATCGTCCGGCCGACCGGCCTCGTCGATCCGGCCATCGAAATCCGGCCCGCCACGAACCAGGTGGAGAACCTGTTGTCAGAAGTCCGTGCCGTCGTCGCCAGGGGTTACCGGGTATTCATCACGACGCTCACCAAGCGGATGGCCGAGCACCTTTCCGAGTATTACGCCAATGCCGGCGTCCGCGTGAAATATCTCCATTCCGATATCGACGCGCTGGAGCGGGTGCAAATCCTGCGCGAACTCCGGCTTGGCGAGTTTGATGTCCTGGTCGGGATCAACCTGCTCCGTGAAGGCCTGGACATACCGGAGGTGGCGCTCGTTGCCATCCTCGATGCTGACAAGGAAGGTTTCCTCCGTGGCCGTACGGCACTCATCCAGACATTCGGCCGTGCCGCCCGCAACGTGGACGGACGTGTCGTCATGTACGGCGATACGGTGACGAAGGCGATGGAAGAAGCCATCGCCGAAACCGATCGCCGCCGCCGGATCCAGACTGCCTACAACGAGAAGCATGGCATCATTCCGCAAACCATCGTGAAGGCGGTCCGCGAGGGGCTCAAGACCTCTGACGGCGGAGCGGCCTACGAACGCGACGCCCGGGCCGGCCTGAGGGCCGCCGAAGAACCCGCCGACTATCTGCCGGTGGCCAAACTGCCGCAGGTGACGGCGCGGCTGGAAAAGGAAATGAGGGAAGCGGCAAAGTCCCTGGATTTCGAAAAAGCCGCGGCCCTGCGGGACCGCATCCGCGAACTGAACGAGCGGGCCCTCGGCCTTCGTGACGACCAGATGATCAACACCGCCGCCCTCACTACCCTGCCCGTGCAGCCCCGCCGTGCCAAACCCTATCCATCGACAGCAGTCCGGATGGCAAAAAAGAAGGCCTCCCGCGGGCGGCGGACTGGCCGGTAACCGCCGTGCGTTTTCTCGGTATCGATCTGGCCTGGAAGGACGGCAACCCCTCCGGGCTCGCGCTTCTTGGCGGACAGAAGTTCCCGCTTCACCTGCGGGAGACCGTCCATACGCTGGACCGTCATCCGGAAGTCCACGGCTGGATTGCACGGCAGGTCAGGAACCACCGGGCGGCAGTGGGCGTCGACGCGCCGCTGCTGGGCCTTGGAACCGGAGCCCGCCGGGAATGCGACGATGCCATCAGCCGTGCTTTCGGACGGTTTCATGCCTCGACCCACAGTCCCTCCCGGTTCCCCGGCCTGGAACATTTCGCCGCCAGGCTGGTGCGTGACCACGGCATGAGGTGCTTCGCCCCGGACTGGCGTCCGGCACCGGCCCTGCCGGCCATCCGCGAGGTTTACCCTAACGCCCTGCAGGTGATGCTGTTCGGACTTGATACGAAGCCCCGCTCCACTATCGTCAAATACAAGCGGCGACGGTTTTCAACGAAAGCCGACTGGGTCCACCGGGGCCTGGGGCCGTTTGTCCGCAAGCTTATGAACGTGGTCGCAGGACGCTATGTCGTTCCCGCTGGCCGCGAGTGGCAGGCTCTCGTTTCAGCAACGCCATCGCCCTCGATGACGGGCTCTGAACTGAAATCCATCGAGGACCAGTGGGACGCGCTCCTGTGCGCGCTGGCCGTTGCGCTTGAGTTCTTCCAGAAAGATTCCATGCGCCCCTATCCGGACAGCTATAACTGGCGGCAGGGATACATACTGGCACCGGTGCCGGGCGGGAGCGGAAACCAGTGACCTCCGGACCATGCCGAAACCGAATGCTGCCAACGCTCGCGCTCGCCGGCGTGGCGATCCTGACCACGTCGTGGGTGCATGTCCGGAACTGGCAGAACGGGATGGAGGGATGGAGGAACGAGCGGTATACGGCTTACAGCATCCACTTTTCCGAATACGGCCTTTTCCAGTCCGGGCCCATTCCCCGGCCCGTCGTTCGTCAGCTGGAAACGCCCCGTTACTACACAAACTATCCGCCGCTCTACCCGGTCGCTGCCAGCATTCCGGTAACGCTGTTCGGCGAAAATGCCCTTGGCACCAGCCTTGTCGACATCCTTCTGGCCGCCGGCATCGTGTTCATTCTCGCCCGGCTGGCGGCCCGACCGGCGCCCGCCGATCCCCGCTGGGCGATACTGGCCCCGCTGTTCGCCGCCGTATTGCCGGGACTCCCGTTCGCCGCAAGAACCAGCGAGGCTCCCGGTGTACCGTCGCTGTTTGGCAGCCTTCTGGTGCTGCTGGCCTATGTGCGGTTCGCCGAACGCCCCGGTAACGGCCGTCTCACCGCTCTGGCAACGGCCTCTGTTGCCGCATTGCTGACCGGATGGGCCACGCTGGCCGCCATCGCCGTTTGCATGGCTCATCTGCTGCTCCGGCGGCAGGAGATTCCCGCCTGGAAAAAAATGGCCGCCATCTGGCTCATGACAGCGGTATTTACGGCTCTGTTTCTAATTACTGTCTACATGTCACCGGGGGGCGGCCTGCTTGGGCTGGCGCGCTTCATCGAAAGAGTCACCTACTATCTCAGCAGCTCGCAGGGTATCAGCGGGACTGCCGTGTTCTGGCCACACTGGACGGCGGTATTTTCCACCTGGCGCTGGATGGCGACCCTGCCGGTATTGCTTCTGGGAACTGCCGGTCTTTCCCTGTACATGACGGAGACTGACCAGCCGGTGCCCATATCTGCAGTCACCATCAACCGGCTCCTGCTCACAATTGCCCTGGTCCATGCATTTTCCTACCGGTCAATGCTGAACGACTGGTTCGCGCTTGGCATTCCGGTCACCGTCGCCCTGGCGTTTTCCGCCGGACTTCTGCTCGCTTCATTGCCCTGGAAACGGGTCGCCATTGCTGCGGCGGCAGCCATTGCTGCCGCGGGGCTCGCTGGAATCCACTGGCGGCTGGAAACCGAGCGGATATTCTACGCGCCTGTCGTCGCCTTGTACCAGGAGACAGCGGACTATTTGCGGGGCACCGCCCTCTCCAGCCTGCGACCGGCTGCCATCGGCACCAATTTGTGGATTCCAGAAGGGTTTGAGAATGCCGCCGGGCCCGGCATTGAACTCGTCACATCCAGCAATATCTCGCTGCTGCCCCACATGGGGTTGGGCGCCTATCTCGCCGTCAATCTTGAAAACCGGCGGGATCTGGCGCCGGACTACCTGGGTCCGAAGCACCACGGAGAAGCTCTCCATCTTCTGAGTGACCGGCCCCTCGCCCGAGGAGAAACATACAGGCTGGTACCTCTTACTCCCGGCCAGACTGACCGGCCAGATACGCCGCTTGAGGTTTCCACCTCTCTGAGAGACGGCACCTCCATCAGCTTCCGCCCTCCCATCCTGCTCGCCCGGTCGGAGATACGGATCATGGACACGCCATATCTGGGACATGAACTGCTCCGGGAGGCGGGGCCCGAGCTGGCGGTCACCGTCGCGGATAACCTGATGACACTGCGGCTCCCCCCCGCAGGAAAATCAATGGATGCGTTTTTCAGGTCGCTGATCCGCTATCCCTGGCTGCTGGGCCGCTACCGGGATGCTCCGGTAGGCGGAACTGTCACGCTGGCCGACGGCGGGCGATGGCAGTTCAGCTGCCCGCTCCCCGTGGATGGCCGCGCCCGGTGTGAAACCCGCCTGCTTCCGGCCGCGCCCTGACCTCCATCAGACTTTTTCGCCGCCACGGAAGGCGAGCCATTCCTCCGCTGTATTGATGTTGAGGAACTGGTGCGGACCAGCATCGAGATCGGCGGCGGGGATGACCTTGACGCCCGTGACAGACGAAAGCGCCCGGACGAGCCCGCGTTCACCGCCTGCCCACAACCGGTTGAGTTCTTCCAGCAGGCTGGTGCTGTAGATGCCGTGGAGCGGTTCCGGTCCCGAAGCCGACCGGGGCAGGATGGCGCGAGCATCCGACTCCGCCGCCAGTTCGACCAGCGCGGCGATCGGCCCCGGCTCGATTCCCGCCAGGTCACAGGAAATAACGAGATTCCAGGACGCCGCACCCAGTCCCAGAGCCGTCAACAGCCCGCCCAGCGGCCCTTCTCCGGGATACTCGTCCACAAGAACCGGGTAGCCGAACTGGCTGTAGGGAGCCGCCGAGCCTGCCACCAGGCAGACCTCGCTGCACAGCGGGCGGAGGATACCCGCCACATGGGCCACGAGCGGGCGCCCCCGGAAATCGAGCAGCGCCTTGTCGCGTCCCATGCGGCTGGATTTGCCGCCGCAGAGCACGAAACCGGCCGGTTTTCCAGCATGAGCCACCCCGGAAGCGTAGAGCATCGGCGCGGAACGTGTAAGGCACTCCAGATGGCCGTTGCCTTGGAACTCCCTTCGTGGGAGAATGCCGTTTCGATCTGCTCGTCCGGAGGGGCATCAGATTGGGCGAACCGGAAACCAGGCGGCGCTGGAGATGTTCGTGGTGCGGATTCGAGCACGATGGACCTGCGCCCGTGCACGTCTGCGACGTATGCGGAGCACCGGGAGACGAGTTCGTCGAGGTGGCTGCGAAAACGGCCGAAACGGCAGGCGACACCTCCCTTCTTTACCGGAAGGGCGGGCCGCTTCCCGGCAACCAGGAGGAGTAAGGGGAGATGTTCATTACATACGCATTGGGGCTGGTTCTCGACTACGACACGGAAACCGCCGGTTCGGTCATCAACAGGGTCTGGGCGGCACTCGAAACCGACCCCGTCATGAAGAAAAAGATCAGCAAGGCGGCCGCCGTGGAGGGTTCCAACGCTGACCGGCTCGAAAAGGCATTCCGTGAACTGACCGGTTTCCCGCTGCTCCCCAATCCGCTGGCCTATGCCCAGGGATTCGCAGGCGGCGTGGCAGCCGCGATGATTCCTTCGAAACGCATTACTGCCCTGTTCGACTCGGGCCTTCTGGACCGGGTGGTGGAAATCTACTGGGGCCTGAAACGCGACTACGGCGATGAGCGGGGCCGCGAACTGTTCCAGACGATGATCGATACCCACAAGGCCGAGTTCGCCATGTTCAAGACCAAGCGGCATCTGCGCCGTGTGGCATGACTAAAGCCCTCCGGGCCGTCCACACTGGCGCGGTATGGCCGGATTCCCAGGATTGCGCCGGACTGAAGCACGCACCCTTCCGGAGCGGCTCGGAACATTCGTTGAGGTGGCGTCGAATAACGCCTGCAACCTGTCGTGCGTTTACTGCTATGGCCTCGGCCATCCCCCGCCAATGCGCATGACCGAAACCGGGTATGCGGGCCTGCTGGATGAACTGCTGCCCCGTGCCAGCATACTGGTGCCTTCGGCCGGGAGCGAACCCTTCTCGGCGCATCTGGACATTGCCACCCGCAAGGTCGTCGAGCACGGCCGCCGGATGCTCCTCATCACCAACGGAACATTCCCCATGGCCAGCACGGTCCAGACGCTGGGGAAGCATCTCTACCGGCTCCAGGTTTCGGTCGATTCCCATCTGGAAGAGACCTACGAGCGGATGCGGCCAGGAGCGAAGTTCCGCAATGTTCTGGCCAACCTGCGTGAGGCCATCGGTGTGTTGCGCGGCATGGACCTCCTACACCGGCTCGTTGTGAGCATTGTCCTGACCCGGGATACCGCCCACTCGGTTGCCGGGACGATCCGTTTCTTCCGGAAAGAAGGCGTGGAGGCTTTTCTCGTGCAGGAGCTGTACCGGTTCGACCCGCGTCTCGACGCCTACCAGCCCGACCGGACGTCCATAGAACAGGTCCGCAGCCAGTGTCCGGCAGTGGCCCGTGAAACCCTGAGCGATATCCTGTTCGCGCATCCGCCGGTACAGCGGTTCAACGGGCGCGCAGAAACGGCGCCGCCCGTGGAGTGGGATCCCGAAAACATCCGGGCCCGGATGGCCGAAAAGCCTGGCCAGTGCTGGCAGGCCTGGGAGTGGCTCAAGATCCATCCGGGCGGGAATGTCCACCCCTGCTGCGTTGCGCCCCCTGAACTGGAACTGGGAAATCTCTCCCGGAAAACCCTGGCAGAAATTCTGGCCGGTGGCGGGCGGGAGAGGCTGCAAGCCGCTTTTGAAAATGGTAATCCCCCGTCCGTATGCCGGACCTGCCCTCTGCTCGGTCAGATAGCCCGGCCTCTGGAAGTGGTGACATGAGCGAAAGCAAGACCCCGGAAACCGGTGACTGGCCCTTCCACGACGATATGCCGCCCGGCCGCGAGGCCCGCCAGCTTGAGCGCGCCAACACCGCGCCGTTCCTGAAACTGATCGGCGCCCGCGTGGAAGCCGTCCGCAAGGACTGGGCGCGGATGGCCATCGATTACCGGCCGGACCTGAACCAGCCAGCGGGGATCATGCACGGCGGCGTGCACGCCACGCTGGTGGATACGGCAGTTGCCCAGGCAATCGTCACGACGATCAAGCCGGGCTTCCAGATGGTGACGATCCACCTCGATACCAAATATTTCAAGCCCACCGCGTCGGGAACCCTCATCGCCGAGGGGACAATCATCCGCAAGGGCAAGCGCGTCGTGCATGGCGAAGTCTCGGTGACGAACCAGAAGGGCGAACTGGTTGCACAGGGCTGGTGCGTCTATGCCATCGTGAAAGCCCGCCCCGAGGAAACCGCGGGCGTGGCAAAGTAGGGAGCTTTCATGGACCTGAAAGGCAAGAAGATCGCCGTTACCGGAGCTACCGGATTTCTCGGACGCTATATCGTGGATACGCTGATTGGGCACGGGGCCCTTGTGGTTGGCGTCGTGAGAAATCCGGACCGTGTGCCCGAACTGAAGGTGAAAGGTGTTGAACTCCGCAAGGCCGACCTTGCCGACCGGGACCTTCTGGCTGAAGGGTTCCGGGGGACGGATGCGGTCATCTCCAATGCCGCCCTGTTCGACATCGCCAACCAGAACTGGGAGGACCACCTCCGGACCAACATCGACGGCACGCGCAACGTGTTCGATGCGATCCGTCAGTCAGGGGTCAAACGGGCAGTGCATGTCTCGTCAGTGGCCGTCTACCGTGGCCACAAAAAGCCGGTTACCGAGGACCACCCGCAGCACACCGAAGCCAGCCGCCGCAACCGCGCCACTATCTATGTCATCTCCAAGGCCCTGTCGGAGCAGCTCGCATGGAAACTGGCCGCCGAATACAGCATCAGCCTCACCAGCGTCCGGCCGTCCGCGATCTACGGAGCGTTCGATACCAACATCACGCCCTGGATCCGGCGGCTCATGGCGCCGCCGGTCACGATCGCCCCGGCCATGCTGCATTTCCCGCTGGTCTACGCGGGCGACGTGGCCGAGGGCATCGCACTCGTACTGGAAAAGCCGGAGATCACGGCAGGAAAGGCATACAATCTTTCCGGAAGTGATGTGAGCGTATGGTCGTTCATGGACGCCTGGGCCGAGGCCAAGGGGAAGCGGCCCCTGCTCCGGATCCCGATCCCGGTGCCCATCAACCGTCATTTTGATATCACCCGCGCCGCCACTGAACTGGGCTGGCAGAACCGCCCGTTTATCGACTGTCTCAAGGAGACTTTCGCGGCGGAGGCAGGGAAATAAAACCGCCCTTGCCGGTCCCGGCTGCATTCAGATAAGGAACAGTCCCATGAAGATTGCCGCCGGAGCCGACCATGCGGGTTTTGAACTGAAGGCCCAGCTCGCCGAAAAGCTGCGATCACTCGGCCATGAGGTGACCGATTTCGGCGTCGCTGCGGCAGATTCGGTGGACTACCCCGACTACGCGGCAAAGGTCTGCAAGGCAGTCATGGCAGGCGAGACAGAACTGGGCATTCTTGTGTGCGGCACCGGACAGGGCATGGCGATGACCGCCAACCGTTTCCGCGATATCCGCGCTGCCGTCTGTTCCGAGCCCTTTTCGGCCCGTATGGCCCGTGCCCACAACAATGCCAACGTCCTGTGCCTGGGAGCACGGGTCGTGGGAGCGGGCCTTGCCGGAGAAATCCTCGACACCTTCCTCAATACCGCCTTCGAGGGCGGCCGCCACGAACGCCGAGTTCACAAGATCAACAGTTCCAGTGCCTGAAGGGCGTTCCAGCCCCCGTTTGCCCCGCTGCCCGGTTGGGATATAGGTATGCGGTCCGGGGCGTCCAGCCCGGACCCAATGGGCCGCTCCGGGGGAGTTCAACGACACATGCCCAGCCTCGCCGCCAAACCCTCCGCCAGCGATACCGGACCGGCCATCGTGGCCGACGAAGCCCGTCTCCGGGCCCAGGATCCCGAAATCTGGCAAACGCTTTCCGACGAACTGGCCCGCCAGCGCGGCCAGCTCGAGATGATTGCCTCCGAAAATTTCACCAGTCCGGCCGTCATGGCGGCCGTCGCCTCGGTGCTTACCAACAAGTACGCCGAAGGATATCCGGGGAAACGCTACTACGGCGGCTGCGAAGTGGTGGACGTGACCGAAACGCTCGCCATCGAGCGGGCCAAGAAGCTCTTCAACTGCCAGTTCGCCAACGTGCAGCCCCATTCGGGCTCATCGGCCAACATGGAAGCCTATGCCGCCCTCATCAGTCCCGGCGACACGATCATGGGGCAGGATCTCTCGCACGGAGGGCATCTCACGCATGGCTCGCCGGTGAACTTTTCCGGTTCGCTCTACAAGGTCGTCTCCTACCAGCTGGATCCGCAGACCCAGCGGCTCAACTTTGACCTGATCCGCAAGGCGGCACTCGAGCACAAGCCGAAGATGATCATTGCAGGAGCATCCGCGTACGCCCGGCTCATCGACTTCGCCGAATTCCGCAAGATCGCCGACGAGATCGGGGCATTCCTCGTGGCCGACATCGCCCATGTGGCGGGGCTTGTTGTCACGGGCCTGCACCCCCATCCGTTTCCCCATTGCCACATCGTGACCACCACGACGCACAAGACGCTCCGGGGGCCACGCGGCGGACTCATCCTCACCAACGACGAGGCGATCGCCAAGAAGATCAACTCGAAAGTATTTCCAGGCAACCAGGGCGGCCCGCTGATGCACGTTATCGCCGGCAAGGCCGTGGCGTTCAGGGAAGCCCTCCAGCCGGAATTCGCTGTCTATGCGAAACAGATCATCTCCAACTGCCAGGCGCTCGCCAGGGTGCTGCTGACGCGGGGCATCGCCCTCGTCTCCGGCGGCACAGACAACCATCTTCTGCTCATCGACCTGTCGAGCCGCGAAGTGACCGGCAAGGACGTGGAGGACGCCTTGGGAGAGGCGGGCATCACGGTGAACAAGAATACCGTTCCCTATGAAAAGCGTTCGCCGTTCGTCACTTCCGGCGTCCGCGTCGGAACGGCGGCCCTCACCACCCGGGGCATGAAGGAGCCGGAAATGGAACAGATCGCCGGGTGGATATCCGACGTGATCGGGAACCCGAAGGACACGGCCCGCATCCAGAAGATCCGTGCCGCCGTGGCGGACCTGTCAGCCCGGTTCCCGCTATACCGGTCCTGAGGCTCAAGGAAAGGCATGGAGAACAAACCGCCGCTTCGCAATACCCACGCCCGGCCCGACTGGGACGAGTATTTCATGGACATGGTCCATGTGGTCAAAAACCGCTCGACCTGCATCCGGCGGGCAGTAGGGGCGGTGATCGTCAAGGACAAGCAGGTACTCGCCACCGGTTACAACGGCCAGCCCCGGGGCGCGGCCCACGCAGCCGAGGTGGGGTGTCTCCGCGAAAGGCTGGGCGTGCCGTCCGGCGAACGGCACGAACTGTGCCGCGGGCTCCATGCCGAGCAGAATGCGATCATCCAGGCCGCCTACCACGGCGTCGCCATCGCCGGGGCGGAGGTTTACTGTACCACCAAGCCATGCATCATCTGCACGAAGATGCTCATCAACGCGGGCATCCAGCGCGTCCACTACGAGGAGTTCTATGACGATCCGCTGGCCGACGAGCTGGCGGCCGAATGCGGCATGGAGATGGTCCAGTACCTTCCCAAGGACCAGCGCCCTTCCGCAGCCGCCGAAAAGGCCGGTGTGCCCGAGTTCCGGCCCGGCCTCACCCACAAGGGCGAGACTGTCCCCGGCTAGGAAAGGCAGGGTCGCACCCACGTGAAGTGTCCCTTCTGCGGTCATCTCGATACCTCGGTGGTCGATTCCCGGGAAACCCCCGACCAGCGGCAGGTCCGCCGCCGGCGCGAATGCAAATCGTGCAACGAGCGGTTCACGACCTATGAAACCGTCGAAGAAATCCTCCCACAGGTGGTGAAAAAGGATGGCCGCCGGGAGCCCTGGGACCGGCACAAGCTCCATATCGGCTTGCGGCGGGCCTGCGAAAAGCGGCCGGTCTCCGAGGAGCAGATCACCAGGCTGATTACGGGCGTCGAAGAGCGTCTTTTTGAAAAGTACCCGCGCGAGGTCAGTTCGCAGGAGATCGGCGAAGCCATGATCGCCGAACTGCGCAATCTCGACCCGATCGCCTACCTCCGCTATGCCAGCGTATACCGCCAATTCGACGACCCAAGCCAGTTCGCCGAGGAAGTGAACCGGCTGCTGGGCCGCAAGTAGCCCCGGAAGCCGCCACCGGAAACCGCCGCCATTTCTTGAAACCGCTGGCGATATCCACCTAAAAATACCCCCATGTCCGGCCCCCGAATCCTGACCGTCGACGACGAGGATCTGATCCGCTGGTCGCTGAAGGAGCGGCTGTCGGCCGCCGGCTATGAGGTCCATGAGGCCGAGACCGGTGCCAGGGCCGTCTCCCAATGTGAATCCGGGGTGGATCTCGTGCTGCTGGATTACCAGCTACCGGATACCGACGGACTGACCCTGCTCGGAAAGATCAAGACACTTGATCCGGACATACTGGTAATCCTGATGACCGGACACACCAGTGTGGAAACCGCCGTCGAGGCGATGAAGCAGGGTGCCTACGACTACGTGAACAAGCCATTCAACCTGGACGAGATCGAAATGCTCGTTGCCAAGGCGCTGGAAACGACGCGGCTCCGGCGTGAGGTGAAGGCGCTCCGGCAGGGGGTGAACGGCACATACGGATTCGACCAGATCATCGGCGAGTCTCCCGCCATGCACTCGGTGAAGGAACTGCTCCAGCGTATTGCCGCGAGCCCCGGTTCCACGGTCCTGCTGACCGGCGAGAGCGGCACCGGCAAGGACCTTGCCGCCAAGGCGATCCACTACAACAGCAGCCGGGCCGACGGTCCGTTCATGAACATCACCTGCTCGACCATCGCCGAGACGCTGCTGGAAAGCGAGCTGTTTGGCCACGAAAAGGGGGCGTTCACCGATGCCAAGGGCCAGAAGAAGGGGCTCCTGGAACTGTCCCACGGGGGAACGGTCTTTCTGGACGAGATCGGCGAGATCAGTCCCGCCCTGCAGGCCAAGCTGCTGCGGTTCCTTGAGGACCGGACCCTGAAGCGCGTCGGCGGCCATGCCGATATCCGGGTGGACGTGCGCGTCGTCGCCGCCACCAACCGCAACCTGGAGGAAGCGGTCCAGAAGCGGGAGTTCCGTGAAGATCTCTACTACCGGCTCCGGGTTCTCCCGGTGGCCCTGCCCCCGCTCCGGGAGCGTCGCGGCGACATACCGCTCCTGCTCAACTTCTACATCGACCGGTTCAACCACGAGTTCAGACGGAACGTGAAGGGCGTAACGCCGGAAGCGCTGAAAGCGCTCGAAGCCCACAACTGGCCCGGCAATATCCGCGAGTTCAAGAATGCCGTCGAGCGGGCGATGCTGCTCACGACCAACGATACCTTGGGACCGGAGGATTTCCTCATGCTGGCACCCCGGCAGGCCGCTGAACCCGGCGCCTTCCGGCTGCCGGCCGACGGCATCCGGCTCGAAGACGTGGAGCGTGACCTGGTCCGGCAGGCCCTCGACCTTGCCAAGGGCAACCAGACCCGCGCCGCCGCCCTTCTTGGCATGAACCGGGACCAGATCCGCTACCGGATCGAGAAGTTCGGGTTCGACAAGCCGCCAAACTGAACGGTTCCATTGCCGGACCTGCCGCTTCCGGCTAGGGGAACCGGTTCCCTGAAAGGATGGCTGCCCGCCTCCAACTGACAGGGCACACAAACCGGAGCCCGGATGCGAGCCGTTTTCACCGCCATTTTCCTGTGCATGGTTCTGGGAATCGAACTAGTCCGCTACGGCTGGGCGAACCTGTGGATCACGCTCGGACCCAGGACGAAGCGCCGTGCAGGCCGGCTGCACGCCAAGGGAGCAGCCATAGCCCGGTTCTGCAGCAACACAGGCCCGACCTTCACCAAGATCGGCCAGATTCTTTCAAGCCGGCCTGACATCCTGGAGCCCGAGATCATCGAAGAACTGGCCATGCTTCAGGACCGCGTACCGCCCGTGCCATTCGCACTCATCCAGAAGATTATCGAAGGCGATCTCGGCGGCCCGCTGGAAAAGTTTTTCCTGCAGTTCGAGGAAAAGCCGATCGCCGCCGCGAGCGTGGCGCAGGTCCACCGGGCCTGGCTTCACGATGGGCGTGCGCTGGCGGTAAAGGTCCAGCGGCCCGGCATGGCACGCAAGTTCGAAAGCGACATCTCCGTGCTCAACTTCTTTGCCGCGTTCACTTCGCTGGTTCCCGGCGTGAAGAACCTCCGGCTGCCCGAGCAGGTGGACGAGTTCGGACGTGCGCTTCACAGCCAGCTCGATTTCAGGGGCGAGCGGGATAACAACCGGCTTTTCGCCGCCCTGTTCCGCGACGTGCCGTGGGTACGGCTGCCCGCCGTACACGAGGAACTCTCCGGCCCCCGCGTCATCACGATGGAGTTCGTCGAGGGGAAGAAGGTTCCCGATTACATCCGGAGCCGGAACGCCCCGGACACCGAGCTGGCGGAGCGGCTGTATACCCTCTATCTGCTCATGTGCATCGAACGGCACACGCTCCATGCCGACCTGCATCCCGGCAATCTGCTCATCGACAACGACCGCCGGATCGTCATGCTCGACACGGGACTCGTTTACGCCGTCCCCCGGCACTACGCGCAGAAATACATGCAGCTGCTGCTCGCCTTCGGAACATTCGACGGCCACCTGCTCACCCGGGCCTATCTCGCCGACCGGACGGACATCGATGAAGATCGCCGCCGCATCATCGGCGACAAGACCCACGAAATGACACAGAAGGTGCTCCAGGGCGACGTGCGCGAGATCGATCTTGCCGACGTCTGGCAGGATCTTCTTGCCCTGCTCCGCGAGCAGGCGGTGACTTTCGACCGGGAACTGACATTGATTGCCGTCACGGATTCCACGTTTTCCGGCATGGCCCGGCAACTCGATCCGGAGTTCGACTTCTTCCAGTTCATGATCCGGGAGACAGCGCGCCTTATCTTCGAGAAGAAGGTTCTCCCGGCAGACGACCCGTACCTGAAGGAAGCCCTGCGTATCCAGATGCTCGGCGGCGCCAAGAAGGTTTACGAGCAGAAGCAGGCATCCGCCGCCGCACAATCCTAGCGGCTGAAAAACCCGCCCAGCGTTTTCGCAAGCAGTTCCGGCTGGTCGTAGTGGACCATGTGCCCCGCGCCGGGAATAACCGTATAGCTGCCGTTTGCGAACAGCGCCGCCCGGTCCTCGTACCGCTGGCGGTCGTATTCGCTCTCGCCACCCCGGATGCAGAGCACCGGGCAAGTGATCCGCGCCCAGAATGATCTGGCCTGTTCGGCATTGAACGGCTGGGGCGACATCACCTTGTGAACCGGATCATGGGCGAACTGGACCTTCCCTTCGCCATCACGGACCGAAATCTCGTCTGCCAGGAACCGGGCGAACTCCGGCGCAAGCCGGGGGTACATTTTCATCAGCCGGGCAGAGATGTCCTCTACCGTGTCATACGGCCGCGGACGCTTCGTGCGGAACTTGCGGTGCTCGCCGATCCACCGCCGGAACCGGTCCGGTGCAATCGAGACGCCCACATCCGGAGGCCCGAGCCCCTCGATATTCACGTATTTCACGGTCCGCTCCGGAAACGTGCCCACGTACAGCGACGATGCCATCCCACCCATCGAATGGCCCACCAGATAAAACGGCTGGTCAGGGGAAATGTGGTCAGCCACCTCGGCGATATCCTGCACATAGTCGGGAAAGTGGTAGTCCCCTCCCCGCTGCCAGGTGGAACGGCCCATCCCCCTGAAATCGAACGAATAGGTACGGAACTGCAGGGCGAAATGCGGGGCTACCCGTGCCCAGGCGGCTCCGAGGTCCAGCCAGCCGTGGCAGAACAGCAGCACCGGAGCGTCAGCCGGCGCTCCCGGCCAGTTGAGGTACTGGAGCCGGAGCCCCGGAAGGTTCAGCCAGTGACGGGTGGGGGGATGGGTCTGCTCGTTCATCCGGACAGCGAGCATAGACGCACCGGCCCGGCAGGTTAAACTGGTCTGCCGATGGCCCTTGAAATCATCCAGTTGCCCCAGTGGCAGGATAACTACGCCTACCTCATTGCCGACCCCGTGGCGGGAGAGGCCGCCGTCGTGGACGCGCCGGAGCCGGGGCGGATACCGGAACTCCTGAAAGAGAAGAACTGGCAGCTCAAGGCGATCTTCAACACCCACCACCATCCGGACCACATCGGCGCCAACCGGGAGCTGATCCGGATGTATCCGGGGCTGGAAATCTACGGCCACCAGAACGACGCCGGGCGCATCACCGGAATGAACCGGCCGGTGGATGACGGCGACACCGTGAGACTGGGCAGTGAAACCGCCGAAGTCCTGTTCGTCCCCGGCCATACGTCGGGGCATATCGCCTACCGGTTCGGAGGCGACGTGTTCGTGGGCGATACGCTGTTCGCCGGTGGCTGCGGCCGGCTGTTCGAGGGCACGGCGGTCCAGATGCACCGGTCCCTCTCCCGGCTGGCCGCCCTGCCCGCCATTAGCCGCGTCTGGTGCGCCCATGAATACACGGAGAGCAATCTCCGGTTCGCCGTCACCATCGAACCTGGCAACAGGGCGCTTGCAGCCCGTTACCAGAAGGTCCGCGACCAGCGGACAAAAGGAGTCCCGACGGTCCCTTCCACCATCGGCGAGGAAAAGGAAACCAACGTCTTTCTCCGGTGGGATTCGCCCGAAATCATCGAAAGATGCCGGGAAACGGACCCCGGCTCCGCCGCCGACCCGGCGCAGCGGTTCGCCATCGTCAGGAAACTCAAGGACCGGTTCTAGATCAGGAAGTTCCGCCGCTCGTCGGCGATGAGATCGGCGCACTCCATCCCCGACTGGCAGGCGAGCTCGGTGCCGACGCCGCGTGAACCGGCGGCGTCTCCGCACATGTACAGGCCACGGATCGGAGTCCGGTGCCCCGGCCTGTTTTTACCCACCTGGTCGGGCGTCTGGCCCGTGGTCACGGCCGCGCCGCTCGACTTTCCGATCCAGCTCGCGATTGCCTGCACCGAGAAGGTGTCCTCGAACACCACCTGCTCCCTGGAACCCGGCACCATGTCGTAAACAGCCGTCAGCATGTTGTCGATCCACTTCTTCGGCCCGTCGTCCAGTTCCACGTCTGTCGTCGGGGCGACCGCGCAGGCGGTGAGAAGCTGCATTCCCGGCGGAGCGAGACCGGGATCGAAGTTCGTCGGGATCGGGCAGTAGATCGGCGTGAACGGCGCGACCTTTCCACTTTCAAGCTGCCGGAAGGTTTCAATCATCGTCTCGTGGTTCATCTGGTTCCGGTCAATCTTGCGCGGGTACCCCCCGCAAATGCACCCGGCGCGGGTCACACCCTTTTTGAGACCGATCTTCGCCTGCACCGCGATGTAGCTTCCCTTGATCGCCTGCACCCGTTTTGCATAGGCCTCGGAAAGATACTCCTTCCCCACCATGCGGAACATGGTGTCCTGCATGGATGAGGTGGAGATGACGACCGGGGCGCGGAACGTCCGGTTCCCGCGGGCGATGACGCCAGTGGCCTTGCCGTCCTCGACGAGGATTTTCTCGACACCGGCCATCGTCATCACCTGCGCGCCGTGTGCCTCGGCGCCCTTCAGGAACGTCTGCGGTATGATCGCCGAACCGCCTTTCGGATAGCTCAGGCTGTTGTCGCGGAGAAAATGCTGGAGGTTCCAGATCGACTCCCCCGCCGACGCCTGCCAGGTGGGCAGGATGAAGTAGAGCCCCAGAAGAAACCCGATCAGCGTGTGGACAAACGGGTCTTTCGTATAGACCGACATGAACTCGTCGATGGTCCGGGTGTCCCAGTATTCGATCCGGTCCTGCGGCATCGTCACGATATCACGGAACATGCGGATGATGGACGGCAGTGCCGTCAGCGGCAGCCCCGACTGGACCAGCACCTGCAGCGCGAATACCGGAAGCCGCCGGGGATCGGACGGCATCCGGGCGTCAATGTTGAACCCTCGCACCCAGGCGATGTCCCTCGTCCGCCGGAACTCGATCGGTGTCCCCATGCCGAGACGTTTCGTGCATACGCCGAACGGCCCCTTGTTCCCGCGGATGAACATGTGGGTTCCCATGTCGATCCGGAAGCCGTCCTTCTCGTACCAGGAACAGGACCCACCCACGCGGGGATTCTTTTCCAGTATCAGTGTCCTGAATCCATGCTTTGCCAGGATCGCGCCGCAGGCCGACCCGCCCATGCCGGTACCGATGACGATGGCATCGAAACTGTCTTCGGCAGCGCGGCTGGCGGACTTCTTCCGGCTCCGGGTGGCCGGGGCGGCAGTAGCTGGCATGGCGGATCCCCCTCAACTTCAAGACTGACACAGGTGTCAGTGAGTCCGGGACTACCACAGCCCGCCCCTGCTGAAAAGCCCCGCGGAACCGGCTGGCCCTCCCCCTTGTCACCACCTGCCGGATCGGAAAGGTTTAGGCCCCTCGCTGAAAGGAAACCCATCCATGTCCGAGCGCGAAAAGATTGTCATCATCGGAAGCGGACCTGCCGGCTATACGGCGGCCATTTATGCCGCCCGCGCCAACCTCAAGCCCCTGATAATCGAGGGGCTCCAGCCGGGCGGCCAGCTCACCATCACGACCGACGTGGAAAACTACCCCGGCTTTCCCAAGGGGGTCATGGGGCCGGACCTGATGCTGGAGTTCCGGGCCCAGGCCGAGCGGTTCGGAACCCGGATCATTAGCGCCACGGTGACGGCGGTCGAAAACGCCAAAGCACCCTTCAGGGTCGTCCATGACGGAGGCGAGCCGGTGGAAGCCGAGGCGGTCATCATCGCCACCGGGGCGAGCGCCAAGCTCCTCAACACGCCGAGCGAAAAGAAGCTGTTCGGCTATGGCATATCGGCCTGCGCCACCTGTGACGGGTTCTTCTACAAGGACAAGGACGTGATCGTCGTGGGCGGCGGCGACACGGCGATGGAAGAGGCCAACTACCTCACCAAGATGTGCAAGTCGGTCACGGTCGTCCACCGGCGGCAGGAGTTCCGGGCCTCGAAGATCATGGTCGAGCGGGCCCAGAAGAACCCCAGGATGCGGTGGGAGCTGGACTCCGAGGTGGACGAGTTCCTGGGCGAGGCCGGCCACGGAAAGCCCGGCCTCACCGGCGTCAGGCTGAAGCACATCCCGTCCGGCAAGACGAAAGAGGTCGCCGTGCACGGCGCGTTCATCGCCATCGGACACAAGCCCAACACCGATTTCCTCAAGGGAAAGCTCGACATGGACGAGAACGGCTACATCAGGGTGAAGCCGGGCACGACCTGGACGAACGTCGAGGGCATATTCGCCTCCGGCGATGCAGCCGACCACGTCTACCGGCAGGCGGTCACGGCCGCCGGCACGGGCTGCATGGCCGCCATTGACGCCGAGCGGTGGCTGGCCGGGCGGGGAATAGATTAAAAAATGGCCCCCCGGAACGGGGCGCCCACCCGCTCAATTTATTAATAAATCCGGCTTTTGAAAACGCCACGGCGTGACCAAAAACACATGCTAAGGCCGGTTTCGTGGATATTTGTGAACTCTGTGGATTCCTGGCGCCCAATTAAAAAAAGTCCTTGCATCGCTTCATAGAGAACAGTAGGCTCGCCTCCACAACGCCAGAATGGTTTTGGCGAACAACACACCTTAAGGGGTAATACTCACATGTTCTCAAGCAAGAAGTTTCTCTCTCTCATTGGGGCCGCTGGCCTCGCTTTCGGCGCTTCGGCCTGCAGCAGCAGCTCGGGCGGCGGCAGCATCACGGGCGTCTGCGTTGATGATATCGACTTCCTGGCGGCCGTGATTACGGCCACCTACTCGTTCATCGCGGGCGAAACCGAGATTCCGGATGAGGTCGTTGACCAGGACGTGCTGGATGAGTCTGCTCTCATCTCGATCTGCGCCGAAGTGGGCGTGACCGATGCCAACCCGACTGTTGAAGCCGATGCGGCAGCCCCGGCCGACATCGAAGGATCGGACCCCTCTGCCGAGTGCACCGGCATTCCGGTCGAGATCGACGAGACGACGTTCGAAGCGTCCGGCACCGCCGACATCACCGTCTACGGTGAAAACGACTTCAGCGAAGAAGACTGCGACGACCTGGAAGGCACCTACGACACTCTCTAAGAGAGTTTCGACTAGTTGCTGATCAAAACCGGACGGGCGTCCCCACTGGGGGCGCCCGTTCTGTTTTTGGGAACCAGAAGATTAAAAACAGCCCCGGCAAAGCGGGCTCCTCCACATTAGACCACCCAAAAACGCCCAAATCCACATTAAAAAGGTCTTGCAACGGCCCATGGAGAGCGGTAGGCTCGGTTTCACAGCACTAGAAGGGCTTTTGGTGAAAACACCGGGCCACAAGGGGTAAGAACACATGTTTTCAGGCAAGAAACTTCTCTCTTTCATTGGGGCAGCCGGGCTCATCATGGGCGTGGCGGCCTGCGGCGGCAGCGGCGGCGTGGCGGCCTGCGGCGGCAGCGGCGGCGTGGGTGGCACGATCACCATCGCCTGTGTGGACGGCACGGTAACGCTTTGCGCGAATGGCAGTGTCATCTATTCGCTCGTGACACCGGCGGGAGTCACGGTACCGCCCAGCTCCGGCCCGGTTGATTACACGGAAGTGGTCAATGCGCTGGCCTGTGGCGAGCTTGGCCTGTTCTACGATGATATCGACGAATGCGGCGATCCGGGTCTTGAGGACGAGGATGGCGGCGTCTGCTCGGTCACGATCTCGGACAACCCCGATTATGTGAACGAAACGTCGGCCTACTACTCGCTTGATGGCAGCGTTGATATCACCGCTGACGGCTCGCACGACTTCTTCCTGGACGAATGCGATGACCTCGACAATACCGAGGAACTGACGGAAGTGGATCCCTACGAGATCGCCACCGAGTGCGACGACTGCTCGGACGACTGATCCAGTCATCGTCCGAAAAGCCAGACGGGCGTCCCACCGGGGCGCCCGTTCTGTTTTGTACGCCACCGGATATCGACCTCGCCCCCCGCTCCTGCCATAATCCGCTTGAGTCATGATTTCCCGGCTGGCTTTTTAGGCAAGGAAGGCGGTTCGCGCTGGTGAAAGGTATTGTTCTGGCCGGCGGTTCGGGCACGCGCCTCTATCCGCTGACGATCGGCGTGAGCAAGCAGCTTCTGCCCGTTTATGACAAGCCGCTTGTCTACTATCCGCTGTCGGTCCTGATGCTGGCCGGGATCCGGGAGATCCTCGTCATCTCGACGCCGCAAGACCTGCCCCAGTTCGAACGGCTTCTGGGCGATGGTTCCCGGTGGGGGCTTTCCTTCAGCTATGCACAGCAGCCAAGGCCCGAGGGAATAGCGCAGGCGTTCATCATCGGGGAGAAGTTCATCGGCAGCGATCCGGTGGCGCTCGTCCTGGGTGACAACATCTTCTACGGCCACGGCCTCGCCCAGACGCTCCAGAAGGCGGCCCGCCAGGAGAAGGGAGCCACCGTATTCGGATATTACGTCCGCGACCCCGAGCGGTACGGCGTCGTGACCTTCGACAGCCAGGGTCGAGCCACTGATATTGAAGAAAAGCCCAAAAATCCCCGGTCACGCTATGCTGTCGTCGGCCTTTATTTCTACGACAACGACGTCGTTCCCGTCTCCAGAAACCTGAAGCCCTCGGGCCGTGGCGAACTGGAAATCACCGACGTCAACCGCGAATACCTGCGCCGGGGAACGCTCAAGGTGGAACTTCTCGGCCGGGGCACCGCCTGGCTCGACACCGGCACCCACGAATCCCTGCTGGCTGCCGCCAATTTCGTCGAGGTGGTCGAGGCCCGGCAGGGCCTCAAGGTCTCCTGCCCGGAGGAGATCGCCTACCGGATGGGTTACATCGACGCCGCCCAGCTGGAACGGCTGGCTGCTGATCTCTCGAAAAACAGCTACGGCCAGTATCTTCTGGATATCCTCAAGACGGGCAGACAGGTTCCGTGAAGATTACCGCCACCCCGCTCCCTGGTCTGCTCCTGATCGAACCCAGGGTGTTCGGCGACGACCGGGGATTCTTCCTGGAGAGTTTCCGCTCCGACCGGCTGGCCGAGGCGGGAGTTACGCTTCCGTTCGTCCAGGACAACCATTCCCGGTCCCGAAAGGGTGTTCTCCGGGGGCTGCATTTCCAGATCAAATACCCCCAGGGGAAACTGGTCCGGGTGACACAAGGCGAGGTGTTCGACGTTGCCGTCGATATCCGGCCCGGTTCTCCCTCATTCGGCAAATGGTACGGGGCGCGTCTCAGCGCCGAAAACCACCTGGAGCTCTGGATACCGCCCGGCTTCGCCCACGGCTTCGCCGTACTGACGGAAACCGCCGATTTCCTCTACAAGTGCACCGACTACTACCGCCCGGATGACGAGGGCGGGATCCTCTGGAATGACCCGGATATCGGGATCAACTGGCCACTGGCTGATCCGCAACTGTCCTCCAAGGACCGGGCCTACCCGTGCCTCAAGGATATACCCAAGGACCGGCTGCCGCAGGGCTGAAACCTGTCTTGCTTCGGTGTCTCCGGATGAAATAGATAGGCTCGCGCCCTGTCAAGGAGTCACAGATGAATCCTGCCCGTATCTTCAAGCCGTTCCTGTTCCTGCTGGCGGCGGCAGCCCTGACCGGCTGCCAGAAATCCCCGAATCCGCAGGCCCCGGCAAAGGCTCCGGAACCCGTGACGTTCAAGGTCGGCGCGGCGGCGGACCTGCACTTCGCATTCGAGGAACTGGGCTCGCTGTTTGAAAAACAGACCGGAAAGAAGCCGGTTTTCGTCTTTGGCTCCACGGGCCAGCTGGCCCAGCAGATCAACAACGGCGC
The DNA here is from genome assembly GCA_026129095.1 of Deltaproteobacteria bacterium. Lineage (NCBI taxonomy): Bacteria > Pseudomonadati > Myxococcota > Myxococcia > Deltaproteobacteria bacterium. Next base: position 236,626 of record JAHCIT010000005.1, read on the forward strand.
ACCGTTCGACCTGTTCGTGGCCGCCAATGAGTCGTTTGTCGATGACGTCATTGCCGCCGGTGTCTGCCTGCCCGATACCAAGGCCATGTATGCACGCGGGCGGATTGCCATCTGGACCCGGAAAGATTCCACCATCCCGGCGCCGGAGAAGATCGAGGCGCTGACCGGCGCGGCCTTCCAGAAGATCGCCATCGCCAATCCGGAGCACGCACCCTACGGAAAGGCGGCAAAACAGGCAATGGAATCGACCGGAACCTGGGAGGCCATCGAGCCGAAGCTGGTGTACGGCGAGAACGTCCGGCAGACGCTCCAGTTCGCCGAGTCCGGAAACGTCGAGGCCGCCGTCGTCGCCCTCTCGCTGGCCATTGTCACGCCCAATGGTGTCTGGGAACTGGTCCCCGAGGAACTTCACAAGCCGATCGACCAGGCACTTGCGGCCTGCACAGGTGGCGACAACGTGGAGACCGGCAAGGAGTTCGCCCGGTTCATCAACTCCCCTGAAGGGCGGGCGGTCATGAAGCGCTATGGTTTCGTGCTACCGGGAGAGCAGATCGCACACGCCCCATGATACAGTGGAGTCCGATCCTCCTCTCGCTGAAGGTTTCGGCCATTGCGACGCTCGTGGCAGCCGTGGTGGGGATCATTCTCGCCATCCTGCTGGCCACCCGGAAGTTTCCCGGCCGTGACCTGCTGGATGTCCTCTTCACCGTTCCGATGATTCTCCCGCCGACCGTGCTCGGCTACTACGTGCTGGTCGCCGTCGGACGGCGCAGTTTCATCGGCGGCGTCTGGGAAGACATTTTCGGCTCGCCCATCGTATTCACCCAGACCGGCGCCGTGCTCGCGGCCATGCTGGGCGCGCTGCCGTTCGTGGTGAAATCGTCCCGTACCGCATTCGAAGGCGTGCCGCCGGTGCTGGTACAGGCAGCCCGGACGCTCGGCGCAAACCGGCTGCGCGTCTTCTGGACCGTCCGGATTCCGCTCGCCTGGCCGGGAATCATGGCGGGGATCATGCTTGGCTTCGCCCGTGCGCTCGGGGATTTCGGCGCGACGCTCATGGTGGCGGGAAACATCCCCGGCAAGACCCAAACGGCCTCGCTCGCCATCTACGATGCCATTCAGGCGAACCGCGAGCGTGAGGCGCTCGCCATGATCGTGGTGCTGACGGCCGTTGCCGTTTTCATGCTGTATGCAGCCAACAAGCTGACCGGAAAACCGCATTCCCATGCCTGATACCCTTGCCGCAGTGCTGAACTATGCCGTCCCTGGCGATGGCGGGTTCACGCTGGATGTCGGCCTTGAAGTTCCGCCGGGGCTCACCGTGCTGTTCGGGCCATCCGGTTCAGGCAAAAGCACCGTGCTCGCACTCATCGCCGGACTCCGGCGTCCGGCGTCCGGCCGTGTGCAGCTCGGCTCAAACATCTGGTACGATTCCGGAACCGGAGCCGATACACCGGTCCACAAGCGGGGCATATCCTTCGTGTTCCAGTCGGCGGCGCTGTTTCCGCACCTGAGCGCGCTCGGCAACGTCGAATACGGGATCAGCCGCGAAATCGGCCGGAACGAGCGCCGCGACCGGGCCCTGCACATGCTGGAACGGATGAAGGTCCCCCATCTGGCGAAACGCAAGCCAGCGACATTTTCCGGTGGCGAGGCGCAGCGCGTGGCGCTCGCCCGCGCCTTCGCCCGGTCACCCTCGCTGGTCCTGCTGGACGAGGCGTTTTCGGCACTCGACCGGGAACTTCGCCGGTCACTGGGGGAAGACGTCCGCCAACTCATCGGCGAGGCCGGTATTCCGGGGCTTCTCGTCACCCATCACCGGATGGAGGCGCTCCAGCTCGCCACCCGTGCTATCCTGATCCGCAACGGCAGGATCGAGGGGACCGGAGCCATCGAGGAACTTCTGCCCGCCGGGGGCGGGTACTTTGATGACGAAAGCGGAGGATAAGGATCATGAAGCTGTATTACAGGGTTCTTCTGGTTCTTGCTTCCCTGTCGGCATGCAATACCGGCCCCCAGAACGAAGGGAAGATGATGCCTCGCCTGCCGGTTCCATCCGAGGCCCGTCCGATCACCACGCAGCCGGTGGAGATATTCTCCGGTGATGAAAAGCGGCAGTCACTCACCGGAGAAAAACTCGCCTCCACGCCGCCCGACTATTCCGATGACCAGCGCCGCGCCTGGCGGCTTGAAACCCTGACAGGCGCCGATCCGGCCACCGCCACTTATGAAATCACCGGCCGGCACGGGATCGTCGTGACGCTCAAGGCGGGGAAAGATACCGGCGCACTCATTCCGGCCCTCCTCCTGAACCAGAGGGGCGAGGCCCTGGTCGTCATGCTCGATCCCGCCAACCCGTTCCCCGAGTACCATGGACAGGGCGGGCGAATCGAACGGACCAACGATCCCTTCATCCGGATCCCGGCAGTGACGAGAATCCGTGTCATGACTGCGGAGCCCGCTGCGCCCTGAATCAGGAGCACGGACCTTCCGCATGGAACTGGATTTCCGTAAAGACCCCGCGATCCTCGCCGCCGTGGTGGACGCCATGGCCGATGGTGTCTTTACCGTGGATGCCAGCGGCAACTTCGCGGCCTGGAGCGAGGGCGCCGAGAGAATCACCGGCTACCGGAGCGAGGATGTGGTCGGCCGGCCCTGCACGATCCTGGAAGGCCCCAACTGCAAGGGTTTCGGCAACCTGCGGGAACTGATGAGCCAGCCGCCGCCGGTCCCCGCAGGAATCTGCAACCAGGAGTGCAAGGTCCTCTCCCGTGACGGACGGGAGCTGCATCTGCACGGCAATGTCCGTGTACTTACCGATTCCGCAGGCAAGGTGCAGGGGGCCGTCGGCACCTTCGCCGACATGACCTCCTTTGTCACGGCCAACGAGCGCATCGCCCTGCTGGAAGAGCAGTCCCGCTCCCGGCATGCGTTCGAGGGGATGGTCGGGAAAAGTGCCATCATGCAGGAGGTGTTCCGGCGCATCCGGCTGGCGGCGCAGAGCGACGTGACGGTGCTCGTCACCGGCGAATCCGGAACGGGAAAGGAACTGGCGGCTCGGGCCGTCCACTCCCTGAGCGACCGCAAGGATAAGCCGTTCATCGCCGTCAACTGCTCGGCCCTGCCGGAAACCCTGCTGGAGAGCGAGCTGTTCGGCCATGTGCGCGGAGCCTTTACCGGGGCGATCCGGGACAAGACGGGCGTATTCCAGGCTGCCGACGGGGGAACGCTGTTTCTGGACGAGATCGGCGACGTCAGCCCGCTACTCCAGCTCAAGCTTCTCCGGGCGCTGGAAACCCGCGAGATCCGCCGCGTCGGCGACGACCGGGCGACTACAGTCAATGTCCGGCTGGTCACGGCCACCAACCGCGACCTTGCCGGTCTTATTGCCGCCGGGACCATGCGGGAGGATTTCTACTACCGGATCCGCGTGTTCGAGATCCGTCTTCCCTCCCTGAGGGAACGCCGCGAGGATCTGCCGCTGCTGGTGAACCATTTTCTCGGCGAGGCGGCCAGGGGCCGCCCGCGCCCGGTGACCGGCATCAGCCACGACGCCCTGCAGAAGATGATGGACTACGGCTGGCCGGGAAACGTCCGCGAACTCCGCAATGCCATCGAGCATGCGCTGGTCACCGTCCAGGGCGAGCAGATCACCCTGTTCGACCTGCCTCCCGAACTGCGGACGGCAGAACCGCCGGCAGCTCATGCCGGGACAGCCAAACGCCACCGGGCACCGAAGGGCCCCGCCAGTTCTATGGCCGAACGGATGCGGGCGCTCGAAGCCCTCCGCCAGTCACACGGCAACCGGACCGAAGCAGCCCGTCTGCTGGGCATCAGCCGGGTCGCCCTCTGGAAGAAGCTCAAGCGGCTCGGCATAGATGCTGACACCGCCCCAGAGTGATAACCCTTACAGTTAACAATCTGGTTTACACTATGTTAACTTTTTAGGTTAGCATACCGGTATCATTCGCCTTTTAACATATCCGAAATACTGAGATAACTGACTGATAAAACTCATGATTTCCGGATTTCATCGCTGATACCCTGAGGGTGGCACACCGATTGATATAGCGGGGTGAGAAGGAGCCCAGATCATGATTCTCAAGCAGTATTACCTCGGCTGTCTCGCCCATGCCTCCTACCTCGTCGGGGACAGGGAAACCGGCGTGGCGGCGGTCATCGATCCGCAGCGGGACGTGGACCAGTACATCGCCGACGCCAAGGCCAATGGCCTCAAGATCAGGCATGTGTTCCTGACCCATTTCCATGCGGACTTTCTGGCGGGCCATCTGGAACTGAGGGACCGCGAAGGCGCGGCGATCTATCTTGGTGCGAGAGCAGGAGCGGAATACGCCCACACGCCCCTGAAAAACGGCGACGTGCTTGAGTTCGGCAAGGTGCGGCTCGAAATACTGGAAACCCCCGGCCATACGCCCGAGGGCATCTCCATCGTCGTGTATGACCTGGAAAAAGACGCCCGGAAGCCCCAGGCGGTCTTCACCGGCGATACCCTGTTCATCGGCGACGTGGGCCGTCCCGATCTGCTCGCCTCCATCGGCGTCACCGCCGACGAACTGGCCAGAATGCTTTACCATTCGCTCCACGAGCGCCTGATGAAGCTCCCTGACGAAACCATCGTCTACCCGGCCCACGGTGCGGGTTCCCTGTGCGGGAAGAACCTGAGCAGCGACACTTCATCCACGATCGGCATCCAGCGGAAGTTCAACTATGCGCTCCAGCCCATGAGCGAGGAGGAGTTCCGCAAGATCGTCACGGCGGACCAGCCCGATGCCCCCGCCTACTTCGTTCATGACGCCATTCTGAACCGGAAGGAACGCCAGACCCTCGACGAGGCGCTCGAAAAGGGCCTGAAAAAACTCGCCATCGATGATGTGCTCAGGCTCCAGAACGCCGGCGCGCAGGTGGTCGATGTGCGCGATCCGGCCGAGTTCGAGGCCGCGCACCTCAAGGGCTCTCTCAACATCGGGCTGGGCGGCAAATATGCCACCTGGGCGGGCACGCTGCTCGACAAGGAACGGCCCATCGTCATCATCGCCGAGCCCGGCCGGGAAAATGAGGCTGCGACACGGCTCGGACGGATCGGGTTCGACAACCTCGCCGGTTACCTCCACGCCTGCATGGAAGCCTGTCAGGCCCGCCCGGAACTGGTGGAAAAGACCGAGCGGATCACTGCCGGGAACCTCGCCGAGGCGATGGCCTCGAAAAACCCGCCGCTCGTGGTCGATATCCGCAGCGAGAAGGAATGGAGCGGACGCCGGATCGGGGGCAGTATCAACCTGCCGCTGAACCGGTTGCGCGAGCGGGCCGATGAGCTGTCCAGGGACCGCAGCATCGTGGTTCACTGCGCCAGCGGATACCGGTCAGCCATCGGCGCGAGTATCCTGCAGCAGATGGGGTACACAAAGGTGGCGGACCTCGTGGGCGGCATCGCCGCCTGGGAGGCATCCCGCGGGGAACCGGCAGCGGCGGCCAGCTGCTCCATCGCCGCCGGAAAACCCGCCGCCTGATCCGGACCAGCCGCTGCCAACGGAGGAAAGACCCTTGCTACTTGTCGCCGCCGCCCTCTCGCTGCTGATAGGCCTCTCCCTCGGGCTTCTGGGGGGCGGTGGGTCGATCCTCACCGTTCCGATCCTGATCTACGCGCTCGGCATGGCCGAGAAACCTGCCATCGCCACCTCCCTGCTGGTGGTATCAGTCACCAGCGCGGTGGCAGCCATCCAGCACCACCGGAACGGAAACGTCTGCTGGAAGAACGCCATTGCCTTCAGCCCGGCGGCGATGCTGGGCGCCTACGGAGGCGGCCGGGTAGCCCAGTTCATACCGGCCTGGATTCTCCTGCTTCTCTTTGCTGCCATCATGATCGCGACGGCGGCAGCCATGTGGTTTGGACGCGCCGAAACCGCCGAGCAGGCTGCCAATCCCTGCGGCGTCCTCGGCAGCGGAGGGAAACTGCCCTACGGCCGGATAGCGGCCGAGGGACTGGCGGTCGGCACCGTCACTGGTCTCGTGGGCGCGGGCGGCGGATTTCTTGTGGTCCCTGCGCTGGTGATGATGGGCGGCCTCATCATGAAGGCCGCCATCGGAACGTCGCTTGTGGTCATCGCCCTCAAGTCCGCTACCGGATTCGCTGGCTATATCAGCCACGTCACCATTGATTACCGGCTCGCGGCGGTCGTCACCGCCGCGGCAGCGGCCGGGTCGCTCATCGGCGCGCCACTGGGCAAGCGGATCAGCGCCCAGTCGCTCCGCAAGGGGTTTGCCGCGTTCGTTTTCGTAATGGCCCTGTTCATCATCTACAAGGAGGTTCCCAGACCATGATTGAAACCCTGTTCGTTGAGCGTTGGCCCTGGTGGGCCGGCGGGCTCGCCGTGGGACTGTTCGTCCTCGTATTCGTTCTTGGATCAGGCCACCTGCTCGGTGTCTCCACCGGATACGCCGACGCCTGCTCGGCCGTCTCCGATCCGAAAGTCCGCAAGTCCTGGCGGCTGCCGTTCATCGGCGGTATCGTCCTGGGCGGGCTCCTGTCGGTCCTCCTCGCCGGAAGCTACCACCCGACGGCACTGATGGGGCTGCTGGACGCCGAACTGGCGCCTCCCCTCTGGGCAAAGACCCTGATCTTCACCGGCGGCGGCATGCTGATCGGCTATGGCGCACGGCTCGCCGGAGGCTGCACGTCGGGCCACGCCATCGTCGGTGTCGCCCAGATCGCCCGCAGTTCCATCATCGCCACCATCGGCTTCATGATCGCTGGAATGGCCGTCACCAATATCATGTTCCGGCTGATTGCCGGATAACCTCGCGGAGGAACACCACATATGCGCACACTCAAACTGCTCGGATTCGGAATTCTGTTCGGCTTCATCCTGTCGAGAATCGGCGCCACCGACTACACGGCCATCGCCGAAATGTTCCTGCTCCGCGACTATCACCTGATGGGCGTGATGGGCACGGCCATCGTCACCGCCGGGATCGGACTCCGGCTCCTGCAGAAATCGGGAATCAGGACGGCTGAAGACAAGCCTGTGGAACTCTGCCCAAAGCCCGCCTCGCCGGGGAACCTCTGGGGCGGACTCCTGTTCGGAGCCGGGTGGGGTATCACCGGTACCTGTCCCGGCACGGCCTTGAGCCAGCTCGGCGAGGGAAAAGTCATGGCGGCCTTCACCGTGCTCGGCATCTTCCTCGGCACGATGCTCTACATCCGCACCGGCAAGGACGTGGAGAGCTGGCTGAAGGGCTCCGCCCGCCGCAGCGAATCTCCCCCAAAACCGGTCGCGGCATAAGCCCGCTCCCCTCCGTCCCGTTCCCCGGTTAGGCTCATCCCCGCTGGCGGCCCTGCTTCCGGAGCAGAAAGCCAGCGGGGAGAGTGTTCATGGGGACCGTGCAGGATTCCGCCGCCGGCAACGCGCAGCCGTGGTTTGTCAAGGGCGACATTGACGGGTTTTTCGGCCTCGCCATCGACAACCTCATCCAGTTCATCCTGATCCTGGGGCTTTGCACCGGAGTCCTCGGTTTTCCGGTGGAACTGGTGCTGGGCACGGTCATACCGGGCGCGGCTGTCTCGATCCTGGTCGGGAACCTCTACTATGCCTGGCAGGCCCGGCGGGTGTCGGCCGAAACCGGCCGCACGGGCGTTACCGCCCTCCCCTACGGGATCAATACCGTCTCGCTGTTTGCCTACGTGTTCCTCGTCATGCTGCCGGTGAAGCTCGCCGCACAGCACGGCGGCGCATCCACCGAAAGTGCCGCCCGGCTCGCCTGGCAGGTGGGCGTCGCCGCCTGCTTCGTGTCGGCGGTGTTCGAATCGGCCGGGGCCTTCGCCGGGGACTGGATCCGCCGGCACACGCCGAGGGCGGCGTTACTGTCCACCCTCGCCGGCATCGCCATCAGCTTCATCTCCATTGATTTCGCCATCCGGACGTTCCAGTCGCCGCTCGTGGCGATCCTGCCGCTCGGGGTGATCCTCACCACCTACTTCGCCCACACCCGGATGCCGCTCGGACTGCCCGGCGGTGCGTGGGCCGTGGGGCTGGGGACGCTCGCCGCCTGGCTGCTCCGGGGCCTGGGCCTCGAAACGCCGGTCGATCCCGCCCGCATCGGCGAGGCCGCCGCCCACGCCGGTTTCCACCTTCCCCTGCCGGTCATCGGGGATCTGCTGGCGGGCCTCACGAACCCGCTCATGCTGGAATACCTCGTCCCCGTGATGCTCCCGATGGGGCTCTTCAACGTGCTGGGGTCGCTGCAGAATCTCGAATCGGCCGAGGCCGCCGGGGACCGGTTCCCGACGCGGCCCTCCATGCTGGTGAACGGGCTCGGTTCCGGCGCCGCCGCCCTGTTCGGCTCCTGCTTTCCGACGACGATCTACATCGGCCATCCGGGCTGGAAACGGCTCGGCGCGACATCCGGCTATTCGGTCCTGAACGGCATATTTTTCACGGTCCTTGCGCTCTCGGGACTGACCTTCCTCGTCAATGCCTTCATCCCGATGGAAGCGGGCATGGCGATCGTCCTGTGGATCGGCATCATCATCACCGCGCAGGCATTTGAGGCGACCCCCCAGACCCACGCGCCCGCCGTCGCCGTGGGACTGTTCCCCGCCATCGCGGCCTGGGGACTTCTTGTTCTCACGCAGACGCTGGGAGCCGCCAGCTTCGCCACCGGGGATTCCGGACTCGCGGGCCGGGTGCTGGAAAACAGGGGCGCGTTCGCGGCGGCCGGACTGAACCTCGACGGCCTCACTGCCATCTCGCAGGGGTTCATGCTCACCTGCATGGTCTGGTCGGCCCTGAGCGCGGAGCTGATTGACCGGCGGTTCCGGCGCGCCGCGCTCTGGGCGTTTGCCGGCGGGGGGCTCGCGTTCTTCGGGTTCGTTCATGCCGGCGAGACCGGCCCGTCGGGCGGGATCTACCGTATCGGGTTTGGGACCGGCTGGCAGTGGGCGCTGGCCTATTTCGCCAGCGGCGGGTTTTTCCTGTCCATGGGACGCTGGGCAAAAGGCCAGCAAGACGACAGCGGGCAGGAAAAGCCGCCCGCCTGACCTTCAACTTCTCTGAAGCCTGGGGACTTAAGCGCTCTTCAGCGACCGCTCGAAGCTCGCCAGTTTCGAGAAGCGGCTTATGTGATGGTCGGCGTCGCCGAAAAGTCCCTGCAGGACGCGCACCCGCTTGAAGAAGAGACCGGCGTCCTGCTCGTCGGTGATTCCAATGCCGCCGTGGAGCTGGATCGCCTGCTTCTGCACGACCCATCCGCCCTCGGTCAGGTAGGCCTTCGCCGCCGAAATCTGCTCCTTGCGCTCGGTCTCGTCCGTCTCGTCGGCCTTGATCGCCGCGAGGATCATCATCGACTTGCACAATTCCACCTGGGCGAACATGTCGGCCGCCCGGTGCTGGAGCACCTGGAACGATCCGATGGGACGGCCGAACTGCTCGCGCTGCTTGAGGTACAGCACCGTCCGCTCGAACAGTTCCTGCAGGCAGCCCTGCGACTCGGCGCAGGCGGCGGCCGCCGCCCGGTCAACGAGCCGTTCCAGCACGGACAGGGCCTTTCCCGCCCCGCCCAGAAGCCGGTCCGCACCCACCTCGACACCCTTCAGCTTCAGCCAGCCGGTCTTGTGGCCGTCCATGCCACTGACCGCCGTCCGCTCAAGACCGGCGGCGTTGCCGTCCACGATGAAGAGCGAGAGGCCGTCCGCGTCGAACTGGCCGCCACTGGTGCGGGCCGCCACGACGATCTGGTCAGCCGCGTGGCCATTCAGCACCCACCGTTTCTCGCCGGTGATCTTCCAGCCGCTGCCGGACTTCTCGGCCTTCGTAAGGCAGTCGTTCAGGTTGTAGCGGCTCTGGTTTTCCGCATAGGCGAGCGCCAGCGACGTTGCGCCCTCGATCATCGGGGCGAGGAACTTCTCCTTCTGCTCCTTCGTGCCGGCCGAGGCGATGGCCTCGCCGCCCAGGATCACCGACGCGATGTAGGGCTCTGGCACCAGCCCGCGGCCGAACTGTTCCAGGATCAGCGCCGCGTCCACGAAGCTCCCGCCGAAGCCGCCGTCCGCCTCGGAGAAGGCGACGCCCATCCAGCCGTTGTCGCCCATCTTCTTCCATACGGCCTTGTCCCAGACGGCGGCGGTCGTCCGGGCCTTGCGGAACCGCTCGACGTTCGACTCGTTCTTGACGAACTTGCCGACCGCCGAAACGAGCATCTTCTGTTCATCGGTGAGATCGAAATTCATGGCACTGGCTCCTAACTTGTGGTGTCGCGTTGCCGGATCAGGCGCCCGGAAGCTGGAGAATCAGCTTGGCGATGATGTTCCGCTGGATCTCGTTCGATCCGCCGTAGATCGTCGTCGCCCGCAGGTAGTTGAACTGGGAGGCGACCCACTGCTCGTGCATCGGCAGGATCTCGCCCGAATCGAACCACCCCAGGGCGTTGTGACCCATGGCGTCCATCATCAGTTCGTAGCAGTACTGCTGGATCTCGGAGCCAACGATCTTGAGGATCGAGCTTTCCGGTCCCGGGGCGCGGCCGAGCTGCGCCGAGGCGAGCGTGCGGTAGTTGGCCATCATGAGCGCCCGGTGCCTGATCTCCAGCGCGGCGATCCGCGCCCGGAATGCCGGGTCTTCCAGCAGCGAACCGGTGCCCACCTTCGTGTCGCGGGCGATCCGCTTGATGAGGTTGATGTAGCGCCGGATCTCGCCCACCCCGGCGATGGTCGTCCGCTCGTGGCCGAGCAGCGCCTTCGCCATCGTCCAGCCGCCGTTTTCGGGGCCCACGCGGTTGGCCTGCGGAACACGGGCGTTCTCGAACCAGGTCTCCGAGAAGGCGAGCGTGCCGCCGGTGGTCATGAACGGCTTGACGGTGATGCCCGGCGTGTTCTTGACGTCGCACAGGAGGAAGGTGATCCCCTCCTGCTGCTTGCCGTCGAACTTTGTCCGGCAGAGGACGAAGATCCAGTCGGCATACTGGGCGTGGGTTGTCCAGGTCTTCTGGCCGTTCAGGACGTAGTTGTCTCCGTCCTTCTCGGCCTTGAGCTGGAGACTGGCGAGGTCCGAGCCGGAGTTCGGCTCCGAGTAGCCCTGGCACCACACCTCCTCGCCGGCGAGGATCTTCGGCAGGTAGCGGGTCTTCTGCTCCGGCGTGCCGAACTGGATGATGAGCGGGCCCACCATCGCCAGCCCGAAGGGCGAGAGCGGCGGCGCCGAGGCGCGGGACAGCTCCTCGTTGAAGATGAACCGCTGCGTGGCGTCCCAGCCGGTACCGCCCACCTCCTTCGGCCAATGCGGGGCGACCCAGCCCTTCTTGTACAGGGTCTTGTGCCACTCCATCTGCTCCTCGTGCTCGAAGTGGGCGCCGTTCTGGGCCTTCTTGCGGATCGGGGCCGGCATCGCCTGCTCGATCCACTGGCGGACCTCTTCCCTGAATCTGATCTGCTCGGGGGTAAACGACATGTCCATGACGGTACCGGTCTCCTGGTCGTGATGCTTATTTGGATGGGCGCGCCCGTGCGCGGCCCCTATGAGTAGCCCAAAGCCCCAAGGCCCGCCAACGGAAAACCGCCGTGAAAACTCCGATTTCTTTTGCCGTCAGGTGACAGCGGCGTCAGGGGCGAGCGGGCCTCTTTCTACGAGGAGAACTACCTCGCCAACCTCATCGCCTGGGACTGGCCGCGCATCTCGGAGAAGATCGCGCCCGTCCTCGTCCGGATGGTCCGCTACCTGCTCCTGATGCCCCACCGGCTGCTGCTGGGCTGGCTACTGGTGCTGCTCACGCTGCAGGCGGCACGGGAACTCGCCCGCCGGGACCCCGCCGCTCCTGCCTTCGCGCCCCACCGGCTGCTGCTCGCTTCCGCCTGGATGTATCTCGCGGCCGTTTACCTGATGTTTCTCGTCTCGCCCTGGTACGGCGACATGCAGGTCCGGGCCGCCTTCGACCGGATTCTCACGCATCTGGGGCCGGTGATGGGAGTGGCGGCTGTCCTTCAAAATAGCTGCACACCACCCTACTCGTCCCATTCATCCGGAAGCTGATACAATCCGCCTACGTCCCTGCAATGAGTTCGTGGATTTTGAAATTCAGGAAAGTAATAAAAATAAAAGTAAGACGCATATCTCTCATGGATTTTCGGGTAGGCATCATCCAATACACATCTACTAATAGCTCCCTTATTTGCACATTCGGCAGTTGAGAATTCACCATTCAACTGTGTTTCACAATCCTCACGAATTACATTTTCGCCGAAACTGAAATTTCCGTCGGCTCCAGACTCCAAAAATATATTCAAGCAGTAGTTTTCGACAGGAACATTGCACGAAACCCACTTAAAATCCGTATAATCACACCCAAAGATACAAAAGACCATTAGGGTGCCACACAATCGAAGACTTTCAGTACGGCCATTTCCCCCACGGCCACGACTCCTGATTGTGCCCAATGCCAAATTTTTCATGATGTCCTGCCTCCAGGGGGTTTGATCGACCATGCCAGTCTCCACTGAATACCAGGCTCGACAAACCTGTCGCTACATGCAGCGGGATGTAGGCATTTCCAAGCACGCCAACCTGGGATGCGAAATGAACAGACTCGTCGTACATCTTTCCGCCATAGGTATGGCGTGCTGGACTCCCCGCACGGCCCTTTGGGGATTTTATCAGTACCGCATGCCCCAAGGTCTGGGCTGGTGCATCGCCAAGCACGAATCCGGCGCCCGAGAATGCAATCACCCCGGTGCCATCGACAGATTCGGCATGGATGCCAACATGCTTCCCCTGCATCGCACCGACTGCAATCGCGGCAACGCCAGCCGTCAGTCCGAATAGTGTCGTTCGGGCCCCGGTCAGATATCCGTGGAACCCCACGCCCCCCTGCCGCTGGGTCGATGCGTAGGTTGCCGCGTCTGCACCGATCACAAATGGGTTTGCCGCCATCTGCCCAAGTATATCCCAGAACGCATCCGACAGCCCAAAGCCGGGCAAGGGAATGGGGAGAATTGCCATGAAGAGTGCCTGCATGACGATGCTGATCACGCTGGATAACACTTTCAGAACGAACTTCTTCACCCACTTCCAGAACCCGTACCCGTCCACATCCACCCGGTTCAGCGGGTTGTTGAGCACGTAGCTGAACCGGTTCAGATCCTGCGGCTCAAATGTCCGCCCCTGCCAGTCCTGCACCTGCTCCCGGATGCCGTCCGCAGGCGCGGCTCTGCCCGACTGGAACCCCCATTCGACAAGCCGCATCGCCTGAAGCGGAGCGGGTTCGAGTTGCCGGGGATCGGCGGAGATGAACCGGCCCACGAGGGGGTCGTAGTAACGGTTTTCGAAGTTCATGAGGCCAAGCGCGGCGTCCTGCCGCTTGCGGGTGAATGTCAGGTCATTGGCCGGTCCGGTATTCATCGCCAGTCCCACCATCTTGCGCCCAGTATATCACGGCCCCCTGATCCCCATAATCAGAACTGATTTCTGTTCTGGATAACCCTTTCCCGGCATTCCCAAGGGGCAAGACCGCCTGGCGGCCGCGCCTCACCTCAAACGAGGCGTGGTGAGCCGTGGTGAAGCGTGGTGGCTGTAATTAACTGTTTTCACTTACTATTTTGGCGTGATCTCCATCACCTTCTACCGGCCTGACCCATGGTGAGGTGTGGCGAAGCGTGGTGAGCCGTGGTGAGGCGTGGCGGCGGCCCGGTTCACCGGCCGGGCGCAACACGGCTAACAGCCTGAAAAGCAGGACACTAATTTCCTGAAACCGAAGCAATTTGCGAAACTTTCAAACCCCTTCAGGGCCGGGCCTGCTGCTTTTTCAATGGGGCGTGCGGACCCATGTCCGCCACCCATTATACCACGGGGGCCGGAACGGGCCGGTGAGGTGTCAGGCAGGGAGCAGGGCCTGGCGGCCCGGCTCAGGTGTTCGACAGGTCGCGCTCGGCGGGCGCGGTGCCGCCGTTCGCCAGCCGGATCTGGTGCGAGCTGTGGATGTCGAGGGCCGCGGGGTCGGCGGGCACCCGCTCGGTGGCGGCGGCAAGGGCGGCCTGGAACATGGCCACCCAGTCGTCCTTCGTCTCCTCGGTGGGAAACAGGAACTCGTTGGCGATGTTGAGCGCCATGATGGCGGGGCTGCGCTCCTCGTCGAGATCAATGCCGAGCACCTTGAAGGCCGCCTTCATCGCCATCACCTGCTTGGAGCGGCCCAGTTCCATTACCTTCCGGGGCTCGATGCCGAGGGTTTCGAAATCCTTCTCCAGCATCTTCGTCTCCCACATGGCCCAGAACAGGATCCGCGCCTGGAAGACCATCATCGCGCTCACCTCGGCCTTCGACATGCCCCGGATCATCTCCGGCAGATACTGCATGCCAAGGCCCACGTGCCGGGCCTCGTCGCGCTCATAGTATTTCATCAGCTCGGCGATGACCGGCTCGGCCTTCAGTTCCCGCACGGTCTGGAAGATCGTGAGCGCCATCGTCTCGATCATGAGCTGCATGCCGAGCAGCTTGTAGGCGAGGTTCGGCGTGTCGAGCACGAGGTCCAGGAGCGCCTGCGGCGGGCGGTCCATCCGCTTGGGGACGTAGCCCAGTTCCTTCAGGTAATCGTGCATCACGTAGAAGTGGCGGGCCTCGTCGAACGCCTGGCTCGTGGCGGCCATCTTCGCCTCCAGCGGCACCAGCCCGTCGGCGAGCTGGGCGCTGATCTTCCACGCGGCGAGTTCGCCCCACATGATGATGGCGAAGATGCGCGAGATGGCCTTGCGCTTGTCGTCGGGGATATTGATGCCGCCGTGCTCCCTGAGCAGCATCGGGAGGATATCCTTCCCGTCCCAGGCGAGATCCTGTCCCTTGTGGTAGATGTTCTCGCACCTGGCGAACCGGCGGGCCTGCTCGGCGTCGCGCTCCATGTCGAACATGTCGTAGCGAATCTGGGTCTTTCCGTATCCGGCAATGGCCATGATGGAATCTCCTTAAGCGTCAGGGTTTCAGGGCGACGGCCCCGCGGAACAGGACCTGCTTGATGTCCTCGAACATGAGGCGGGCTTCCTGCCCGTTCTCCATGAAGTTGCTGTGGACGACGAACCCGGCGATCACCGCCTGCACCAGCGCGGCCGCCCGGTCCAGGGGGAGCATCAGCCGGCCGGCGTCGGGGCCGAGCGCCGCCCGGATCGTCTCGCACACCAGCCGGTGCTGGAGGCGGTCGAACTCCCGTATCCGCTCCCGGAGGCGTTCGTTGAAGTTGGCCGTGGACCACATCTCCATGAGGAAGGCGACGCGCTCGCGGTTGGCGATCAGCAGGTCGAACAGGGCGTCAGCGGCCGTGAGCAGCCGCTCGACCGACGGGGCCTCGACACGCGAACGCTCCAGCACGCCCGCCGCGATCCCCTCGCTCATGCGCGTCACGGCGGCGATGAGGATCTCTTCCTTGGAGGCGAAGTGGTAGTGGAGAAGGCTTTTCGACACCCCCGC
This sequence comes from Deltaproteobacteria bacterium, assembly GCA_026129095.1. Classification (NCBI taxonomy): domain Bacteria; kingdom Pseudomonadati; phylum Myxococcota; class Myxococcia; species Deltaproteobacteria bacterium. The sequence continues at coordinate 252,084 of JAHCIT010000005.1, forward strand.
GGCGAGCGCGATCTCCTTGGTGGAGGCGCCTTCGTAGCCGTGGCGGGCGAAACACTGGATGGCCGCCTCGACGATGCGGTCCACCGATTCGGGAACAGAATCAGCACCCTGCGCCGGTCTGGCGGTTTCGGCATCGGTTTGGCGGGGGTTCGTGACCACGGATTTCTTATAAACTGGCCAGCCAGTCAGTGTCAACAACATTCATCCATAACAACCTTAATCCGTTGTAATTATTGGAATCTTCAGCCTCCGGTGCTACAGGCCACCCGCCATGAGTCGCCGCAAGAAACTGTTTGTTACTGCCGCCATCGTCCTGCTTGTTGCCCTGGGAATGATGCTGCTCCGCCAGCGCCCGGCACCCAAGACCCCGCGCCAACGGGAACGGGCAGCCGAATCCCGGCGGGATCCGGTCCGCGAGGCCAGGCCCCTCGCCAGCGCCAAGCCCCCCGAAGCCGGGGAAGAGGCGGAGGAGGAGGAAAAGCCCAGGTCCCGCTGCGGCAGGGGTGCCGGCCGGGAGATCCGGCTCCAGCGGCTCGATGAGGTCATCTGGATCAAGACCAACGACGAGCTCTTCGAACTGCCCGAGGCCTATAGCGGCGATCACCGGGTCCGGGCCACCGGCAAGGAACAGGAGCGCGAGCGCAAGCGCCCCAGGAAGGAACGGCGGATGATCCGCCTCCATTCGCTCATCCCCACCGGACAGGGGAGCATCGCGGCCATTGATCTCGTCCCCTGTTTCGGTGACGCCTGGCGGTTCCCCATGGCCGAACTGGACGAGAACCCCGACCGCTACGTCCTGATGCAGAACAAACGCGGGGTGCTGAAACTGACCGACCGGGTGAAGAACTCCCCGATGGTGGTGAAAAACCTCTATTCGATCGACCTCATTCCCTACGGCGACCCGCGCCTCGACGGCCCCCGGCCGGGGATCATCGAGAACGACGAAGAAGACCGGATGCACCTCGTCATCGACGCGCCGGGACAGGAACTGAAGACCCTCACCCGCGTGAAGATCCGCTCCTGCGGCGAGGAGGGATGCCCCATCACCGACTTCCTGCCGCCCGACGTTACCGAGGACTACTGCATCGAGAACAAGCCGGGCATGCGGCTCCGGATGCGGCCCGCGATCCTGACGAAAAGCCGCGTATGGATACCGGAGCGGGGGCCGGGCCTCCTGTTCTACCCCGGCGGGGTGAAGGGAGCCGCCGTGAACCAGCCGCTGTCCCTGGGGCCCTGCGATCCGTGAAACTTGCATCCCCCGGGATGGCCGTTATGCTCCGCCGCTTCCGGTAACGGGAAAAGGAAATCTCCCCAATGGCCGACATCATCAAGGAAGGCGAAAAGAACCGCACGCACATCGTCGGGCGGTTCATGCGCGAATCCCTGCTGAGCAAGGAACTGCTCGCCAGCACCGAACCCCAGCGCGAGGTCCGGCTCCTGCCGGAGGCGAACATCATCGGGGTGGGCGGCCACTCGATCATGGACCGCGGCAAGGCGGCCGTGCTGCCGCTCTGCGACGCGCTCGTCCGCGCCAAGGCGAAATACAAGATGATCGTCGGCGTGTCCGGCGGCACCCGCATGCGCCACACGATGAGCGTGGGGCTTGATCTGGGGCTTCCCACGGGCGGGCTCGCCCAGATCGCCGGGGCGGTTGAGGAACAGAACGCGGCGCTGCTGCAGGCCATCCTCTCGGCCCACGGCGGCGTTGCCATGTGCCGCGAGCATTTCCCCGAGCTTCCGATCTACCTGGAAGTGGGCATCCTGCCGATCGTGATCTGCATGCCGCCCTACCACTTCTGGGAGGAACCGCCCAGGAAGGGCCGCCTCCCGATGAACGGACCGGACGTGGGCCTCTACCTTACGGCCGACGTGGTGGGTGCCAGGAGCCTCATCTTCATCAAGGACCAGAAGGGCCTTTACACCGACAACCCGGATACCAACCCGAACGCGAAGTTCATCCCGGAAGCGACGTGCGACGAGATTCTCAGGGCCGACTACCCCGAACTCATCATCGAGGAAAAGGTACTGGAATACATGAAGAACGGCCGCCACATCCGCGAGATCCAGATCATCAACGGCCTGGAGCCGGGGAACCTGGAACGGGCCCTCAACGGCGAGCATGTGGGCACGATCATCCGCGCCTGATTCCTGACGCCCTGCTCCCACAGGCTGAAAACAGGCGACACCCAGCGAAGGAACCACCCAAACGTGAGCACGACCCCCGAGCGCAGAGTCATTGAATCCCTGATCGACGAGAAAAACGCGCCGGTCACGGCCATCCTGCCCAATACGAAGGTCATCAAGATCGGCGGCCAGTCGGTGATGGACCGGGGCCGGTCCGCGCTGTTTCCACTGGTGGACGAAATCGCCCAGTGCGCTAAAGACGGCTTCCACCTCCTGCTCGGCGCTGGTGGCGGCACCCGTGCGCGGCACGCCTACCAGATCGGCCTCGACCTGGAGGTACCCACCGGCGTGATGGCCCGTATCGGCTGCGCCGTGCCCCGGCAGAACGCCCGGATGCTCCAGATGCTGCTCGCCAAGCACGGCGGCGTCTACATCATGCCCGATGACTTCGAGAAGCTGCCCCTCTATTTCCGGCTGGGCTGCATCCCGGTCATGTCCGGCATGCCCCCGCACGAATACTGGGAGAAACCGAGCCCCGGCACCCGTATCCCGCCGAACCGGACGGACGCGGGTGTATACCTCGCCGCTGAGGCCCTTGGCGCCCCCATGTGCTTTTTTGCCAAGGACGAGGAAGGACTCTTCACCGATGATCCGAAGAAGAACCCCAAGGCCGAGTTCATTCCGAAAATCCATGTACGCGAACTGATGAAACGCGATCTTGATGACCTGGTGGTCGAACGGAGCGTGCTCACCTATCTGGACCGCGCCCAGTCCTGCAAGCAGATCCAGATCTTCAACTCGCTCAAGCCCGGCAATCTCACCCGCGCTCTCAAGGGCGAGCACGTGGGAACGATCATTTACGCCGACTGAAGGTGGACGGGCTCATGCGTAGCCGCCATTCGCTTCCACTTGCCGCCGCCTTCCTTGTTTCCTGCGGCGCCAGGACTGCGCCACAACCGGAAACACCCAGCCTCCGGTGCCCGGAGATATCGGTGTTCGTCCGGGAGGGGTGCCCCCACTGCACGGCGGCCAAGGCCTATCTGGCGGAGTTCGCCGCCCGCGAACCCGGCCTCAAGGTCAGCTATCTCGATGTCCGCGCCAATCCGGCAAACCGGGACCGGCTGAAGACGCTCGCTGGCGAGCACGGGATCGAAACCATCGGCGTGCCGTCGTTCCTCATCTGCGGGGACTTTCTGGTGGGATTCAGTGAAACGGCCACACCGGCCGAGATCGAGCGGCGGGTGAAACAGCCCGCCTACCCCTGATAGTCGGGCGAACCGGGAGCCGGTTCATACCCGTCGTTGTTCTCACGACATATCTTGCAGAGAATCATGCTGGTGGGACCGGCTTTGGCCGGGTTGGTGCAGCGGAAAATCATCGCCGACATCCGGTCATTGTGCGAGGTGCCTTCTGGCAGCGCCGCCACGGCCGCCTCGTCGCGCACCTTGTAGACGCACTTTCGCAGGTCATGTCCGGAGCCCTTGGGACGCAGTTCAGCCATGGGACCAGTATATGCTTGCCGGATACGGCAGGGGCAAACATCCCCCTACCAAGCCAGCCGTTCGGCGTCGGCTGCGGCAATACCGGCAATCCGGAGCCGCTTGTCACGGGATTTGTGGCCGCTCTCCAGCGTGACCTGTGAACTCCGGATCCCCAGCACTCCGGCGATCAGATCAGCCAGCTCATCATTTGCACGGCCTTCCAGGGGCGGCGAAGTCAGGGCCACCTTCAGTACCGGACCTGACGGCATCTGGTGGATACCCTGCACCCCTGCTCTCCGGGCGCGGGGCTGGACATGAACGTGGAGGAAAATTCCGCCCGCCGGATCATCCGTCCATGGCGCGGAGCGGGTGCTGGTCACGAGTTCCCTGGGTGCAAAGACGGTCAGCCCGCCTGCTCGCCCTTCTTGATGAAGGCGACCTTCTTTTCGATCTGCGCCCGCTCGGCCTCGCTGGACGACTGGGCCTCAAGCAGCTTCTGGTGGAGTTCCAGCTCGGCGCGCAGGTGTGTTTCAAACTGGAGACGGAGCCGCTTCAGTTCCTGTATCTGCCCCTGAAGATCGGCCATGCGGTTATGCGCGTCCTTGACCAGCGCGTCGGCCTTCAGTTCGGCTTCGGCAACAGTGAGCTCGGCCTGTTTCTGGGCATTGCGGCGCATCTCCTCAACGGCCCGCTGCGCGGTCACAAGCGTGTCCTTCAGCGTCTGCTCACGGGTGCGGTGCTGCAGGATTTCCTGCTCCTGGCGGGCGATCGTCTCCCGCATGGTATTGTTCTCGCGCACCACGTCGGCATAGGCGCTCGCCACGGCCTCCAGGAAGTTTTTCACTTCCTGCTCGTTGAAACCGCGGAATGACCGGTTGAATATTTTCTGCTGAATCTCCATCGGAGAGAGTTTCATCGCCCACCACCTTTGCGTGCCGTCCGCCGTTTCGGGGCGGATGACGCCTTGTTAACCTTCTTGCGCTGCATTGTACCCGCTGTTGCCGCAGACCCCAACTGGCGCGACCGCTCCGTGGCTGCCTTCACGGCAGCTATGAACGCAGACCGCATGCCGTGCCGTTCCAGCTCGGCGCATCCGGCAATGGTCGTCCCGCCAGGGGAAGTCACCTGATCCTTGAGCTGGGCCGGATGCCGGCCGGTCGCAATGACCATCCGGGCCGCGCCGAGAACGGTCTGCGCGGCCAGCTTCAAGGCAACATCGCGGGGAAGGCCCGCCAGCACGCCGCCATCGGAGAGTGCCTCGATCATCTCGAATACGTAGGCGGGGCCAGACCCGGAGAGACCGGTCACAGCGTCCAGATCGGATTCCTTTGCCACTTCCACCACTTCGCCCACGGCAGCTAGCCACTTGCGGATTCGTTCCCGCTCCGGAACAGCGACTTCAGAAAAACAGATGCCGGACGCGCCCTCGCCCACCAGTGCCGGTGTATTGGGCATCACCCGGGCAATGCCTCCCGAAAACCAGGTGCGGAGCGTGGCGATGGTCGAACCCGCAAGTATCGAGATCACGGTCTTGCGCGCAAACCCCTTTGCATAGGCGGGCCCCGCCTCCGGCAAGGTCTGGGGCTTGACGGCGAGCAGCAGCACCTCGGCCCGGAACGAATCCGCCGGACGGCCACTCACCTGCACCTTGAGATCATGCCTGAGCTCATCGCGCCGCGTTGCCAATGGCTCAATAATGATGATCTCGGATGCCTTCAGCGTGCCGGCGCGAACAAGCCCGGATGCCAGGGCTCCGCCCATGGCTCCGCCGCCCGCTATGGCCAGTTTCAGTGACACCTGACAGATCCTGCTTCCTTAGTATCCGGCACCTGCGGAGCACCGCTCCCCGCCATCAACAAGCCGATGGCGGATACACGGTACAGACGAGGGCCGTCACTGTCGTTCGTGGGTGGGGCAGAAGGAACCGAAGGACCGGAGGAAACTCAGGCGGGTTCACGGTCCGGCCGGGAGCCAAAGATGGCGGTCCCGATCCGTATGTGCGTTGCGCCTTCAGCGATAGCCACCTGGTAGTCATCCGACATGCCCATTGAGAGCACCGGGGGACCGTCGCCAGCTGACATATTGAACCTTCCGGACAGTTCTTTCAAGCGACGGAATACCGGGCGGGCCTCGTCCGGGCTTCCCCCAAGTGGCCCCATGCACATCAGTCCCCTCAGATCGACAGCCGCTTTCTGGCTTTGCGCCGCCTCCATAAGTGCGGGCAGATCCGGCTCCCGTGCCCCGGTTTTGCCCGCATCGCCTGAAAGGTTCAGTTCGAGAAGTATGGGCTGGCGAATCTGCCGGCTTTCAGCGACGCGGGCAATTTCGTCTATGAGGCGTACCGAATCGACCGAGTGGATCAGTGCTGTCCGGCCCACCAGGTATTTCACCTTGTTCGTCTGCAGGTGGCCGATGAAATGCCACCGCACCGGCGCATCCGCGAGTTCGTCCGCCTTTTTCCGCCACTCCTGAACGTAGCTTTCGCCGATATCGGACAGGCCGGCAGAAACCGCCTCCCGCACCGCCGATGCCGGATGGAACTTGGAAACGCCGATGAGCGTGATCTCCGACGGACTGCGCCCACAGGACCGGCAATGGGCGGCAATTTCCTCGCGGACAAGGGCAATGCGGCGGGCGATACCGGTCACGGCTGCGCCGCCCTCACCCGGGAAGCACGCCAAATGCGGCGAGCATCCGGGCGGTCTCCGCCATCGGCAGGCCAATGACATTGGTATAGGAGCCGCTGATCTTCTCTATGAGAAAGGCCCCGGCACCCTGGATTGCATAGCCTCCGGCCTTGTCCATCGGCTCTCCGGTCAGGACGTATTTTTCGATTACCGGACGGGAATGGCTGAAGAACCTCACCCGGGTCCGGACGGAGCGGACTTTTTCCCTGACGCCGTCCGTGACGGCGATGGCAGTAAAAACCTCATGCTCGCAGCCCGAAAGCTGGCGCAGCAGACGGACCGCGTGGTCATTGGAGGCCGGCTTTCCCAGAATCTGCCCGTCCAGAACGACCGTGGTGTCTGCAGCAAGCACCACATGGCCTGTTGCGTTGTATTTCGCGATCACCGCCCTTGCCTTCTCACGGGCAAGGCGCCTCACCATGTCCACCGGAGTTTCCGTGCGACGAAAAGTTTCGTCAATGGCAGGAACGAGAACCCGGAACCGGTAACCGGCTCCCGACAGCAGTTCCCGGCGGCGGGGAGACGAGGAAGCGAGGAGAAACAGCGGCGATTTCAAGCGTCAGGGTCCTTTCCGCCTGGTGGCCACCGCAATGGCCTCCAGAAACCGGTCCGTATCATAGGGCTTCATCATCCGGATCACGCCATCGTCGGCAGTGCTGCCGGTAACATCGTCACCCGTGATGAGAATCGCCGGGAAAGCCGGCTGTTCCTTGCGCACGATCGAGATTACCTCCGTGCCCGTGAGCCCAGGCATGTTTTCATCCACAATGATGAGGTCGAAACTCCCGGCTTGCGACTGGAATATCTGTACCGTTTCAAGTCCGTCGCGGGCGAGGGTCACCTTGTGGCCGAACTTTTCCAGCAACCGGGAACCAAGGAGACGGTTGGGTTCATCGTCGTCGGCCAGGAGGATTCGTACCGGGCCGCCCGGCGCCTTCAGCGGGGCTGATCCAGCGGGTGCGGCCGGGGCGGTTTCACCCGAAGCCGCAACCAGCGGCAGCTCAATATGAAAAGTTGCGCCTCGCAGGGGTTGCCGGGGCGCAAGCCTGAGCCGCCCGTTCTGGTCATGGGCGAGACGCCAGGCATGGCTGAGACCGGGACCGGATATCTTCCCGCCGGTCCGGGCCGAATAAAAGGGATCGAATATCCGGGGGCGGTCGGCTGCAGGGATGGCGGGGCCGGTATCAGTCACAGCGATTCGCACAACTCCGGAACCGGCCGGCTGCTCCAGGGAGAAGACTATTTTTCCTTCTCCCCCCATCGCCTCCGCGGCACTCAATGCCAGTTCCGAGAGCATTTGTACAAACAGCAGTTCATCCACCCGGACACCCGCGACGCCAGGACTTTCCGTGGCCATCACGGTATCAACCGTCACCTTCGGGGGCATCCGTTTCCGGACGGCGGTGGTGGCGCTCTCCAGCAGTGTCCATGCATCCAGGGCCCGAAACTGCGGCCTCACCGGCCGGGAAAAGCCGGTCAGCGCAGCGGTGAGCTCCGCTCCACGTCGTGTGGACTGGTCGATCAGATTGACCAGTTCCGCGGCGTCTGGCGGCAGGCCGCCCTGGATTTTCAGAAGCGCCGCCGTGTTCATGATGCTGTTGATGACGTTGTTGAACTCATGGGCAAGCCGCCCCGCAAATGCGCCAAGGGCGTCAAGACGGGCATCCAGATCGCCGGCTTCCTCCGGGCAGTCCGGTCCGCTTCCCATTCCCACCGGCGGATCTTTTTCATCGGCACTCATGGCGAACTTCCCGCTTTTCTTCTCTATACTGCCGCCCATGTGGACTGTTCAACCGGGCTGGCCCCGCCGCCTGTTCGCCCTGATATCTCTCGCCCTCACCTTCCTGCCGTTTGCCGGATGCAAACCGGCACCGGTAGCGGCCCCGCGGTCCGAGCCCGCTGCCGCGCAGGCAGCCTCTGACGAAGGGGAAACCTGGCTTCTCGACCGCGAGACCTACCCGGCCGTTCTTGCCGCCATGCGGCAGGAACTGGACCGCTCGCGCACCCAGCTCAAGGCGAAGGATTTTCCGGCTCCGTACTTCACTGCCTACCGGATCAACGATCTCCGGCAGGTAAATATCGCCGGACGCGCCGGTGGCCTGCATACCGACAGCTCGACCCGTCAGCGCGGACTTTATACGGAGGTCCGCGTGGGGGACTATGGCTTCGACAACACCGGAGGCAGCCGGTACCAGTCGGGCGGCGGTTTCGGTTTCATGGGCTGGAGCCGCCCGCCGCTCCTGTCACTGGACGCCGACGTACAGGCGATCCGTTTCGACCTGTGGTCAGGAACCGACCAGGCATACAAACAGGCCGTCTCGCAGTTCTTCCAGCGGCGGGCGAGTCATGTCAGCCGGGTGGACCGGTACAAAACGGGGAGTTTCGCCCGTGCCCAGCCGGTGCAGTTCGAGGGCGAACCGGTGCGGTTCGATCCGGACGCCGCCCGCTGGCGGGACCGGGTACGGCGGCTGTCGGCCAGGCTGCGGGAGACGCCCGAAGTACTGGACGCCGACGTACGGTACACGGCCTATGGCGTTGAGCGTTATTTCGTGAACAGCGAGGGAACGGCCATCGCCGAGGCCTTCACCAACTATTCCATTTTCATCATCGCCCAGGGACGTGCCGACGACGGCCAGCAGGTGGAAACCGTTCGGCCCTACTACGGACGCACACAGGAAGATCTGCCTTCATTCGATCAGCTTCTCAAGGATGTGGAATCAGCCGCCCAGGAACTTGTGCAGATACGTAACGCCCCGGTCCAGACGCCCTATACGGGTCCGGTCATTCTCTCTCCATCGGCGGCGGGCGTCTATTTCCATGAGGCGGTCGGGCACCGGCTCGAGGGAGAACGCCAGGATGATGATGAGGGCGGCCAGACGTTCGCCGACAAGCTGGACATGGAAATCATTCCCACGTTCATCGATGTTTTTGACGATCCCACCCAGGACCGGGAGAGCGGCATCACGCTCAACGGCCATTACCGTTATGACGATGAAGGGGTTCCCGCACAACGGGTCGAGCTGGTGCGATCCGGGGTTCTGAAGGATTTTCTCCTGTCGCGATCGCCCATCCGCAATCGTGACCGGTCGAACGGGCACGGCCGGGCCGGCGTCTTTTCGGCACCGATGGCACGCATGGGGAACCTCATCGTCCGCTCCAGCCACACGCTGCCCAAGGACAGGCTGTTCGAGGAGCTCCGAGCCGAGGCCACGCGGCAGGGCAAGCCTTATGGTCTCTATGTCGAGGAGGTGGACGGCGGCGAGACGAACACGAGCCGCTGGGGGGTCCAGTCGTTCAAAGGGGTCGCCCGCAAGCTCTACCAGGTGGACGCCGCCACCGGGAAACTCACCCTCGTACGGGGGGCCGATATCGTCGGCACACCGCTGGCATCCATCCGCAAGATCACCGTCACCGGTGATGACTACCATGTGTTCAACGGCTTCTGCGGGGCCGAAAGCGGCTATATCCCCGTCGCGGCCGTGGCACCGAGCGTGCTGGTGACGGAAGTCGAGCTCCAGCGCCGGAGCGAGGAGCCGCTCACCCAGCCAATCCTGAAACCACCCACGGTCACGCGCTGATTCCAATGCGATTCTGGGCCGGCAAGCTGATTGAGGTGTTCGGGATCGGGCTGGTGGGGTTCGGTCTTGTGCAGGGCTTTTTCGAGCGCGACATGTACACCGAGCTCGGAATGCTGATCGCCGGGGGGACCGTGTTTTACATCGGCTACATCATCGAAGGCGGCGGCAGGGGAAACTCCGCGGGATGAGCCGTGCCGAAACAGTCGCTGGGTTTTCCCCCCGTTACGGGCGGTGGGCCGAATCGAACACGGAACGGGCCGCCAGCATCGCCGCCGATCCGCCTGCAGTAACGCCGGAATATCTCGAAACCCGTTTCGCCGGGATGAGCGGCGGACCATCGAACTCCCGGGACGATTTCTGCCGTAACCTTCGCACCCTCAAATACGAGGCGATGTATTCCATCTGCGTGCAGGACTTCTGCGGTCTGGTGACGCTTGGGGACTACTCCAGAATCCTCGCCCAGATCACCGCCACCGGAGAGTTTGCCGTCGATGCCGCGACACGCTGGGCACTGGCGGAAGCGGAACGGCAATGGGGCCCGCCCGTCTATCCCGGTTTCGACGGGAAATCCGCCACGGCGCAGTTCGCCGTACTTGGCCTGGGAAAACTTGGCGCCGGCGAACTCAACTTCAGCTCCGACGTGGATCTCATCTTTCTCCACTCGACCGTGACCGGCGAACCGGAAAAGGGTGCAACGGCGCTGCCACCGGCCGACTACTTCAGCCGTGTGGGGCAGATGCTGTCACGGGCGCTTTCGGACCGGACCGGCGACGGTTTTGTATTCCGCGTGGACCTCAATCTGCGGCCCGAGGGCAAGGCTGGCCCGCTGGTGCTGCCGCTTGAGGCGATGGCGAACTACTACGAGATGTTCGCGGCCGCCTGGGAGAAATCGGCGCTCGCCAAGGCCCGGCCCGTGGGCGGCAGCCGTGCACTGGGCGGACTGTTCCTGAAGCAGATGGAGCCGGTGATCTACCGGCGCTATCTGGATTTCGCGGCGGTGAGTTCGATCAGGTCCATGAAGGGACTGATCGAGGACCGGGAGAGCCAGAAAAAGCAGGGGACCATTTCCGTCAAGCTGGGCGAGGGCGGCATACGCGATCTCGAGTTTTTCGTGCAGGCGCTGTGCCTGCTTTACGGCGGGAAGATCCCTGACCTGCGCACCCGCTCGGCAATAGAGGGATTACGGCAGCTCCGGCTGAACCGGCTCCTGAGCCAGGTGGAACACGACCGGCTGCTGGAGGCGTATTTGTTCCTCCGGCGCACGGAAAACCATATCCAGATGGCCGAGGAAGAGCAGGCCTATGACCTCCCCGCCCATCCGGAAGCGCTGGAGAACCTCGCCCGGTCGATGGGATTCACTGGTGGCGCCACTGCCGCCACGGAGCCGTTCCTGGAAGAACTCACCGACCACATGAAGACGGTCCGGCAGAGCTTCGACGCATTTTTCTCCGAAAGCAGGGACAGCCGGATCGGACAGCGGCTCCGTTCCCAGTTCAACCTGGCAGCGCTGTCCAGGGACATCGAGGAACAGCTTGACGCCATTGCGCGCCGCCTAGAGGGCGAAATCAGCCGTACTGCCGACGCCGAGATGGCCCATACGAACCTTGAGCTTCTCATGGATACCATAGGCCGGAGGATGAGCTTCTGGGGGACGCTCCTGGACAATCCCGCCCTGTGCGAACGGCTGGTATCGGTACTGGGCTCCAGCGATTTCCTGTCGAAAATCCTGGTTCGCAACTGGCGCATGCTGGACCGGATACTGTCCGCGGATTCGGCCGACGCATCGGCTTCGATCGGGACACTGCGCGAATCGTTCGCCGGCATCCGTGCAGGGTGCGCACCGGATGCAGGTGCAACGGAAGTGGCCGAAGAGGAGATCAACTGTCTCCGCACCTTCCGGAACCTGCATACGCTGGAGGTCGGCTTGCTGGATCTGGCGGGCGACATCGACACGCCCGAGGCCTCCCGGCGGCTGACATGGATCGCACGGGTTTGCCTCGAAGAGGCACTGAAACTGGCCCTTAAGGATTCCCTCCACCGGCATGGCGAACCTGTCGACGAGGAAACCGGCAAGCCCGCCCGGTTCGCCATCATCGGGATGGGGAAGCTCGGCGCCGGAGAGATGAGCTACGGGTCGGACCTCGACGTGATCTTCCTTTTTTCCGGTGCCGGGGAAACCCGGACCACCCGCGAGGGGCAGAAGCAGCTGGCCAACATCGAGTTCTTCATACGTGTGGCGCAACGGCTCATTTCGTACCTGACAGTGAAGACGGCCGAGGGCTCCTGTTACGAAGTGGATGCCCGCCTGCGGCCCTCCGGCAACGCGGGGCTTCTGGTGACGAGTTTCCGCCAGTTCTGCACCTACCACGAAAAGAGCGCCCAGACCTGGGAAAAGCAGGCGCTCCTTAAGGGCCGGTTCGCCGCCGGTGACGAGCCGTTCGGGTCAGAAATCGAAAAGGCCATCCGCCACATACTCATAGAGGCGCCTACAGGCAGTATCGCTTCCGAGATAGCCCATTTGCGGTCACGGATGGAAAAGGAACTCGCAAAAGAGGACATTCGCCACAAGAACCCCAAGACGGGCAGAGGCGGAATCGTCGATATCGAATACACGGTGCAGTATCTCCAGCTCCGGCACTTCCGGCAGCACCCGGACCGGCTCTGGCTGGCCTCCACGCTGGACGCGATCCGCGAGCTGAACGGACTGAAACTTCTGCCTGACGAAGACGCTCAAGTGCTTCTGGACGGTTACACATTCATCCAGAGGCTGAGCAGCCGCATGCGGATCGTGCAGGACCGGCCGATGAAGGACATAGATCTGGAACCCACCGAACTCGACGCCCTCGCCTACCGGATGGGCTACTCGGGTGGAGGCCGCACAGAAGCCCGCCGCCGTCTCATGGATGACTACCGGCGCCATACCGAGGCGGTACGTGACGTCTATCTCCGTACGCTCGGTATCCGGGAGTAGCGGCTCCCCCCCTTGCCCCATCCGCCACGAATGGCCATGTAGTCAGCGGAGGTTTTCCATCCATGATGAAAAGGATTTCACTGCTCGCGGCAACGCTGGTCCTCCTGACCGGCTGCGGCACCTACAACGATATTGTCGCCAGGGACGAAGGTGTAACAAAGGCGGCTGCTGACGTGGAAGCCCAGCTCCAGCGGCGAAGCGATCTCGTGCCCGGACTGATCGCCTCCGTGCAGAAGGTTGCCGACCAGGAAAAGGACGTCCTTACCGCTGTCACCGAAGCCCGGGCGAGGGCCTCCCAGATGCAGTTCTCCGGCGACGTGCTGACCGATCCGAATGCCATGAAGGCGTTCCGCGAGAATGTGGCGGCCCTGCGCGGCGCACTCTCCCGCCTCCTCGTCACAGTCGAAAAGTATCCCGATCTCAAGTCGAGCGAGGCATTCATGAGCTTCAATGCGCAGCTGGAGGGAACCGAGAACCGCATCGCCGTTGCCCGCACCCGGTACAACGAGGCGGTTGCCGCGTACAATACCCGTATCCGCCAGATACCGGGCAACCTTTTGGCAGGGTGGTTCGACTTCAAGCCCAAGGTGGCCTTCGAAGCGGATGAGGCTGCAAAAACCGCCCCCAAGGTGGAGTTCCGGTAGCAGGCGCCGGTGAAGATCTTGCGACCGGGCTGGTTCATTGCCGCACTGCTGGCGGGCATTCCTGCTTCCGCCCTGGCCCGGTTCGAACCGCCGCCCCCTCCGAAAACGTATGTCCATGACGGCGCAAAAATGCTCGATGACGGGACACGTACCCGCATCGAATCGCTCCTGGAGGAGCTGAACCAGCGTCGGAAGATCCAGTTCGTCGTGGCAACCTTTCCGTCGCTCGCGGGAGACTCCCTGGAGGAAGCAAGCCTCCGCACCGCGGAGAACTGGAAAATCGGGCACAAGGGAGTTGATTCGGGACTCCTGCTCGTCATTTTCCGCGACGACCGGCAGTTGCGGTTTGAAACGGGCTACGGCCTTGAGGGTGTCTTTACCGATTTTGCCGCCGACCAGATCATCCGCAAGGTGATCGTGCCGAGATTCCGCGAAGGCGATTTCTCCGGTGGCATCAGCGCCGGAGTCCATGCCGCTGCCGATGTGCTCATCACGGGCAAGGTGGATTTCGGACCTGACGAACGGGATACGGCCGGCAGTCCGGCTGCCATCGACACCATCATTTCGCTGCTGATCATGGGGTTCATCCTGTGGAGCATTTTCGCCGCTCCGCGCCGCCGCTATCCGTATTACGGGGGCGGCTTCGGGAGAGGCGGCGGCTTCGGGGGTGGTTTTGGCGGGGGCGGAGGCGGATTTGGCGGCGGGGGCGGTGGTTTCGGTGGAGGCGGCGCCAGTGGCCGCTGGTAGGAAACAGTCGTGAACGAACTGCTCGACATGATGGTTCAGACAGACCGCCCGACAGCAGCCGGGATCATTCTGCTCGCGGCACTGCTTGTCCAGCCGGTCTGGTTCGCCGCTGAAAGGCTCCGTGACCGGCCCCTGTGGCAGCGGCTCGGCATGGGAATCGCCATCGCCGGTACAGCCGCAGGTCTGATCTGGATTCCCGGAGCCGGGTTCTATTCACTCGGACCGCTCATGGCGCTGAACCTTTACCTCTGGCTCAGGCACCGCCGCTACGAAAAGGAATCCCGGGCCATCGAGGAGGAAATCGAGAAGGGGTTCCTGAGCCGGTCCGGCCGCGAGGACATCGAGGCGATGATCCGGGATGTGGAAAAGGCCTCCAGCGCCGAACTGCGCGTGCTGGTGGAACTGGATCATGAAGGCGATCCGGCAGAACGCGCCCGCGATCTCTACCACCGGCTTGGAATGGACCGGACCCGCGACGGGACCGGTGTCCTGTTCTATTTCGAGGTCCGCCAGCGGCGGTTCGCCATCTGGGGATCGCTGCCGGACTCACTGGCCGCCCGTGCCGTGCAGCTCGGTGAGGAGGCATTCCGTCAGGAACGGTTTGCCGACGGGATCGTTTCCATGATCGGCGAACTGCTGGACCATCTGGCGAAACAGTTTCCACCGCGGGCGGACAATTTCAACGAACTGCCGGACCATGTGATCGTGATACGCTAGGCTTGCTTGCCCTTGTGCGTGCGGGCGATGGCCCCTGCGTAGCGTGCCTCCAGATCCTTCTTCCCCGGCTTGAATATCCAGATCAGCGCCTGATGCATGCTGAGGTCTCCGATCAGGGAACCGATGATCGTCGAAACCGTGAGTATCCCGAAATGATAAACCGGGATGAGGTCCGAGATGAGAAGGACTGAAAATCCGCCGATGAGAATTGCCGACGAATAGAGGAACGCCTTGCCACGGGTGTTGGTCGTGTAGTCGATCGCCTCTTCGTAGGTATGGCCGTCCTCCATCGACTGGTTGAAGCCGATCAGATAGTGGATCGTGTTATCCACGAGCCCGATCGCGATGGACGGCGACATGCAGGTGGCAAGGTCCAGCGGAATCCCCAGTGCACCCATGACCCCGAAGGTGAACATGACCGGAAGGATATTCGGGATGAACGCCACAACCGCCCGTGAAAAGCTCCGGAGCACGATCCAGAACTGGAGCAGCATGAACAGGGCCGACACGGACAGGGAATTGATCTGCGACGAAGTCACCTTGTCGATCATGTTCGACATGAGCCGGACGACACCCGACACCTTCCCCACGAAGTCGGGCTTGAGCTGGTCATTGATGTAGATTTCGGTGGCGCGGATCAGGTCGGTCAGTTCGTTCGATGTCAGCGCCTTTACCCGGGAGGTGATCCTGCCGGCCGAGCCGTCGGACGCGATGAAGCGCGTCAGCAGGGGCTCCCGCCTCCGGGCGTGCGGCATCAGGCGGAGCACGCCGTCTACCTCTTCTTCCCGGGTCGGCAGCGTCCGGCCGCCGCCAAACAGGGCCCGTTTGCCTTCAGCCATGATGTCGGATGGCCCCAGCACGCCCGTGATCTCCTCGCGGCGATCAAGGAAGTTGGCGATCTTGTCCATCTCCCAGTAGTGCGTGACCTTGTTCAGCCGGCCCCCGGGTTCCCTGGATTCGATAAACACCTCGAACGGCATGGTGCCGCCCAGGTTTTCCTCGAAAAACCGGTAGTTGCGCGTGAACTCGGTACGCTCGGCGAAGAACTTGATCGGGTTTGTTTCCACCGTGATCCAGGTGGCGCCCCACAGCGAAACGCCGAGGAACACGAACGAGGCGATGACAACCGGCCAGGGACGGGTCCGGTTCAGCCTGGAGACCGACCGGAGGAACCGGTCCACCCACCCGCTCTCGACGCTCGCCCGGACTTCAGGGCGCGGGGGCCGGGTGAGCAGCAGCAGGACCGGCGTCAGCGTGATGGCCGAGAAGAATGCGGCCAAGATGGCGACTGCCGTCAGGATGCCGGTCTGGACCACCGGCAGCACGTCGGCGGTCGCCAGCGCCAGGAAGCCGATGGATGTCGTGAGGCTGGAGAAGAAGCAGGGGCGAATCATCCGGCCCATCGTGACGATGACGGCCTCCTCCTTGTCCGGGTGCTCTTCAAGGGTGTGGTAGTAGTGCGTTACGATATGCACGGCATCGTTGACGCCGATGACGAGAATCACCGGGATGACAATCGAGCTGGCGATCGTGAGCGGCGCACCCGCTGCGGCAAAGAGGCCGAGCAGCCAGATGCTCGATACGATCATGGTCAGCGCCGGGATCAGCACGCCGATGAGATTCCGGAATGTCAGCATCAGCACGATTACCGTGAACGCCAGCACTATCGGCGTCAGCAGCACCATGTCCCGCAGGACGGACCGGTACAGCTCCGACGCATAAACAGGCGTCCCGGCCAGCCGCACAAGTCCCGGTGCCTCTCCGGCAGCATCGCGGGCCTGCTCCATGAGCCTGGTGATTTCCAGCCGGTGACTGGGGTTGTCCGGATCGCCCTCAATCACAACGTAAACGAAGGCGGTCTTCAGGTCCGGCGAAACCAGGAGATTCCGGTAGACGTTCGTGCCATTCAGCTTGGCCAGCACATAGCGCCGGTCGGCCTCGGAAAGCTGCGTCTTCTTGACGATCGGTTCGCCCATTTTCGGGATCGAACCGGACAGGTCGATCGAATCGAGATCGGTCGCCGTCGCCGCCGAGATTGCGGCTATGACACCGGGCTTTCTCCGTATCTCGCTCACGAGGCGGGTGATGTATTCGAGCGACGGCTGGCCGAGCGCATCACCATCGGTATGCGAGAAGATGACGAATTCATCAGTGCCAAACTTCTTCTGGAGCGCCTGGTAGGCCTGGAGGTCAGGATCACTCTGGAGGAAAAAATACTCCAGTTCCGTCACGATCCGGAGCCGCGACACCGCCACGCTCAGGCAGGCAGCCGTAATGGCGATCTGGATCGCCAGCACCCAGGTCCGCTTGCCAAGGAACCAGCGCGCCATGCGCTCATACACATTCCGGTCGGTCACAGGGAAACAGCCTCCACCGGCGCCCGGATTCATCGGGCGCGGAAACCCCCTGAAAATCAGGTGTTCTGCTGTTTTTCACAGGTGGAAGCGGAAGGCAACAGCCTTCCGGTAACGTCCAGAGTACCGGACGTGAATGGATGTTAACGGTAACATGCGGGAGCTTCCGGGGCCGCCACGGTTTCCAGGGAAGCCTCCAGCGGGCGTATCCCTCTTGCCCTTCCCTGCCGGAGCCCATACGGTTGGCTCCGCCGGAATGGCTGCGGCAGGCCGCAGCCATTCCGGATATCTGTCGATAACGCTTACGATAAGGAAGAAGAGGAACGGTTCCATGAATCTGCTCAAGGGAAAAACAGTGGCAATTACAGGTGCAGGCGGCGGTATCGGACGCGCCCATGCGCTACTGGCGGCCAAGGAAGGCGCGCAGGTGGTCGTGAACGATCTGGGCGGTTCACGCGATGGCACCGGTTCGGGGACGACGATGGCCGAAAAGGTGTGCGAGGAAATCCGGGCCATGGGAGGCAAGGCGGCGGCCAACTATGGAAACGTCGCCACGGCCGAGGGGGCCAACTCCATCGTTGAGACGGCGGTCAAGGAGTTCGGCAAGCTGGACGCCATGATCTGCAATGCAGGCATCCTGCGTGACAAGTCCTTCAAGAACATGAACGACGAGCTGTGGGATCCGGTGATGGCGGTCCACCTGAAGGGCACCTACTACTGCGCCAAGGCGGCGTGGATGCACTTCCTCGACAAGCAGATCAAGGGACGGCTCGTGTTCACCAGTTCCACTTCGGGACTTTTTGGCAACTTCGGCCAGACGAACTACGGCGCGGCCAAGGCCGGAATCTGGGGGCTGATGAACTGCCTGTGGCGCGAAGGCGAAAAGGCGGGAATTACCGTCAATGCCATCTGCCCGGTGGCACTCACCCGCCTCACCGAGGATCTGGCCGGTTTCAAGGGCGATAGCGCCCCCATGGCCGAACTGAAACCCGAGCACATATCGCCAACCGTCATCTGGCTCTGTTCCGACCAGGCGGCAGGCGTCAGCGGCCGGACGTTCCTTGTGAAAGGCGCCGAGGTGGAACTCCTGACGCTGATCCGTGAACCCGGAGCCAAGACCAGCAGCAAGGATCCGTGGGATCCTTCCGAACTGGGACCGCGCCTTGCCGACGCGGTCAGGAAATCGCAGTTCAAGGCGAGCTGGTCATCCTGATCCAGCCCTTCTTGCCCCAGTTCCCGTTCCGGCGCTACGAAGTACGGATGCAACGCTTCCGCCACTTCGTAGCGCCGGTCCTGCTTCTTCTGGCCGCCTGCGCCGCCAAGCCGGAAAGTCCGCCTGCGGGCCCTGCCCCCCAATCCGGGGCTATTCCGGAAATTCATGACGAAACCGAACAGCCTGTCCCGGTGACAGTCTTGCCAGTGGAACCGGAATCCGCCGCACGGCATGGAGCGGTCACCATTGCCGCCGCCGGAGACGTGACGCTTGGAAACCATTTCAAGGTATTTGACCCGGAACTGAAGCAGAAGCGCGGGCTCACCGGCGACGATATCCTCGACTACCCGTTCCTGCATGTTCGCAAGTGGTTCAGGGAGGCTGATATCGCCATCGTGAACTACGAGGGCACATTCACCACCTCCACCGAGAAAACGGTCAAGAACTTCACCTTCAAGGCAGATCCGCACGAAGTGGACAAGCTGAAACGTGCCGGAATCGATGTGGTGTCTCTGGCCAACAATCACGCCTCCGACTTCGGGGAAACCGGCCTCAGGGATACGGCCCGGACGCTCGACCAAGCCGGTATTCTCCACTTCGGAGCGGGGGAAAACCTCGCCGCCGCCCGCCGCCCGGCACGGCTGGAAGCGAACGGGCTTGGTGTCTGCTTTACCGGTTACCTTTATCTGGGGCTCCACTCCATCGAGCCGGACGTGGTCTGGGCGGGAGAGGCCAAATCCGGTGTTGCCGGCGTGCCGAGCTACGAGGGCAACGAGGCAGACATGGCGGCGATGCTCACCGAAGACCTCGCCGCCATGGGTAACCGCAGGGATTGCGACTTCCGGGTGGTGTTTTTCCACTGGGGACGCGAGGGAACCCACGAACTGATGCCCTACCAGCGGGAACTGGCGACAATTGCGGTCCAGCACGGGGCCGATGCCGTGCTGGGCGCACACCCCCATGTCCTGCAGGCGGTGGAATACCTGGAGGGCCCTGCGGGACTGGTGCCCGTTATCTATTCGATGGGGAACTTCGTTTTCGCCGGGAACTGGAACCCGAAACGGAAGGATTCCGTGATCGCGCTTCTCCTTCTGGAAATCACCCCGGAGGGCCGCCGCCGGACGATGGAGTTCGTCCCGGTCTACTCCGACCGGTACCCCGAGTTTCCCTTCCAGCCCTGGCCGCAGGCCCCCGAAAAGGCCGAAAAAACTGTCCAGCGGATGCTTTGCTGGGCCCAGGCCGCCACGGTGGAGGAGTGCGAATAGGTATCCCTCTTGCCTCTTGCCAGGGGCGGCGGGTATCCGTTAGGTAACGTCCGCGCCGGAAACCGGCGTCAAAACGGCCCAAGAGGTTTGCCCCGGATGGCCCACTTCATCACCGACAAATGCACCGGCTGCACCATGTGCATTCGCGTCTGCCCGACCGGGGCCATTACCGGCGACAAGCGGGACATCCACCTCATCGATCCGGACCTGTGCATCGACTGCTCGACTTGCGGGATTTACTGCCCCTATGACGCCATCGAGGACGGTCTTGGCGTGATTGTCCCGAAGATCA
Source organism: Deltaproteobacteria bacterium (assembly GCA_026129095.1). Taxonomy (NCBI): domain Bacteria; kingdom Pseudomonadati; phylum Myxococcota; class Myxococcia; species Deltaproteobacteria bacterium. Next base: position 272,157 of record JAHCIT010000005.1, read on the forward strand.
AGCCCAAGGATATCCCCAAGGCCTATGTGGTCGACGAACTGTGCTCGGGATGTGTTTTCTGCGTGGACGCCTGCCCCTTCGACTGCATCGAAATGGTGGACAAGCAGGTTCCGGGCGAGGCCGGCAACTTCAAGATTGCCTGGGTTGACCAGAAGAAATGTGTTTCCTGCAAACTTTGCGCGCAGGTCTGCATCAAGGACGCGATCCGCGTCGAGCGCCCTACTGTCTTCCAGAACGAGAGCTACCAGGGGTTCCAGCGCCCCGAGGAGCACATGATCTCCCTGAAGAAAATGATGCAGGTTCCTGGCACTGCCGCCTGAGCGTACCGCTTCCCGCTGACCAGCCCGACCTGTGATCTACTGCCGCTGTACTGACGGCTTTGTCCGCTTGCGCCCCGGTTTCGCCTTCTTGCTGCCGAAATCACGGCGGAGCCGCTCATGCTCGGCGACGGCGGCGTCAGCCAGCGGGCCGGAATCGGCGAAATAGACATTTTCGTCGTTCAGCTCGTTCGCCGGCCGCGTGTAGTTGAAGCTTCCCGTGGCGAGCCGGCGGCCGTCAACGACCAGAAACTTGTGATGCAGTTTGCCCGGTGGCGGACTCCGGAGCACCTCGCATCCGGCCTCCTCAATCCGCTCATCGGGGCTCCACGACTGGCCTGCCTGGCCCGCGTCAAACAGTCCGATGCACCGGACCCCTCTCCGGGCCGCCCGGATCACGGCATCGGTGAGAGCCGAGCTTTCCGAAAAGGTGAAGATCGCAAACCGCACTTCCTCAGTGGCACCGTCAACCATCGCCACCAGTTCACTCTCGGCGTCGGAGGCTGGGGTAAAGAGCACACGGTTGCGGCTTCCGCCCGAAAGCTCCACCCACCCGGGCAGCTTTGGTTGCCGTTTCACCCGGCGGCCAAAGGCTCCGCTCCATGCTTCCATGAACTTTGTCCGGTAGGCCCTGACGATCTGCGGTCCGGTGATGATGACCGCGTTGTTGAAGTTCACGCGCGCATCAGTCCTCGTGAAATTCATTGATCCGGTCCAGACCGCCTCGTTCTTCAGCCCGTAGTCACGCACCACGAACTTGTGATGGAAGATTGCCGGATTGTAGTCCGGCCGGATGTCTATCCCGGCACGCCAGAAGTCGGAGATGATCTGGCGGTTCACGTCCAGCGAATCGGGCAGCACTTCGGGGCCGATACCAGCGGTCACACCGGGCCTGCTTCCGCCCGTCTCCGGCAGGGGGGCTTTTGCCAGCAGGTAGTCCATTTCCACCACCACGCGAACCTTGAGCCGCCGCCGGTGGGTCGAAAGCCCCCGCACCCGGTCAATGAGTGCGCGGGCCAGTTCCGGGTGATCCCATTCCTGCACGAGGATATCGAGACTGCAGCAGGCGTCTGCGAGAAAGGCCGTCAGCTCGCTCTCCAGATCGTCCGGAGCCCCGCGGGATTTCGGTCCGGCGAGAAACCGGACCGTGCCATCTGCCGCATGGACAGCCGCCCCCGCCCCGTGCAAGGCTATGGCCAGCACGATGAACAGCCGGAAATCACAAAGGTTCTTACGCAGGCTCATGGTCCTCGCAGTATTGCTTACCGGTATGTCAGGACGTGACACACCGGTCCGGGCGGCCAGTGATCCGGTCCGGATCGAAACGGGCGTTCATCTCCTGTCGGTCGGGCCCATCGAACGCGATTCCTACTACGCCGACTACTATCTCTGGTTCCGGTGGGAAGGTGATCCACGTCTCAACTCCTTCGAGATTATCAACGGCATTTCGGCGGGCAACAACTTCCAGAGTGTACCAGTTGAAATCCGCACGACCAGCGATGGCTGGAACGTCGAGGTCTATCGCCTTTCGGGACTGTTCAAGCGGTATTCGGACTCGAGGAAGATCGTGCTCCAGATCGAGAACACGGTGAACGAGATCGACACGGTGGTCTATGCGGGGCATCCTCCGACACTGGAACCGACTGTCGGAGCGTCCGGATGGACGCTGACCCGGCCGTCGTGGATCGAGAAAATACATACTTATCCGACCGCCTTCGGCGATGGTCCCGGGCCGCCCACCGAATCAAGTTATTCGCGCCTTGAGCTGGACATCCGGCTCATACCCCGAATGGATGCTTTCCGTGGTCTGGGCCTCGTGGGCTCCATCCTCGCCTTCGTGCTCATCGCGCTTACGGGGCTTCCCCGGTTTGATGTATCGGCAGCGGACCTTTCAATCGGCGCCGGTGGCGTGTCGCTCCTGGTGGGGCTCTCCGGACTTGCCGGTTCGACGGGGGCCCTGTGGGCAGGGGTCGTGGGGCTGGCTGCCGCCGCCTGCGCCGGAGCTGCCCGCCGGTTCGGGGCGCGGGACGTACAGGCGCTCGTTCTTTATATCGGCTCGCTGGGCCTGGCCGCGTATGCGGTAGTGCTCGCCTCCCTCTTCTGACCGGACCTTCCCTTGCGAAGGCGGGTGCGGCTTGTCCCGGCCCGGCACACCGGCAGCAGCATGCAACTGGCGCAAGTCACGCGGTCCGGCTTGGCCGGACAGTCGCCCAAGATACCCAGCCGGCAGAGGGCGAAGTCGTAACGGAGCGGGTCATCTGGGTCCAGCAGCCTGAGCGAGGCAGTGGCCTCCTGGGCAGCCGCCCATCCGTTGGTCGCCCGGTCCGTAAGTCCCAGGTAGCGGACGATGCGTGAGAGGTGCGCGTCGAGCGGCAGCACAAGCTGGGACGGCTGGATAAAATCCCAGAGCCCGACGTCCAGCTCATCCCGCCGGACCATCCAGCGCAGAAAGAGGTTCATCCGCTTGCAGGCCGATCCGTCCGCTGGGTCGGAAAGCAGGAAACGGGCCGACGCCGGACCCGGCAGCAGCCCGTCCGCGTATACCGGCGTGCAGTCGCTCGCCAGCATGCTCCGCACCCAGCCGGACAGGGCCGGGCCGATGTCAGAGTCGCCGGTCTTATAGAACTGCCGGAAATGCTCACCAAGCCTCCCCCACCGGGCGAGCGAAAGCCCCGTCCAGTGCAGCAGCAACAGGACGTCATCCCCCGAATTGAACCGGTGGCGAAAGGGCGCCAGACGGCGACGGACTTCGTTCCGGTCGAAATCGCGCAGGAAGGCCGCAGGGGACGGGCCCAGAATCTCCAGCACCCGCTCGATTGAACCGAAAATCGTCCGGACATTGCCGTAGGCAAGAGCGGCCGACAGCAGCGCAACGGTTTCGCGGTCTTCTGGGAGCCGGTAACGGTGCACATACCGAAGCGGATCGGTTTCGAGGAAACCGGCATGGTGATACCGGATGAACAGCGGCTCCAGAAACGACTTGAGTTTCGCGGCACGGGCCGCTGTGAGACGGCTTCGGGGTGGATTTTCCAGGCCGGAGGCCATGACGAAAGGGCCGCCGCGCTATTGCGGTGCCCCGGCTGGTCCGGCCGGCTCGACCGGTATGGACGTTGCTTCCGGCAGGCGGCGGGCACCCTTGCGCTCCAGCTGGAAAATAACGGGAGTCTTGATTTCAGCCCGGTCCACCTCATCCACAACGATACCGCGGAAGGTGTCGTCCGTTCCCTTTTGCGAGTTCAGCACCGGCCGGTGAACGATAGCGCGAACGGTAGTGCGGCGGTGCTTGCCCTTCACATTGGTGAAAACCAGCCGGTCACCCACCGTCAGCGGCTGCTCCGGCATCAAACCGATAACAAGGACTCCCTTGTCGTCCAGGGTATAGGCATGGAGCCCTTCAAAAAACAGTTCGCCGTCACTCATGACTCGTGTTCCTGCCAGTTCGCCGGTATTCGCCCTCTTGCGGTTTCCATACTGCCTTCAGCCTGCCGGGAGGTCAACGCGCCGCCCTCCGGCAGACGACACGGACGGCATTTTCCCGGTGGCGGCGGGGTTCCAGCCTCACGACCGATTCGATTTTCCACTCCGGGGCCGATGCTGCCAGTTCGGCCCGTTCAGATGCCTCAAACGCCGGCCCCCGGATGAACAGGGCCCTGCCGTCAGGGCCCAGGAGCTCACCGGCGAGGTTCAGGACAAACGCCGGAGTACCCAGTGCCTGCGCCGTCAGGCGCGAGAACGAGCCGGGTTTGCCGAACAGTCCCTCCTTCACTGATTGCGGCGTAATCCGTATGGCGAACGCCCGGTAGTTGTCCAGCCCCAGAAGGCGGGCGGCATGCTCCTGGAAGGTGACCTTTTTCTGGCGGGCTTCGATACTGATGACACGGACGGAGGGGATCGCCCAGGCGATGACGAGCCCCGGGAACCCGGCCCCCGATCCCACATCGGCCACCGTGGAGCCGGCCGGAATCTCCTGTGCAATATCGAGTGCGTCCAGAACGAGGGCTTCGAGAATGGCCTCTTCATCCGGCAGGGCCGTGAGCCGTACCGTCCGGTTCCATTTCAGGAGTTCGCGGGCGAGATCCGCAAGCGGACCAGGCCCGGTGCGCGGTGAACCGGCGGCGGCCAGCCGCTCTGCAACGCGCCGGTTGAGCGCATCCATGCGCCCGCCACCTCAGGAGGCCGCGTCGGCTTCGTCCCCGCCGATCAGCTTGTCCACATCCATCTTGTAGTCGACGGTGGTTTCAGCCTTGATCTTGTCCAGAAGCTGCTGCTGGATTTCGTTCCGCATATGGCGGGTGATCTCCTCGCGAAGCTCCGACATCTGCGCTTCCTTCTGGGCAGGATCGGGATCCTGCCGGGACTTGAGGCGAATCAGCACGAGCTTGTCCTCCACCTCGAAGGGACCGGCCGTTTCACCGGGTGTCTTGAGATTGAATGCCGCCAGCTTTAGCGCGCCGGACTTTCCGATCTGGTTCACCACATCACGGCCGGAGGCACCAGCGGCCGAACCGGAATCGCTGCGCGAGAAGACACCCGTATCGCCCGAGGCCGCTCCCTTGAGAAGCCTGGCCGCACGCTCGGCCGATCCACCGGGCCCGCTCATTGCCTTCCGGGCCTTGTCGAGGTCCGCGGCGATCCGCTCCCGGGCAAGCTGCTTTTTCACCCGCTCGGTAATCTGTTCACGGACCTCTTCCAGCGGACTCGGTGCAGGCGGCATCACATCCTTGAGCTGATAAACAATGACCCGGTTGCCGATCCGGGCCATCCGGGGAGCATCTCCCGGCTTCAGTGTTCCAAAAATTGCCTCTTCGTCGTCCTGGCCCAGCCTTCCGATTCCGGCGAGTGCTTCGCCACGGGAGAACGGCGGCGAGACGATGATTTCGGGCGCGCCATCACCGCCCGTCGCGGGCAGGCCGCTGGACCGGACCTTGTCAAGAAAGGCGGCCGATTCGATATCCACCACTGCCTGCGCCCGCTGGTTGGCAAGCTTGCGCCGGATCGCATCCTTCTGGTCATCGAATGGCTTTCGCGCACCAGTAGCGAACTTCTCCGAGACGTGAATAAACCGGTATGCACCCATCGACTCGAAGATTTCCGATGTATCGCCGAGGGCAAGCGTCTTGGCCTTCCCGACGATATCCTTGTTGAAGTACTTGTCGCTGATGAGTCCCAGGTCACCGCCACGCTTGAGCAGCTTCTCGCGGCGGTCGGTGCTCACCTCATTGGCCACGGCGGCGAAATCCTCACCCCCACGGACACGGGCGAGAGCCTTTTCAATGATGTCCCCGGCCTTGGCCTTCTTCTCGTCCGCAGAAAGCTTCTTCAGCGCCTCGTCTTCGGGGTTGCCGAGGTCAAACCCGACGACCATTTCCCGCACCCGGAAGTTTTCCTCCGCGAACGTGAACTCCTCTGCATTCTGGTCATAGTAGGCGCGAATATCCGCATCGGAGATATTCTTCACGTTGTCGCGGTCACGGACTTCCTTGCTGGCCGGATTGAAGTCGGCATAACGGACCACCCGGCGCTCGGGCCGGAAAAACTCGACCTGGTTCTGGTTGTAATAATTGCGGATTTGCTCCTCGGTGGGCTTCATCGAGGAGGCCAGTTCAGCAATTCCGGTGCTGACGAACTCAAGCGCAATCTTGGTATTGCGGTCCAGCCATTCCTGCTCCACATGAGCCCGGCTCGGCCGGACTCCATCGTAGAAGAGATTCGTCAGCTTCTGCCGGATCAGATCCTCGCGCAGCTCATTCTCGAACTTTTCGGCCGTGGTCCGCCGCCGCTGCAGCCATTCCTGGTAGTTCTGGAGCCGGAATACGCCTTTCTCATCATGAAAAGCGGGGGTTTCGCGCACCATGCGCCTGATTTCCTCGTCGCTCACATTGAGTCCCAGCTCGCGGGCCCGGTCGAGCGCCCCATACCGGAATATCAGCCGGTCTATCGAGAAGCTCTTTACCTGGGGAAGGAAGTAGGACTTGAGCTGTTCCCACTGGTCGCCATACTGCTCCTGAAACCGGTATTCCATCTGGCGGTAGGCTTCGAGGAACTCCCTGACCGTAATCTTGTGCTTGCCATTGATGACGGCGAAAGTTTGCTCTGCGCCCTCGCGGCTGCTCCGCCCGACATTGGGTACGACCATGAACCCGATGAAAAAAGACCCCGCCAGAAGCCAGAGGAGGATCTTGGAACCCAGTGACTTGAAACGCTGCGATACGGTCTGCTTGGCCATTTGAACCTTAACCTGACAAAAACAGCCAAAAGGCTGGAATTTCCACGGGATAGGGCGGGGCTCCACCAGCCTGAATCCACCAAACCCGGGACCCCTCTAGTGGCCGGGAGAGCGGCCCCTTGTCAATCCCGCCCTTTGCCCCTTCAGGACACTGGCGCTCTGCCGCTGGACCGGTAATAAACATGCAGAAGGCCAAGGGCAGGGAACCGGAGAGCTTCACCGCCCGGTTAAGGAAAGGACTCGCTTCCGGCCATCCATGTTCGCACTCTGGAACCGCCCTGCTCCCCGCCTGATATTTCTGACGCTTGTTGCGATGGGAGCCTTTGCCACGAGCGTCTCCCGGCAGAACCAGATCGGCCCCATCCCGGCACTGGTACTGGACGCTTTCTCCCTCCTGCAGATGACGGCCGCAAAGACAGTCAGCCTCACTGGCGAAGCAGGCAGCCGCTACGTGTATCTTGTCGGTGTGCAGAAACGCCTGGACCAGCTGGAAACGGAACGCGGCCACCTTCTTGCCGAACGGGCCGCGCTCGTCGAACTGGCGCGGGAAAATACCCGGCTCCGCGAACTGATCGGTCTCAAGGAAAAACTCGGCGGCGATCTCGTTGCCGCCCGCGTCATCGGGATCGCCGACGAGGAAAAGGCGACACTTACCATCGACCGTGGTTCGCTCTCGGGAATCCAGCCAGGACAGGCCGTTCTCGCCAACGGCGGCGTGATCGGGCAGATCTGGTACGCCGGACGGCTTACATCCACTGTGCTGCTGCTGGAAGATCCCCGAAGCCGGGTGCCTGTCTACAATGCCCGTTCACGGGCCCGGAGCATCGTGACGGGCGGTGGAGCAGGCGATCCGCTGGAAGTAAACCGCGTCCGCCGTACCGATGACGTTCAGCCGGGCGACCTGCTCATTTCGGCCGGGTCAGGGCTGATCTTTCCCCGTGGCCTCCCTGTGGCGATGGTAACTGCCGTGGGAAATCCCGGCGTCGGCCTTACGCTGCCCGTGACGGCTGTTCCGGCAGCCAGTGTCAGGCATCTGGATGAGGTGCTGGTGGTACGGGCGCGGGCCGAGGCCGGAGACGAAACGGAGGAAACCCCGGCTGATATCCAGCCACCTGCCGAAGGAAACCCGCCATGATTGATCCGAATGCCGATCCGGTGTGGCGCGGGTTTTTCCTGTACGTGCTGGCGGGCGCCATCTGCCTGATCCTCCAGCAGACAGTCCTCATACCGTTCCTGCCGTGGCTCACCATCCAGCCGCTGGTGGTACTCACTGTCCATGCCGGCTTCCGCCGGGGTCCATTCGAGGCAGGCTGGATCGCTACCGTGCTGGGCATCCTGTGGGATGTGACAGGGAGCGGCCTGTTCGGTGCCTGCTGGCTGCGGCTGATGTTCGTCCTCCTGGCGGTCCATTTTGGCCGCCGTTTCCTGCGGGACACACTCCCTTTTCTGCTGTTTGCCGTCGTTCTGGCCACGGTGATCGAACGGGCGGCGATCATACTGCAATATACCGGGTTCGCCGGCTTGCCATCCGGTCCCGCCGGAAGCCTGTCAAACCTGCCGGCGTCCGTGTTTTTCAACCTGATCCTCACCGTAGTCCTCTCGGCGCTGATCGAATGGGCCTTCCGGATCCGTCCATTCCGGCTGTCGGAGGCTGGCATCTCGGTAACCGGCCCAGGCGGTTTCGGGCGCGAAAGGTAGGAAATGGCTTCCTACCTCGACACTAGCGAAATCCTGAAACGCCTGCAGGGTCGGGTTACGTTTCTGGTGATCCTGTTCGCCATTCCGCTCCTGCTGCTGGTGGCGCGCCTGTTCGTGCTGCAGATCGTACACCACGAGTTCTACGCGGGGCTGAGCCGGGACAACAAGCTCATCAGTGAGCGGATTGCCGGATATCGCGGCATTGTGAAGGACCGCCACGGAATCACTCTGGCGGAATCGCGGGCGGGGTTCTCTCTCGTGCTGCTGCCGGACCAGTTCCGGGCGCCCCGGCACGACAAAATCCGCAGGGCAGAGATAGATGCCGTCATCACCCAGATCGCCGGACTGCTGGAGGATGAGCCGGAGAATATCCGCCGTTTCATCGCCTCATGGAAGGGCCGGGACCGGTTCTTTTACCAGCCTTACCGGCGCGATCTCACCTGGGACCAGATGTCCCGGATCGAGGAAGCGCATCTTCCGCCTGCCTATGCCGATGTCGTTACCGATCCGGTACGGGACTACCCGTTCGGACGAAACCTGTCGCACGTGCTTGGTTACGTGGGCGAGGTAAACGAAACGGAACTGGCGCAACTCCGCGAGGCCCACCCCGGCAAGGACTACCGGCAGGGTGACTGGATCGGGAAAGCCGGTCTGGAGCTCACCTTTGAACAGGATCTCCGGGGCCAGCCGGGATACCGCGAACGGGTAGCCAATGCCCGTGGCGAACTGGTGGAGCCCGAGGATCTCGCGGAATTCGGCATCTCCGGCGAATACATCCCGGCACAGGCGGGGAACTCGCTCGTGCTCACCATCGACGCCGAACTGCAGACGTACGCCTGGGAACGGATGCTCGGCACCCGTGAAGGCGCACTGATCGCACTCGATCCGCGGAACGGCGAAATCCTGGCCATGATCGACAAGCCGGGCTTTGACCCCAACCAGTTCTCGATCGGAATATCCGGTGCCGCGTTCAGCGCGCTGCTGAACGATCCCGACCGTCCGCTTTTTTCCCGCGCCATACAGGGACGCTACCCGCCCGGCTCGACCTACAAGATCGTCACCCAGGCCGCCGCCCTCCAGGAAGGCGTCATCGGCCCGCACACGTCCTGGCTGTGCACCGGCAAGAAAAAGTTCGGGAACCGCGACTTCGGGTGCTGGAAGAAGGAAGGACACAGCACCATGGCGGCGCACGATGCGATGAAGCACAGCTGTGACGTCTACTTCTACAGCGCCGGGGCCCTGCTCGGCATCGACAAGCTGGCCTACTGGTCGGGGCACTTCGGCCTCGGCAAGCCCACCGGAATCGAACTCCCACGCGAAACTGCCGGTGTGAACCCCAGTCCCGAATGGAAACAGCGGACAATGAAGGAACCCTGGTACTGGGGCGAGGTTATCAGTTCAGCCATCGGACAGGGTTACACACTGATGAGCCCCCTCCAGGTGGCCAAGATGACATCCGTCATCGCGGCAGGCGGGCGGGTCTTCCGTCCGCATCTGGTCCGCCAGGTCCAGTCCCCAACCGGAAAACTCATCCGCACCATTCCCGTGGATCCCGAAATCGTCCTCCCTCTCCGGCCGGAAGTCATCGATACGGTAGCCGACGGAATGCGGGCCGTCGTGAACGAGCCCGGCGGAACGGCCTACCGCGTTCACAGCAAGGAAATCGTGATCGCCGGGAAGACCGGAACCGCGCAGGTCACAACCATGGACGTCCAGCGCCAGTACAAGGAGCAGAAGCTGCCTCTGCCCTACGAGCTTGAGGATCACGCCTGGTTTACCGCCTTCGCTCCGGCCGGGCCGTACGAAACGCCGGAGATCGTCGTCGCCGCGCTCATCGGCCATGGCGGATCAGGAAGCCGTACGGCTGCGCCGGTCGTGGCCGATGTCATCGCGGAATGGAAGCGGCTGAAGGAGCGCCGGCAGCTTGAGGCAAGCGCCGCTGGTGCCGGGGGCGGACACCGATGACGGGAAGGACCGGACCCTCGCGCCTGGACGGCTGGATCATCTGGCCGCTCGCCATGATTTCCGTCGCGTCGGTGATCAATCTCGTGAGCGCAGGACAGACCATCGCCGGCAGGCCCGTCTGGATTTCGCAGGTGGTTGCCATCGCGGTTGGTGCGGTGATCTTCGGGATCGTTTCGCTGGTGGACCTGAAGTCCATCGAGCGGTGGGCCTACTGGCTGTATGCGACTGGCATCCTGGTGCTCGCCTCAGTGCATTTCGTGGGATACAGCGCTGGCGGTGCAAAAAGCTGGCTCAGGCTGGGTCCGGTGGGGCTTCAGCCGTCAGAGCCGATGAAAATCATCCTCATCATCACGCTGGCACGATTGCTGGTCCGGCAGGGACTGGAACGGCCCGTGGGACTGAGCTCCCTGCCCAAGATACTGGCACTTGCATTACCGCCTCTCGCACTGATCCTGAAGGAGCCGGACGTCGGGACAGCGGTGATTTATGCCACCATGATCGGAACGCTGATCCTCTTCGCAGGGATCGACACGACGCTGAAACGTCTTGCAGCCGGTTCGATGATCCTCGTTATCGGTGGCCTGTCCTTCTATGTCTTCATTCTGGATCGCGACCCGCTCCAGCACCTGAAGGCACACCACCGGAAGCGGCTCGTCGCACTTGTCGATCTTGAATCCGATCCCAAAGGTGTCGGCTACCAGCAGATCCAGGCCAAGATCGCCATCGGCTCAGGTGGCACAGGGGGCCTTGGATGGATGCGCGGCAGGCAGAGCCAGTTTGCCTACGTGCCCAAGCAGCATACCGATTTCGCCTTCTGTGTGCTGGCCGAGGAGTGGGGATTCACCGGAGCGCTCGCCGTGATCACCTGCTTCTGGATCCTGATACTCCGGGGGGCCGCAGCCGCCCGCGAATCCCGCGACCCGTTCGGGACGCTCCTCTGCGTGGGGGTCGTGTCCCTTCTTTTCTGGCACATGGTCATCAACCTGGGAATGAATCTCGCCGTCATGCCGGTCATCGGCATTCCGCTGCCGGTCATATCCGCTGGAGGAAGCTCCGTGCTGACACTGTTCGCCGGAATGGGCATCATCGCGGCGGTTTACCGGGACCGGTTCCATTTCTAGCCGTAGTGCGGATGGCCGGCTCTACTTGAGCCCCGGCCCGCTTTTCACACCGACGCGGGGGCAGATATCCGCCAGGATGCAGCCCTCGCAGCGGGGCTTCCGTGCCGCACAGGTGTCCCGGCCGAGAAAGATCAGACGGTGGGAAAAATTGGTCCACTCGTCTTCCGGCAACAGGCCCATCAGCTCGAACTCCACCTTGACGGGATCCGTGTGACGGGTGAGACCCAGGCGGCGGGAGAGCCGTCCCACATGCGTATCCACCACGAGTCCGGGAATATCGAAGGCGTTGCCGCGTACCACGTTGGCTGTCTTGCGGCCGACACCGCGAAGCGAAATGAGGGCGTCCAGTTCCACCGGTACCCTGCCACCGAACCTTTCAACGATATCCCGGCAGGCCTCCTGTATTGATTTCGCCTTTGAACGGAAGAAACCGGTCGAGCGGATCAGCTTCTCGATTTCCCCGATATCGGCACGGGCGAATGCCTCTGCCGTGGGGAACCGGGCAAACAGGGCTGGTGTCACCATGTTGACCCGCACATCCGTACACTGGGCCGACAGGATTGTTGCCACGAGCAGCTGGAGCGGCCCCTCATGGACAAGCGCGCACTCGGGATCCCTGTACCGGCGCTTGAGACGCCGGACCACTTCCAGGGCACGGGTCCGCCTGGCCACGGCTGTTTCACGGGATTTAGCCATTACCAGGCCCCGCTTGAGCGAACAGGGAGCGTACCGGATCCGGAAGCGCCGTCTCTGGTACCGCTGCAAGCCCTCCCGACATGTCCGCACTGCTGTAGGTGTTCCAGAACATCGCCGGCCCCTTGCAGCCACGCGCACGGTGCAGCAGCGCCGCAAGAGTTTTCCCCGTATAAGTGGTTTCGAGACTCAACCCTTCGCTCTCCCCGGCCCGGCGGACCGCCTCGCGTGACGCCGCCGTCGGGTCGCCATAGCAGCGGCCCAGATAGCCGGTCTCGAACCGCAGCCGTGCACGGGAAACGGGAGGTAACGGACGGCCCGTGAGCGACTGGAGCTTTCGGTGACCGGCTTCGGCCAGCAGCCAGACAACGTATGGGTTGCTCAGGGGCCGCTCCACAACCTGCACGGCTCGAACATTCACGTCTGCTTCCGCCAGATGAAACCCGAGCAGCAATCCTGCTGCCGTTCCGCCAGAACCCGCCGCGACAAAAACATCGGACGGGAGGGGACATTCCCCCGCTTTCGCCTGACCGACCAGTTCCAGTGCCGCTCCGGCATAGGCCAGCACGGTAAGCGGTGTCGAACCGCCCGGAACCAGGACATACGTCCGGTTACCAGGCAGGAATGTACGGCCCGCTTCCGCCGCGATCCGCGCCGCCATTTCTGCCGGGCCGGATACGGGCACGATGTCCGCCCCGAAGGAGTGCAAAAGGCGCTGAACCTCCACCACATGCGGCGTCAGCGGCTGGGGCATCACATAACCAGTGGTCCCGATCCCGAAGCTCCGGGCAAAAGCCGCCGTGGCCAGCACATGATGGGAGCCCCAGCCTCCACCTGTGACAATCCGTTTCAACCCGCGGCGGAAAACTTCCGGGAAAACCAGTTCCAGCTTCCGGACCTTGTTGCCGCCATAGAGGCCAGAACTGGTATCGTCGCACTTGAGCCATATCTCCGCCCCCGTTTCACGCGACAAACCCCCTGCCCGTTTTACTGGCGTCGGAAAGCGCCCAAGCGGTTCGGCGGGCAATCGGCCAGCGAGCTCCGGAGCAAAGCGGTACAAGGCGTCGGGCGGCATCAGCAGGAAAGGTAGCATGGAGCCGGGCGTCATTGGCGAAATCCCGTTCGGGACCGTCTACAATCATCGCCAGAGCCTATGCGGATAGCAGTTATCGGAGCCGGTTATGTGGGTCTTGTGACGGGGACGTGTCTCGCCGAGACGGGAAACGACGTGGTTCTGGTGGACACGGACCCGGAGAAGATCAAAGTCCTGCGGCGTGGCGAGTGCCCCATCTACGAGGCAGGCCTGGAGCGCCTGATCCAGAGAAACGTGAAGGGCGACCGGCTCGCCTTTACCACGGATACGGCTTCCGCCGTGAAGGGCCGGCAGGTGGTATTCATCTGCGTTTCGACCCCGCCGGGCGAAAACGGCCAGTGCGATACCCGGAACATTGAATCGGCTGCCCGCGCACTGGCACCCGCACTGGCAGCAAATACCATCGTAGCCCTGAAAAGTACCGCTCCTGTAGGAACGACAGCGAAAATACGCGAGTGGATTTCTGCCGGAACACAAACCCCGTTCCATGTGGCGTCAAACCCCGAGTTCCTCAAGGAAGGAACGGCGGTCAATGATTTCCTCAAGCCCGACCGGATCATCATCGGTTCCGACAATCCGGTGGTGTTCGAAACACTGGAGGCACTCTACGCGCCATTTGTGCGTACCAACAAACCCATACTGCGGATGGATATCGCCAGCAGCGAACTCTCCAAATATGCCGCAAACGCCTACCTCGCCATGCGTATTTCGTACGTGAATGAACTGGCGTTGCTTACTGGCCGGGTTGGAGCCGATATCTCCGCCGTTCGTCGCGCCATCGGCAGCGATCCGCGCATCGGCGAAGGGTTTCTGTTCCCCGGGCCGGGCTATGGCGGATCGTGTTTCCCAAAAGACGTCCTGGCCTACCGGGAGCTTGGCCGGTCGGCGGGACTCACACTGGAGCTGGCCGAAGCAACCCACCGCGTAAATGAGCGCCAGAAGCAATACGTGCTGGAACGGACTATCGAAGCACTCGGTGGCCAGCCGAAGGGGAAGCGTGCAGCTATCTGGGGGCTTTCGTTCAAGGCCGGAACCGACGACTGCCGGGATTCAGCTTCGCTCACCGTGATTGAGGGGTTGCATTCGGCAGGCGTTCTGGTCACCGGCTACGACCCTGAGGCCCGCGAACGGAATCTGGGCGACGTGGCCCGCCATGTCCGTCTGGTGCAGAAACCGTACGACGCGCTTGAGGATGCCGACGTGCTTGTGATTCTGACCGAGTGGAACGAATTCCGCGAGCCGGACTTTGAGCGGATGAAGTCGCTGCTGAAGTCGCCCGTTGTCGTTGATGGCCGGAACCTGTACCGGAAGAACCGGATCGAATCACTCGGTTTCCGCTACTTTGGTATCGGGGGCCACCGTACGTGACTGTCCCAAACCTTGCGGATTTCTACCGGGGTGGCGCCGTTGTTATTGCCGGTGGCGCCGGCTTCATCGGCTCACACCTTGCAGAACGGCTGATGGCTCTGGGCGCGGGCGTCACGGTCATTGACAATGAACTGACAGGTTCGAGAAAGAATCTTGCCGGCAGCCCGGCCGTCACGTTCATCCGGGCAGACGTGACCGAGCCGCTGCCTCCGCTGCCCCCGAAACCTGCCGCCGTTTTCAATCTCGCTTCGGCGGCCTCCCCGGTTCATTACACGAAATACGCCATCGAGACGCTCCGTGCCGGCTCAAAGGGAACGGAAAACCTGCTCGACCTGGCTGAAAAATCCGGGGCCGTATTCGTGCAGGCCTCCACAAGCGAGGTTTACGGCGACCCTGATATCCACCCCCAGCCCGAAACCTACTGGGGCCGGGTAAATCCCGTGGGGCCCCGCTCCATGTACGACGAGGCAAAACGCTACGGGGAGGCCCTGTGCGCCGCCTATGAACGAAGCCGCGGTGCCAACGTCCGGATTGCCCGCATTTTCAATACGTATGGGCCACGAATGCAGCTTGATGATGGGCGCGTGGTGCCCAACTTCATCGCACAGGCTCTCCGGGGCCAGCCGCTCACTGTATATGGAGACGGGAAACAGACCCGCTCGTTCTGCTACGTGAGCGACCTGGTGGACGGCCTGCTCAGGCTTGGGGCGTCGGACGTGCGCGGCCCGGTGAACCTGGGGACTGGCGATGAGCGCACCATTCTGGACTTCGCCGGACTGATCCGGAAACTTACCGGCGCACAATCGGAAATTGCCTTCCGGCCGCTGCCCACGGACGATCCGCTGCAGCGCAAGCCCGACAACACCCGCGCCCGGCAGCTTCTTGGATGGGAACCGGTAGTGCCGCTGGAAGATGGCCTTAAAGAGACAATCCGCTACTTCCAGAAGGTCATGGGAGCCTGACTATCGCCCTTCCCTCTCCGCTCGACTATCTATCTCTCCATGCCCGAACTCACGGTTATCATTCCCTGCTACAATGAGCGCGAGACGATCCGCGAGATCGTCTCGCGGGTGCTCGCCACGGGCTATGATCTTGAAATCGTCATCGTCGACGACGGTTCGACTGATGGCACCCGCGACCTGCTGTCTTCCCTGGAGAGTCCGAAGGTCCGCGTGGTGCTCCAGCCGCACAACATGGGAAAAGGGGCCGCCCTCCGGCGCGGCATAGAGGAGGCCAAGGGCAAATTCGTGATCATTCAGGACGCAGATCTCGAATACGACCCGGCCGACTACAGCCGCCTGCTGGAACCCATGCGTACGGGACAGTACGACGCCATCTACGGGAGCCGGTACGCCGATGGCTGGCGCGGCAAGTCGCCTTTCTGGCACTTCTTCGTGAACTGGACACTCACGACGATCGGCAATCTGGTCTTCGACCTTGATCTCACCGACATGGAATCCTGCTACAAGTGCTTCCGGCGGGATCTCATCCAGGATGTCCCCCTCAAGTCCAACCGGTTCGGTTTTGAGCCGGAAGTCACGGCCAAGCTCGCCCGGCGCGGGGCACGACTTGCCGAAGTGCCTATCAGCTATGACCGGCGGGGTTTTGACGAGGGCAAGAAGATTGGCTGGAAGGACGGCTTCGCCGCCCTCTGGCACATTGTGCACTTCGGCTGGCTGTCGCGGGAATACTAGGAAAACTACTTGAAGACGACAGTATCACCCGGCGCCAGACACTGTCAGTGATCCGGGCTGCGTGATTTGGGCGTCAGTACTTCACAGAACAGCCATAGGCCTGGGTCGAGGCCGTGGCCACCGGCTTTCCTGCCATTGCCTCATCAAGGGCCTGCGAGACGTAGTTGACCGACTTCGGAATGTCCTTCTGGTCGGTAGAACGCTTGCTGTCGATGGCCCCGGCATAGATGAGATCCCCCTTGGGATCGATGACAAACATATGCGGTGTCGTCTTGGCATCATAAGCCCGGCCGATCTTCCCCTCCGGGTCCAGTATCACGGCTGTGGGGGACGCGTTGTGTTTCTTCACGTCGGCATTGGCTTCTTCTGGTGTCGAATAGCCCTGTTTTCCAGGTGCGGATGAAATGACGCTCAGCCAGATGGTTTCCTTTTCCGTGTATTTTTTCTGCAAGCCCTGCATGTTGCCGCTGTCATAGTGCTTGGCCACATATGGACAGCCATGGTTCAGCCACTCGAGCACTACATATTTTCCCCGGTAATCGGACAGGTTGTAATCCTTTCCATCACTGCCCTTCCCGGTAAACGACGGGGCAGGTTTGCCGATCTCAAGCGCCGATGCCCTGCTGCTCATCAGCACACTGATACCGGCGCCCATCGCCACCAGCGTCATCACTGCCGCTATTCCCTGTATCCACGTTTTCTTCTTCATGGTGTCCAACCTCGCTGAAAGTCCAGTTGCGGATTTCCTACCACGGTCCGGCCGGAATGTCCCCCGTGCTGCCTCCCCGCTCACCGGGGAGATTGAACGGCGTTAATCACGATGGAAGCCGTAAGGACCGGCGGCAGGAGCTCGACCCGGCCGGAAATACCTTCCGGATACCAGGCATAGGTGGGCACGCTGTTGCGGCCGAGCCGGGCGAGACTCCCCGCGATCACACTGTCTTTCTGCGTCCAGTCGGCCTTCAAAACGGTGGCTTCCGCGACACCAAATGCAGCCCGCACATCATCACGGGAGAAAACCGTCCGCTCGTTCACCTGGCAGGTGATGCACCAGGCGGCGGTATAGTTGACGAAGAGGGGTTTTCCCGAAACAGCTAGCTCTGCCTCCGGCGACCAGGGTTTCCAGAACGCATCCGCCGATGGGGCGCCGCTGACCGCTACCGCAGGCGGCCGGGCGGTTGCGGCAAGTCCAATCGCCCCGGCAAGGAAAGCCATCGCTGCCACTACGGGCAACGGGCGTAACTGGAACTGCGTCCGCCCCCAGAGCCATCCGGCAATGGCGAGCAGCCATAGCGCCCATAGCAACCGGACTGCATTGTCCACTCCGGACAGATGGCCGTAGACCCACAGCAGCCAGATGCCAGTTCCATAGAGCGGGAACGCCATCACGCGCCGGAAGGTGTCAAGCCACGGACCGGGGCGCGGGAGTTTTTCCAGCCAGGCGGGAAACTCCGACAACACGACATAGGGCGTGGCCATTCCGGCTCCCAGTCCCGCGAATACAGCCACCGCAGAAACAGCGGGCTGCGTCAGGGCAAAGCCCAGCGCCGGTCCCATGAACGGTGCCGTGCAGGGTGTGGCGACGACCGTCGCCAGAACGCCGGTAAGAAACGACCCGCCATAACCTCCGCCGGCCGAACTGCCCAGGCGCGTGAACGAAAGACCGATTTCGTACAAACCGGACAGGCTCAGCGCCAGTGCGAACAGCAGCATGACCAGTGCGGCGACAAAGCCGGGCGACTGCAACTGGAAGCCCCAGCCAAGCTGCTCGCCTCCCGCCCGGAGCAGCAGTAGCGCAGCGGCCAGCACGGCAAAGGCCGCCATGACACCCGAAGCGAACACCCATCCATGCCGCCGGACACGGGCCGGATCGGAATCCGCCTGCTCGACAAAACCCAGTATTTTCAGTGTCAGCACCGGGAAAACGCACGGCATGAGGTTCAGAAGCAGGCCGCCCATGAAGGCAAAAAGAATGGCGAGCAGGAGACCTGGACCTGCCCGGTCCATGCCCCCGGATCGCACTGCCTCGAATGAGAATGCCTTCCGGGTTCCGTCTGGCAGTTTCCCGGCGAGCAGTCCGGGCAGAACCGTTACCGGTGACGGATGCATCGCTTCCTTCGGCACGGAAACCCGCACGACCTCGTTGGCGGCTTCGACCTTCTGCGGGGCAGCGTTCACGAGGATGCCTTCGGTTTCGGGAAAGAGCCGGAGTGTTCCCGGATCGACCCCGCCCAGCACGTTACGCCGGACCACAACAGTGACCATGCCGCTCCGGTCTTCCACCACTGCGGCGCCCGCCGGTAGCGAATGAGGCCGGGTGGCGCGGGCTGCCTCGAAGAGCGGTCCGTGCGGACCGGGCCGGGGAGCGGTTTCCACGGGGATCACAAGTTCGAGCCGTGCCGAGCCAGGAATACAGTCCTCGCGGCACACGAGCCATTTGGCTTCCGTCACAAGGCGAACCGTCTCACCGGGGACCGCGGAGCTGTCCAAGGCAAATTCGACCGGGAAGACCACTTCTCCCTCGTAGCCATAGTTCAGCAGTGGCCCGACCGGAATCCGCTCCGGCGCGGGCCAGTGAAGCGCGCCGGCCGTCACCTCCGGTGGCAACTCCCACTCAAAGCGTGGCGCCTCGCCCGAATCGCCGGGGTTCTTCCAGTAAACGTGCCATTCGGGATCGAGCGTGAACTTCACCCCGGCTTCAAACTGGCTGCCGGGAGAGAGGGCAGCGGAGTCGGCCACCAGTTCCACTGTCACATGATCGCGCCGGACTGGTCCTGAAACCCCGGCAGGCACTGCCGATTCGCCGGCATGGGACGATATCGCTGACAGCAGCCAGAGAAATAACCCGAACGCCGGCACCCGGCCCTGGAGGGCAAAATTCACGGCGCCACTTTAGGCGATCCTGCTGCCATGGGCATTACCAATCCATTCACCCATATTACGGCACCTGCCATTCTGGATGCTGCCATGCCGGTATGTGAAGCAGTATCAGGCCGGTTATTCCCTGAGCACAGCCCCGGAGATCCTGCGCCAGACGGGCAGCAGGTGCCGGTTCCGGTAGTCCGGATATTGTGAATAGACCGCCGGTGCTGCCACCATTTGGAGGAGTCGCGGCACGACCAGCCGGATGAGTGCAGGGTGCCGTGCGAAGGCGGCGGCTTTCGCCGGGAGCGACACAAGCGGCGGCGTCTCCAGTCTCTGGACAAAACCGGGCCACGCCATGGTCTCGTCGAAGATTCCGCTCGCGAACATCTCCCCGACGCCTTCCGTGCCGATGTCGCTGCTCATGCGCCGCATTGCCTCGTAAGCGGCGATCACGGCGCCGAATTCGCGCTGGAACCGGCACTGGTAGTCCCAGAGCTGCTCGTCGCCGCCCGGATCCTTCGCCTGCGTGACCGAGTCGGCCAGCATCCGTCCGGCGATCAGCCCGTAGCCGATGCCGCTCCCGTGAGCCGGGAACACCTGGCAGGCGGCGTCTCCGACGAGAGCGACGCCTCCGGCGGCCAGCCTGTCGCAGGTCCGGCGAAGTGGAATGAGCGCGCCGCCGCCGAAAACCGGTTCGCCGATCCACGGGTGCTCCCGCCGCACACGGGCCATGATCTCCGGCCCTTTCGCCCAGGGGCCCTCAGCCATCGAACCGGTCAGCACGGCGACTTCCTCGAGGTTCTTCTCGACGCGGATCATGAGCGCCGAGAACCCGCCATCGAGCCCCATCCAGTTCACGGCCTCGCCCGGCTGCGCGCCGTGGCGGTCCAGAAAGCGGCGCATCCCTTCCGGATCCTTCAGTTCGTAGACAAAATGGCTGGCCGAACACAGGTCCTTGGCCTCGACGTCCGGACATGAATCCCGCAGGGCGGGGATGTGGCGCCTGAGCACTCCGGACCGGCCGCTCGCATCCACGAACAGCTTGGCCCGGAACCGGAAGCCGCCGCTTCGGCCGTCCTCCGCAGACGCATTGACCGAGATTTCCCGCAGGCGGCCGTCCTCTATTACCGGCGCCAGATTCCGGCACTTCCCGAAAAGGACGGCGCCGCTCGCACGGGCGTCCCGCTGCAGCCGTTCCGTGAGCAGGCGCATGTCCACTTCGATGATGGGGTTATCCGGAAAACGGAGGGTCGTTCCGTCGGGGCCGGTCATGTGAACCGGGTCGCCAGCAGCCCGCAGCTCGGGTTCCCTGGGAAACGGCACTCCCGCCCGTTCGAACTGCCACCGGAGCACGCCGTTGCACCAGCGGGCGCCGGTCTTGTCCATCGTCCGGCTGTCCAGCAGCGCTACCGACAGGCCTGCTCCAGCAAGTGCACGGGCGGCGCCGCTTCCGGCGGTTCCGGCTCCGACCACAACGGCGTCCTTTTCGACCAGTTCCGGCTGGACAGGCATATGCGGCCGCGATTGTGGCACATGACGGCACATATGTGATGGTTTCGCAGCCGTGATGGAACGGTTTTCCTAGATGCTGGACATGGGGCCATTACGCATTTCGGCCAGTCATACGAACGTGATAAACTGGGCCGTATCGTGAGGAAAACAGAAACCACGAATGGCGTTGTGCGGGAGTATGCCTACACCTACGACCCCCAGGCGGGCCGGTTCATCTCGGCCGACCCCCGGCAGCTCGAACCCGCGCCGCTCCAGGCGATGCGGATGGCGGAGTGGGACTACCAGAGCGGCAGCGCCAGCGCCGGTTCCATGTCGGAAGAACGGCTCGCTGACTGGCGGGGGCGGACGTTCGAGCCGCAGGACCTCAACCGCTTCAGCTACGTGCTCAACAACCCGCTGAACCGGGTGGATGTGGACGGGTACGGGTTCTGGAGAAAATTTTTCAAAGTTGTGTTAGCGGTAGTGGTAATCGCTGCTACTTCAGCATTGGCAGGACTTGTATTCGCAGCTATTGGTGGCACCAATCTGGGTGTTGCGGCCGGAGTTGGTGGGTTTACCGGCGGGTCATTGGGCCTGGCCCGGTCCGCCCATCGAAATGTAGATGACTTGGAAGGGATGTTAGTGGGTTCCATGATTGGAACCGGAATAGGCATTCTAACCGGAATTCTCACGTATCTTGGCGGAGCATGATATTCGGGGAAAACCTCACTGAAGTTTCTGAATTTCTTAAGACAGTGCCCGAAATGGCAAGGAGGCTTAGAGGGACTCCAAACCCAGCCGTGGACAGGCGGCGGCCGGTGGAGAAGTCGCCTATTCGCTTGCCAGGAAGATATCAGACCCGCACTAAACTTTATCTTCCAAGACGGCCTTACGGGCAGAGGAATCTCGTTCAGCAGTATTTACTGGCGGCATTGTTACCGGCGGGTATTTTGCGGCGAAAAAGGATCGATCAGCTCGTGGATTACCTAAAGAACAGAAGGAACTGCATTTCTAGGATATCCACGGGAATCTTCGATGTCACATCGCTCGCCCCCATATAACTAAAAGCCAGTGATATGAAGTGTCCATCAGCAATAACAGAATTGCTCCCTTGGTCCTGATCAGTTTGGCATTGGCAGTCTCCTGCCCAGTTGCATGCCGGGCCCAGCCCTGGAACCTATCGACGATGGTGCTTGATCCGGCGGGCAGCTTCTTCTTTCGGAAAGGATGAAATACCCCAATTCCTTCCGATTTCTGGATTGACCATGAGGTAACGGTCAGCGAATACTATCAGTGTCCGTGGGCGTTCGGTACTCCGCCTGAACCCGTTTTGATTGGATTGTACGCTGCAGCTGAACCATCCGTTCTTCTTCGGAAGCCTGGTGAGCCCCGCCCGGCCGCGAGCCGTCCGCAACTGCGTAACGGGACCAGCCAGTATCTACCGCCAGTGGGCAGCGTTGGCTGCCGACAGAAAGGGAATGGGAGAAGGCTGCACGGGGCGATGACCGGCGGATGCCCCCCGGGCGACGCCGCCGTCCAGGACGCGGTGATGAGGAAAACAATGTCTGGTTGTGGCGCAAAACGACATGATGTTTTTGCTCAAAGCCGGATGGAAACCGCCGCATGGCCTGTGCGACATGTCCGGCAATGTGTGGGAGCGGTGGTTGACTGGGCAGAGATTCGGGAAGATCGGAGGCAATAAAATTATCAAAGGTGGGACGTATCGTTGCGATCAGGATTCAAAGACATTGAAACTGACATACCAGGGTGGGGGAAGAAACGAGTTCGCCGTAGATGTTGTCGGCTTTCGATGTGCGAAATAGCGAGTGCCATCCCCATCACCACCCCCGCGTGGGTGAGTATCCGGTCGAAGGTGGCTTGGGGCCTGCATGTCGCCGTACCAGGGCGAGACGAGAAACATCAGGTAAACCGCCGCGAGATAAATCCAGACGGAAGCGAGCAGCAGCCGGCGGGGTACGTCACCTGTAATGTCATATGAAGACTGGCGGGCAGCGGGGGACGCTTATCGAACGAAATATCTGAATCCGCTGTTCGTTCCGGGGGATCAGGAACGGCTGGTCGCGGATCTGCTCTCGGCATAGACATTTAAAACCGCCCCAAGCAATGTGGTTTCAGAAATGCCTATTCCTGATGCTCTCCCCGATCGATGCCATTATTCGGGAAAATATGACCTCCGTGGGTCTAGCGGTTGGGAAACTATTAGAATTGGCACGTTATTTCTGATTGGGGGTTTTGGCATTTTGGAAGTATTCCATGGACCGGTCTCATCGATGAAAGCACTACTTCCCTCTCTCTTCCTTCTTTTCCTTGGGTCCGCCCTGTCCGCCTCGGCAGAACCTGATTGTGCGGCTCTGAGCGGTGACGAGGCGGTGCTTCCGGGGGAGTTTCTTCCGTCGAGTTGGAAATCCGAGAAGCTTCCGGACAAGGGAGATATAGGCCGGTCATTGGAAGAACTCGATTACGGCGATGAACTGCCGGTTTCCCTTGGCATGGATCTGAACAATGACGGCAAGGAAGAGCTGTTTCTGACCAGTCCGGGTGGACGATCGTGCGGGAATGCCGGTTGTCCGTATATTCTTCTCGAAAACGGCTCGATGAAACTGATCGGGAAGTTCTTTGGCCATCTGGCTGTGCTGGATGAGCGTGTCAATAAGTACCGGATCATCCAGTCGTTCAGCCGTCTAAGAGTAGAGGCGACGAACCTGGATACCTGGGTATTTGACGGAAAAGAGTTCAGGCAAGTTTCGCACGCGATCCTAGACCCGTGCGGATTCGAACAATGGGGCCGTCGAATCCGCAAAGCGGCTTCAGGCAAATAGGGATAGTATTAATGCGGGTATGACGTGCTTACCGTAGCGCCGCGATTACGTGGCTTAAGAATTTTGATACGCTTTCGATTTCCCCGTTTCGTCCGTGTGATGCGCCCATCCGGACTATCACGAGATCGCATTCGGGGATAACAATCAGATACTGGCCGAGCATCCCCTTCGCATAAAAGGAACCCCTCGGTGCCTTAGGGATGCTCCACGGAACCGTCGTAAACGGGATATCGCCATCCAATCCGTTGATCCAAAATCCTGCGCCGTAACCGGTACCGAGTGTCGGACGAGTTGAATACTCAACCCACCCTTCCGGCAGTATTCGCTGTCCGGATACGACACCGTCATGGAGGTACAGCAGGCCGAATTTCGCCCAGTCCCGGGCTGAAGCCAGTAAGTAAGTTGATCCTACCGGTGTCCCGGCCGCGTCGCTTTCCAATACTGCGGTCTTCATCCCGAGTGGACTGAAAAGCTCCTGTTGAGCAAAGGCGGCCAGATCGCCGCCGGCTCTGTCCTTCAGAATCCCGGACAGGATCAACGTGTTACCGCTCGTGTAGCTCCAGGATTTTCCGGGTTCGCAGTCCAGCGGCGCACTTCTCGCATACGCCGCCATATCCGGTTCCAGGTACATCATCCGCGCAACCGGGGAATAGGGGCTCCCGGACTCTCCAAGGTCCAGACCGCTGGTCATTCGCATCAGGTGATCGACTGTTATCCGGCTTCGTTCGTCTCCGGACCATTCCCTCAGCTGCGTCACAGCGTTCACGTCCAGTCTGCCCTGCCGGACCAGAATACCCGCAAGTGCGTTCATCACCGACTTCGCCATCGAATAACCGAGCAGCGGTGTATTGGTCTGGATGCCGGACGCATATTTCTCCGCGACGACACGGCCGTGGTGAATCACGACGATAGCCCTAGTCATTCGCGGTTCGCCGCTGGCCGGCTCTTCGAAAGCTTCATCCATAGCGGCTGAGAGCCGCGCACTTATTGGAGTGACCGGTTCGATCCCATCGGCGATGTCCGGAAGAACAGTCCCGAATTCACCACCGTGAATCTCTATCGCATATCGCTCAGGTAAATTGCCGTTATCCGGTAGGAGCAGGCAGCCGCGACCTTTCCGATAAGCTGCCCGTCGTTTGAAACCGCCGAAAATGGTGGCTGAGGTTTCCTGATTGATACGGTCCACGGAAAAACCGGTCGCCCAGGAGATGAAGCCGAATCCCGGTCGTGGTTTCACGCTCTCAATATAGGATCTTTGAGGCTCCAGACCTGTAACAAACGTCTCTGAGCAGACGTTGTGACTGACAAGCCCGGACGCAACCCGAAAGGGCTGGGAAACCGAGCAACCAGAAAGCAGGACAGCGCCGGGCACGGATAACCATAGGGCCAAGTGTCGGGTCATGACTTCGACCTGCGTCTGCGGCCGAAATAGAGGCGGGCTGTCACGCGCGCTATCGGTGTCAGCACAACAATTCCAGCCGCCTGAATGACCGGCACCAATATGATTGCGATGGGTCCCTGTGCATCGGGGTGGAAGAAGATGACATCCGCCAGCAGAATTAGCCCACCAAGGCTGGCCACCAGTGTCACTGTGAAGTTCGCTACTGACGTCAGGCGACTCCCTGAGAGGAAAGGTGTCAGGATCGCCATGAGTGCATGCGGGAACAGCAGCCAAAGCGAAAACAGGATGCCGGCCTTCAGTGAACTCGGAGATAAGACCCTGACCATTGCCAGCGTCAGGGCCGCAGACACAAGCAGAATGCTATAGGCAAATTTCAGGATCTTTCGTACGTTAGTTGCCGAAGGTGCGCTTTCTCTCGCCATTATATTCGTTGAATTCTAGACGGATCACGGCCGTAATGCAGATTTACAGCGAAATTGCCGCCTTCTGCTAGAATGAGACATGCACATCTCGAAGCCAGTGCGGCTATTCATTTGTTTTTTCACTGGTGCACTGTTTTTCCTGATGGCCGCTCTACCACTGGCAATACCGGTTGGGAGAGTCCTGCCGCCGCTGGCCGCCCCGCTGTTTTTTGGCGGACTGTTCGCCTGGTTTATCCCCGGCCTGCTTCTAAAATGGACGGGAGCCTTCACCTTCGTCGAATTCGGAGCGCGTCCCAATGGTATATGGGGATATCTGGCGGCGGTTACTTTCTGGGCGGCGGTCTCAGCGTTGATCGCCTGGTTGTCCGCGAGACCTAAACCTGTGCGATCTAAAACACATCTGCCGCCAACGTCGTACATCGATTCTTGAAAGCCGTCGCCGAGGATCGTCGACAACCCGCCGCAATCGCGGTAAAAAAGCCAATGGCTCGCCGTTTACTGATTGTCTTTCTGGTGATTTCACTCTGCCTTCTCGCCGCAGAAACGCTCGTGACCGATGCGGCGATGTCAGTCAGCGGTGTGAGGGGTTCCGACCGTCAGTTCTGGCTCGTCTATCTGGCGCTGATCGGCGCACCGTATCTCCTAGCGGTTGTGCTTCTGCTTTCCAGGAAGCGGGGATACGGTAATGCACTTGCTGGCGGCACTGCGGCGACGGCGATCGTCGCTCTCGGTCCTTTCTCAGTCCTGACCGTAATTTTCGCTGGTTTTACGTTGGGGAACCGGGACCAGATCTGGACTATTTTCCTGTTGGTCCTCTTCGTGCTTGCGCAGATTCCGGTGACCGTTCTGTCCATTGTCGAATGGAGAAAACCGGCTCCGTCCGAGCGGCCGGACAAGGCGCTTCCCGTCGGTGTCCTTGGTCCTGTCCTTTATGCACTGATCCTGTTCGCTGGCGGGAAAGAGTTTATCGCCTACGGAGACCGTCGTACCCAGACGGCATTGAGTAACCAGAGCCAGACAGGAACGGTATTTTCCGCTGTCGTGGATTGTCTGAACCGGCACCGGAGCATCAATCCGCAGGCCGGTTATCCTGCAACATTGGACGAGCTAGCGGCTGGCGGCTCGCCGTGCGCGAGTCCCGACCTGTTGAAAGACAGCCCTGAAGGGTACGAGATCAGCTATTGGAGCGGTGTGAAGCCGGAGTCCGGTCCTCGGGGTGTTTTTTCGCTCTGTGCGGCGCCCAGAAAAGCCTGGAAAACCGGTTACCAGATCTACGTGGCGGACGAAATCGGTGCATTGAACGGTTTTTCGCCGCGTCCGGAGGATGCCGACCGCTGGAGCTGTACCGATGTCTGGCGGTCCGAACCCAGAAGACTGATCAAGCACTGCGCCGTCCGGTTTGCCAGCGACCGCGGGACTTATCCGGCGTCCCTCTCCGATCTTGGACCGGCGGGCTCCGGGTGTCTGACAGTTTTGCCTGACGGCCGCGAGGCTCGTATCGAAGGAGATTGGTACTCAGGATCACGTGGTGAAGCGGTGCAGTTCGTCACCGTCCGAAATTCTTTTGGCAATGTCAACGGTTTCGAGATTCACTGGCGCCAGTCGCTGGAGGGCCGGGACGTGTACTGGATGTCTGACGAAAGCGGGAGGGTTCATGTCTCCGCTAGCCAACGGGCGGCTCGCTCTGATCCTTCTCCGGCCGAGCTGATGAAACAGTTTGAAGCGGAAGCGCATGCCCGTGCCGGTGAAATAGTGCGCCTCGAATCAGCTTGCGGCGGAGGGTCGCTGGCAGATTGCGACCGCCTCGCGCTGAAGACCTACGAACCGACGAGCCCGTCGAGGGCCGAAGAGTTGTGGGTGCGGGCCTGTAACGGAGGTCTGCTCAGGAGCTGCCTTTTTGTTCCTCCGGCACGGCGCGATAAGGCGATGTGGCATCTCGTCTACGACCGGCAGGAATGTGAAACACAAACCAAGGGCGAATGCCCCGAGCTTGATCGGATGGCCGAACGGGACCGGAACTGCCGCCAGGGAAACCAGATTCAGTGCCGGGAGGCCGCCTACGACTGGGAGTATCACCGCGACCGCGATCACGCGAACGACCTCTGGAAGTCGGCCTGCGAATCGGGTGACCGGGAAAGCTGCTATCTCTTTCAAGTCAGGGACATCGAATACGCCCAGGTGCTCGGATGGAAGAAAAGGTGCCGAAACAGCGAGAAGGAACCGTGCGAGTGGTTAGCCCGCCGGGTCAAAGATTTTCGTTAGACGTAACTTACTATGACTTGGCGGGACCTTCCGTTCCGATAATCCGGACGATAATGAGACCTTCAACTATCGATCCGATGAGCAGGATACCAAGTTCGACTGCCGCTAGCGACAACGGTTCGCCGAGCAACGTCATGTAGATGAACCATTCCTGGAACAGCCAGTACATGGCCCAGATCATAACGCCCCATGCGATTCCTTTGGTTTTCCAATTCGAGCCGGGAACGGAATCTCTGAGGATTCCGAACATCACTCCATGAATTGCCGACAGGACCACCAGTCCGGCGACAGATACCGGAATGTTCCGGAGCGGCGTGACCTCCCGGAATAGCCTGCTCTGTCGTGCCGGGTCGTAGAGCAGATCCCGGACCCAACTGATCGAATAGATGCCTCCAAGAAGGCCGTTGCCGAAAAAACCGCCGGTTATCCCGGCTATTACCGAGCGTAGATGTTTCATGAAATCTCCTTTGACGGGAATCCATTCACCCGTATGTCTGCAAGCCTGATCCAGACCAGTAACGGTCCGGGTAATGTTGAAAATGCGCCAATCCTGGGTACTACCTTCCGGTTCGTATAAATCCGGAGGCCCCCCGCTCGTTGATGTTCAAGACAGAAATTCGCCGCAGCGGCCCAGCGTCCTATCACGTCCGCCGTATAGTCATGGCGGAGCAGCAGTCCCTCGGGGCTGAATTGAAATGACTGGTTTCGGCAGTGCGTCGGGAAATTATCGGGAAAGACCGCGTCCAGAATAATGTCGCCAGCATTCGACCGCCGGTCACGGATCACCATGCCCGGCTCGGTCAGAAGCCAGGGGAATGACAGATAATTCCATAGTGCGTAGCCGCAGAAATAGAGGAGATCTGCCGCATCCCATCTGAAGTTCCGGCTGAAATGTTCGAATGAGCTTCGGGGCGACTCACGTTCCAGCACAACATCGGATTCTGAGCGGATCGACACGACGTCCGGAGTCCAGATTCCTGAATATCCCTGTGCCGGATAGTTGTCGATCCGGACGACCCGCCGGCGGGGTTCCACATGGATAGGCTTGCCTATCAGCTTTCCGCCCTGGAACCGGGAACGGAAGGCGAGCCCGTCAGTCGAAAGAATGGCCTCGATCGTTTCGCATGACGCCCACCGTTCCATTCCGCCATGAGCTGCCACGACCTCGCGCAACGATGGGTTCATGGGTATCCGATATCTACCACTCGGCCGGTGAAAGCAGAGGCAGCTTCGGTTGCGAGAAAAGCGATGGCCTGACCTGCGTTTTCGAGTGTCAACGGGCGTCCCGAGACCTGGAGCTTCCGGATCCGCTCGGCGTATTCAGCGACCGGTATTCCCGCCGTGACGGCATTGGCCGCCATGGTGAGCTGAATCGTCCGGGTTTCGCCGATCGAGTCCAGACGGGCACAAACCACCCGAATGCCGCGCGGGGCATATTCGGCCGTCAATACTCGTGCCAGACCTTCGACTGCGTCGCTGGCTGCTGTGATTCCGGCCATATGCGGGATGGAATGGCGCGATAGAGAGGATGTGATCAGAATGATGACGCCGCCATCTGTCGTCATCCGCCGGGCTACGAGACTTGAGGTCAGAAACTGCGACCCGGCGATTGCTCTCAGGGTTCCGGTGAATTGGTCGAATTTCAGCTCCGTCGAGGGAAGCCCGTATCCGGCATCCACCGGGGAAAGCCCAATGCCGTTAAAGGTAATATCAAAACGCGGGATGAGCCGCTCGATCTTTCGCAGGTATCCTTCAACGGAAGCCGTGTCAGCCGCATCTACGATATCTGCCGCTACAGTCCGGCCGAGAGCCTTTTCCAGCCGTTTTGCCGCTAGCTCAAGTCGCCCCTCATTCCTCGCTGAAAGGAATAGCCGCGCACCCAGTCTTCCGAGCGAAGCGGCAACTGCTTGCGAAATCTCTCCGGTTGCAGCAAAGATGACTGCGTTCCGTCCAGCGAGTGGTAAACTTGTCTGACTCATCGAACCGCCTGACTGCGTAGTGGCGCTATCACATATAAGACGTTCGAGGAGCCCGAAACGGATGGAAGAAAATAGCGGTCAGATATACGAACGGCTCCGTCCGGAGCTTACGGCCTATTTATGCCGGCTGGTTATCCGACCGGCCGTCGCCGAAGAAATAACCCAGGCGGCATTTGTCCGGTTTCTGGAGAGCCGTGAGGATCCCGCATGGCAGCCAGAATCGGCAAAAGCCTGGCTCTTCCGGGTTGCCACAAACCTCGCCATCGACGAGCGGCGCAAGCATTCGAACTGGCGTGAGAATGCTCTAACTGAACTGAAGATCGCTGCCGAAGCCGACGCAGGCTTTGTCGCAAGCTCGCAGGAACTGGCGTCTACCCCTGAAACTGGCACCATAGCTCGCGAGCACTTGATTGCCTGCTTTGCCTGCGTGCTCCGGAATCTTCCGGAACAGAAGGCGGCGGCACTGCTGCTCAAGGAGGTTCACGGTTTTTCGCTAGCCGAATCGGCCTCAGTCCTTGAAGCCACGGAGAATCAGGTGAAGAACTGGCTTCAGGAAGCACGCAGCTACATGGACTCGAAATACCGAACCACCTGTGCGCTGATCACGAAGGAAGGCGTTTGCCATCAGTGTGTCGAACTGGACGGTTTTTTCCGTGCCGACCGGGGCCGGCCCATCGAAGGCGGCGTAGATCACCTGGCGGAACGGATTGAACTGCTTAAGACCGGCCGGTCGAAGCCGTGGGGGAGATGGCACAGGATGATGTTCGGTTTGCTCGACAGGCTCTGAACCATAAGAAGCGCAATGAAAGTCACCACAGACAGCTCCGGTAGGCTCTTGCTCGAAGAAGGTCTGCCGGCGCTTCGCTGGTCCCTTGTTGCGGGTGCCGTAGGCCTGTCGGTCCATTGGGGGGGAGCGCTCAGCACCGGGACGGCAACGACACTAAACCTTCTCCTTGAAGGAGTTGCCGTCGGTTTTGTTCTTCTGTGCGGTCTTTTGGTTCAGGACTCTAGGTTTCAATTTGACCCGGTCCGGAAGGTCCTGAGCTGGGAGTCTCGACGTCTGATCGGAACGAAACAGGGACGGATGCCGTTCGATGGCATCCGGCACGTTGCTGTCTTGAAGCTGAGTCAGCGCGAGGGAAGTGCCGTCTCCACTTACTATCAGGTCGTTCTGGTCACCGACGCATTGCAACTCCGGCTCGGCAGCCGGGACCTGGACGAAACGGAAGCACTTTTGCTCGCCGGATCGGTGCATAAAGTTCTCGGCATTGATGAACCGCCCCGCATCGCTGCGCCGGCAGAGGTGGTAGAGGCCGGCGTGAAGATCGACGCGATCAAAGCCCGGCGGACCGAGACGGGGGAAACATTGGAAGAGGCGAGCAAAGATCTGCAATGATGGCTGTTATTCATGATCGTCACGGACGACCAGCGCAAGCCGGACCTGTCCAACCCCGTGACAAACTGACTTTTGCTAAATAGTATTTCAAAAGGTAGGAATGGCAGCGTAGCGATTACGAGTGATCCTAGGGGCGGTCGGCAATGCAGCCTGCTAATTGATGGTCAAGATGAAGCCACGAGCAGCAGATTTCTACCGAATTAATCCGCCCGGCGTTTGTTCTCGCCGAAATAGATTAACTGCCGTCGATCTTTTTGCAGGCGCAGGCGGCATCTCGCTTGGGTTGATGAATTCTGGGTTCGATGTGCTTTTCGCGTCTGATATTTCCGGTCCGTGTATGGCGACGCATACGCTAAATCTTCCGAATATTAAATTCCAGCAAACCGATATCAGGTCTCTATCAGGCGCGAAAATATTGCGTCAGACTGGTTTAGGTCGGGGCGAGCTGGACCTATTGATTGGTGGGCCACCGTGCCAAGGTTTTAGTATCCTCGGACAACGTGTCCTTGAAGATCCTCGTAACCGCCTGTTTCAAGAGTTTGTTCGCATTGTTGGCGAACTGAAGCCCCGCGTCGCCGTGATCGAAAATGTCCCGGGCCTCGCTACCCTGAGCAAAGGTGTGCTTTTGAGTAGAATCGGGGCAGCCTTCGGAAGATTGGGTTATCGTGTGGAATGCGCGGAGCTTTTAGCTGCCCAATATGGTGTTCCCCAGATGCGTTGGAGAATGTTTTTCGTCGCATGGCGGTCAGATTTCGGCCCGCGAACTGCGGGTTTCCCCGTCCCAACTCATGGGCGATTGGGAATTGGTGATCTAGTCCCAAATCGAAAGATTACAGACGTCCAATCCAAAGGCTTCCTGTCAATTTGGGATGCAATTAGTGATCTTCCGCCAATTGAGAGCGGCGAAGTCGGAACGATATATACGAATAAACCCAAATCGCCGTATCAAGTAGCCATGCGAGCAAACTGCAAACGCGCCGAATTGCACAATCACTATGCTCCAAAATTGTCACCCATAAATCTCCAGAGAATTCAGACGCTCCAACCCGGCCAAGACTGGCGAGACTTACCACGAGAATTACTCCCTCCGGGGATGCAGCGCGCGCTACGAAAGGACCACACTCGTCGTTTTAGACGGATGAAGTGGGATGGCATTGCGCGCGCCATCATCACTAGATTTCGCGATCCCAAATCGGGGGAGTACATCCACCCCGACCAAACCCGCACGATAAGCATTCGGGAGGCTGCTCGTATTCAATCGTTTCCAGATTGGTTCGTGTTTGAAGGGAACTATACCGATCAGTACGATCAGATCGGGAATGCCGTTCCGCCACTATTGGCACGCGCTGTAGGAACTGAAATCCAACAGGCTCTTGCAGCAGCGAGTGTTGAGCGTATAGTGCCAAAATCACGATATAAAATTCCTGCGTGATGAAGAAACCAAGCAAAGCCGCTCGTGGAAATTATGTTAGCGAATGGTTCGGCCATCGCGTATTTCCGAATGTCGTAGCCGGGAAAAAGAGTTTGAAAGAGCAGCAAGCAGAGTCGTGCCCCTTCTTAACCGCTGCAATTGGTGAGGTCAGAACATGTATCAAAAGTAGTGCTGCGCGAGGTGTGTGCACGATCAACACTGCTACTAGTGGTACCAGAATGGATTGGCTGGTCTGCCCATACCGAGCTCTTGATCCGTCACTTCTTGAAAGTGCGGTCAGACGGCTATTCGGATTTCGCGAAAGCCAAGCTGTATATATCATTCCTGCCATTCGGTTAGAGGCAGAGAAAATCAGAGAAGAGATAGGCCAAAGGCTCCGATCAGGAGATCGGGTATTTATTTATTTTGACGAAAAACTAGGCGGCGAACTAAGTATACCCGCAACTGCGAAGTCGCCAGAGTTTTCCTTCGACGTCACAATAATCGAAATCGAATTATCAGATGGTCGGCCGCATGTTGGCCGTTTTGGCGTTATTGAAATTCAGACCATGGATTTCCACGGCTCATATAGAAAGGCCGTTGCTAATCTCAAGGACGCTCTTCGGCTGCACCCAAAAGATTTTGCTACATCATTACAGACCAATCAAAACTGGTTGAGTGAGGATATTGAAGGTCCAAATATAGCCAATGTGTTTAAACGAACATTCTATCAAATGATGTTTAAGTTTCAGCTCGGTCAAAATCCACGTTGTGCAGGATGTGTCCTTGCCGTTCCACTGTCGGTTTGGGAAAGTTGGCAGCGTCACTTGGGACAACCAGAGCTGAGATCAGAGCCAGATGGGACATTCAGTCTGTTCCCAAGTGGTGGTGCCCGACCCCCCATTGTACCGGCTTGGATATACGTATTTGATATAAGTTCTATGAGTCGAACATCGCCCAGCCCACTAGTAATTTCAAAGATTATTGCTACCGATGCGACATCTATTTCTCACTATGCACTTCAGGTCGCACCCGCAGCAGCATTAGAAAATATAGCATCTGCAACGGGTATGTTGACGCTTTTGGCACGCCGTATAAGCAGGCTTTGGCCGGAGTTAGGTACAACGTTAACGGTGTGAGGATTCCTTCCGTAGCGAATTATTGCGGGGGGGGATGATGATTGACACGTCCAGCAGGACGGACCAATCGTACCAGATACGAGGATGAATCCATGATGGCCCGGGAACCCCAAAGGCATCTGGTTTGAGACTAGCCTTGGAGTGCACGGAATTGTCACGCGGTGTGCCATCTGGCGAAAACAGGATAATGCATTTGGGGTGTTGTAAAAATCGTATGGATATTTAAAATACGAATGATAGGTGCCATACTTTCCCTAATGGCGGGGAAGCTCGTGACACTTGTGGTCACCTTCGACCTGGATGAAGACGATGATTACGACGATGCGTACAAGGTCTTAGCTAACTTCAATCTTGAGCCCGTAACCACGAAAAAAATTGCCATTGCCGAGCACTACAGTGATGGGGAAGGTAACTATTGAAAATGCTGCTGCGGCTCGCGACGCAATTTTGGAGGTATTGAGGGCTGCCGGTTTGACCGTTAAACAAATCCTGGTTGTTGACGCAAACAAATGGGCCTCTAAATGAACCTGATCTCGGGCTGCTGACTGTGCTAAAACCGGTGCACACGCACGGCTGCTTTACATCAAGAGACACGCGGCGCCCTTCCAGACGATCGCGCTGGAAGACCTATGACAGAGCCTAATGCAAAAATTCATTAAATTTGAAGATGAAATTTCCGACCGATGCGACTTTGCTTAAGGGTTCGAGCAGTCTTGAAATAATACCGGCGTCGGGCTTCGTCTTAGAGAACTGCCGTTCAATTTCATCCAAGTCGCCCAAATGCTCACGTCTCTCAACGTCGGTCAGATTTGCGTCACTGCTTAGAGCGTTCTTTGCGGCCCTAATTAGGGTGGCCAAAGTTTCTGAATCGACTGGACTGGGAAGGGTTTGGCTAATTGAGCTGTGCTTTCCCGTGAAAGCTATCTGGTTACTATTTCCATGCACGTTTACGACATTTACTTCGTGCTGGACATTATTGCCATCGTCGCTGCCGTCACGGTTTGATTCGACAAACATTCGTCCCTTCCCGGTCAGTTCCGCGTGAACCATTCCCTTGGGAAGAAATAGGCATTTGGCTATGCCTTGATCTTGCAGAGCATGCCCAGCGTCGATGAACCATCCGGAATCTGGCACGTCTATATCGAGAGCTCCCGCAATTTCCGGAAGCGGATAGTAGTGTGAACCCTTCTCTTGATCGAGGAGATAAAGCTGCTCAACAAGTTGGTTGAAGAATTCTGTGAAGGTAACCCGTGCCATAGAAGTTTTTTCCTGCGTCATACACCTGAAATCCAGTTATTCGAGTTTCGAAGCTGAACTGTCCCAGATTACAAGATTGCTGATGGAGCCTCTATATTTCCCCATAATATCACATGGTTATATTTTTTATTTTTCGTACCCTTGACGTTTTTTGAGCGATAGCCATTTTAAGCAATGAGGGCTTTGGGGCTAAATCATTTGGTTTGGCCGACGTTGTGTTTTGGGAAGGCGTGAGCCTCAAAGACTTCATTCTTCGATCTCTTTTCGGCAACTCCTTTCCAGAATGGCACGATGTTGAATGCTGAAGTGGCATTTAAGGGAGTTACCGTGACCTCCGAAGACTTGTATCCGAAAAGCAATGTAATGCGTGTCCTTTTTCTGTACGTTGGGCAGGGAGAGGCAACCCTTTTTCTCGTACCTGACGGCCTTGGTGGACACATCTCCATGCTTGTGGACTGCAACTATTCGCCGTCACTCAACGGAATCGACCTGCCATGCTTTTTAGCGGATACGCTCCCTAAGAATTCCAAGGGCAGACCGGTTCTCGACTTGTTCGTTAATACGCACCCTCATTCGGATCATCTTGGTGGCCTCAAAGCTCTACGGCAGGCCATAGAGATTCAGAACGTCTGGCACAGCGGTCATAATCCTGGCCGGGAACACGGTGATGCCTATAAAGAGCTGCAAACCCTGATGAAAGAAGTGGAAGACCGAAAGGGAAAGGTTGAAGAACTTCAGGGATCCCGGACGGCGGTCAAATTCGGAGCCGCTGAAGTTCATATCCTGGCGCCAGCCGAATACGTGAAAGATGAAATCGCCGACGAAAAGGCCGAAACACGCTATCAGCGTATACATGAGCATTGTGCGGTGCTTCGGGTAAGATACGGCTCCGCCGGCAAAAAAGTAGGTGTCCTGGTGACCGGGGATGCCGATAAAGCCGCATGGGAAAATCACATCACCGATTACCACGGTGCAAAAGAAGAGAACCGGCTAAAATCGGAAATACTTAGTGCTTCCCACCACGGGTCCAGAACGTTTTTCAAAACGGATGAGGACGATGACAAGCCGTACACCAAACATCTCGATTACATCCAGCCAGAACGCTTGGTAATTTCCGCGCCGGCCCAGAAGGACAGTCCTCACGATCATCCGCACGATGATGCTCTTGAACTTTATCAAACATACATCGAAACGGACTGCATTCACCATATGGGAGCCGGGCGTTGGTCATTTCAACTCGATGTTGATGACAAAGGGGATTACGAACTTGAAGAGGACCGAGGTAAAATTGCGGATGAATACCCGGCTTCGGATGATGATGAAAAATCAGACAAAGGCGGCGGCAGTGGCGGCACAAAAGCTACCATCGCCAGCACGCCCATCAGCCGTGTCGGCAAAACCCATCCAATGGGGATGCCAAGCGAGCGGTAATGTTCCCAGGCATTCCATGGTTCGTTGAGCATCCTGATCTGTATCGATCGGAGGCTAGTGAACTTCGAGAAAAGTTCCCCGAAATGACGGAGATGCCGGAACCGGATATTTCGGGGCGTGTCTACTTCTATGGCGCTTTGAAATTCCACTCCGGACGAACGACAACTTCCGTCAATATCGTTTTGTATTATCCAGCCGATTTTCCGTATTCGTCGCCCGCTGTTATCCCGGTAGAAAAATTGCCCCACGAGTTGGGGCAAGAAGCACCGCTTCTGCTTGATCGCTCGAATATCCGTTTCTTTTCCGCCCGTCACCAAATGGCTAGCGGAATGATTTGTCTTTACGAAGCAGATGGCCGCCCTTGGCACCATCTTGCCGTGACGGGTGTTGAAGCACTCCACAGGGCCAGGAAATGGCTACGTCACGCAATACGAGGGCAATTCCCTAGCGATCTCGATGGCGATCATGCAGAACTCTCAGAACATTACCAGGCAACTGGTGACGTATTGGTCGGCCCGGCAATGCATCGAACTAATCTAGGGGCTCCGAAGCGGTTCCTAGCCGTTCAACTTCGACCTAAGCAGCAACTATTCGCGGTAACTCATGTCCAATATGAACACGGATGGGCAGATGATCGAGCCGTCTTTAATAGACTAATGCCTGAAGCATTTGGGAACGAGCAGTGGTGGGATTCCGCAGGGACGACAGAAAATCTGGATATTTTGCGGGTGAAACCGGACTGTCTGGTCGGCGAGTGCTACCCCATTTCCGGGGAGCCTCGGCCATATCGATCAGCTTCCGAATTCGCCCAAACGCTATATCCGGAAAAGGGCGCCGCAGCCATTGAAGCTCTTCAAGAAAAATATGCTGTTGAGCGGACCTGCCGGGAAAAGGTGGTATTGCCTATTCAATATCCAGGCAGGGCAGGCAGTTGGGAATGGCTATTTATCGAATTGCAAATAAAAAACACTGCTCCTGAACGAATCAAAGCTCCCACAGGGGAGATGGTCCCTCTCTTAGATTTAAGTCCTTCATCCCGAACAGCACTCGCTACTGCTGTCCCAACAGTATTACGCCAACATGATTTACAGCGCAGAAGTTTGGAGCTTCGCAATGGTGGCCGAGCCCAGCCGGACATTAATAACTGGACGGTATCGCTATTTGGAGCCGGAGCCATCGGCTCCGAAACGGGCGTGCTTCTTGCCAAAGCGGGAATCGGGAAACTGAAGATATGGGACAACCAAATCCTTTCAGCCGGGAATACCATTAGGCATCTATCCGGGCTCTTTGGTGTCGGGTTTCCCAAGGCGTCGCTGACGGAACTGATGGTTAAGCAGCACAATCCGCATTGTGAGGTGGCGTCAACTTTTGGGGATGCCCTCGATGCGATAACGAGAAACCCGAATGATGCATGGGGATCCAATGCGACTATCAGCACCATCGCCGATGATGGTGTCGAGTTGCGGTTGAATAAGCTGGCAGTATCGAGCGGCAAGACGGTTTACTATTTGCGCGCCCTCAGGTCCGGTTCGGTAGGTCAACTGCTGCGGGCTATACCTGGCAGTGGTGCGTGTCTGGAATGTCTGGCGCATTATCTGCAAGATGAGACGCCGGATCCAAAATCGTTCCCAATGGATGAAATCCCCGGAGAAATTGTCGCTCGTGAATGCGGTAGACCCATACTTGCGGCAAGTGCAATGGATCTTACGACCGTAGCGGCATTTGGCAGCAGACTTATTCTTGGCGATCTGGCGCAACCGTCTGAAAACAATTTATGGGTTTGGACGACCGATGGTATCCCAGGACATTCGGAACTGGCCAAGCCATTTTCGATGGCCTCGTCGTTTTTACCTCCGCACCCAGCATGTTCAGTGTGCCGCCCCAAGGCGATTGGCAATGTTCATTTTCCAAAGGACGTTCAAGCTCGAATGATAGATTTGGCTCGGCAACATGAGCCGAACGAGACGGGCGGTATGCTTATCGGCTATCGGAAGGGACAGGACGTATTTGTTCTGGAGGCAAGTGACGCGGGACCAAAGGCCACCAGCATGCCGTCACGGTTTGAGAGAGATGGGGGTTACAGTGAAACGTATCTAATGGATGCCGTGCGGCGGAATGGCAACGGTATTGATTATGTCGGTGATTGGCACAGTCACCCCGGATATCCGGCAGTTCCTAGCCCAAGGGACGCGGTTTCTATGCATGATATTGCGGCAGATCCGGGATACCGTACCGATTACCCGATAATGGCGATAGTCGGCCTGCCCGATAGCGGGAAATCGGGTGATCCTGAATTCACCTGTTACTGCTTTCCCAAGGGGAGCAGTAGTTACAGCGTCGGTGTGAGGATCACCGATTCTGCTCCAGTATCACGAACAGGCGATTAACTGGTTGGAAGATTTAGGAATTGGACAAAAAGTTCGCGGGCGTAATAGCAGCCGAAACGATGCATTCGGGCTAGAGCTATCGCAACTAGTACCCCGAAAAACAACACAGGCCTCCAGCTTCCTGGCCCCTTCTCCCATAACAACAGGGCGGCCACGACCAATAAACTGGCGGCGATTCCACGGCACAGACCATAGTTGCCATTGAATCGTTCGATTCGCTCTAGTCGATTAGCCGCGCCAATTGCCGCATGTATCTGCCGGGTAATCGGCGTCCATTCGGCTGCCGCAATTTTGGATAATTCGACCGGTTCATTTCGGCCGAGTAATTTCTGGAGTCGTGTTTCGAGTAATCGCTGCTGATCGGGGCTTATCAAGTTCCCACGACCGGAAATAACCCAGTCGGTAGGCATTCCTTTGAAGATTTTCCAATGTAACGTTTCAAGCCTATTTCCTATGAACTGAACCAAATGGCCAGCGGCGTACGAAAGAATGATAAATACCCCAAGATCACCAAACGACGCTCCCGATGCTTTCGCTATCAGGGAGATCGATGGATAGATCAACGATGCGCCGAATATAGTGATTGCGCCTGGCGCTAAAATGCCCGCGAATTCGTAAAAGTCGAATTGCTTCACGTTTGTGCATCCTCAAAGCGTATCTTTGGACAGGTTTTCCGCTTACGCAACTTTAGCCCGCTCACATTCCCCTTTCGGGTAGAAGGATAAAAAGAGATTCGAACCGTTGGGACATTTAAGCCCTCAGACTCCGGCATAGTGCCCCAGCCCCTATCGCTTTTTGCGCCGGGGACCGGGATAAAACCGTCCACATAAACATAACCAGTGATACAAGAACTACCTAACCCCAGTAACTAACTAGCAATAACCCACATATCTAAAATCTCTTGGTCATTTTGCCCCTACCCCCTAATGTGGCGGGATTGTGCGCCAACCTTAACCGAGTAAAATGCAGACCTGAGACATGGCAAGGAGCCAATAGTTATATGAGCACGAAACCAAAGACCGATGAGACGAAAGAGAGCCTGTCCCGCAATGAGGGCAAATGGACCCCAAAGCTGATGGCAGCAGGGTGGGTCGCAATTCCAGCGGTAATCATTGAGCAACAGGCGAAATTGCAGCTCAGTCCGACCGACATGAATATCATTCTGTTTCTCGCATCCAAGTGGTGGGAGAAAGAAAAACTGCCGTTTCCCAGCAAGAAACATATCGCGGAAAGTATCGGTATCGACGCGAAGACGGTTCAGCGCAGGATCAGCCAGCTCGAAAAGGTCGGCTATCTGAAACGCCATATTCGTCAACGGGCCGACAAGAGCTTCAAGTCGAACATGTATTCGTTCGATGGGCTCATCGAAAAAAGCACTCCTCTTGCCATTGAAGCTGTGAAAGAGCGCGCAAAGAAGCGGCAAGAGCGGGAGAGCAATCTCATCAAGCAGGCCAAAAGACGTCCGAGCGCGGCGCACCTGAAAATGGTTAAGGACGCCGACGAAGAAGAAGCCGATTGACGCGGTGCCGTGGAGGCCGGTCGCATTCGACGAGTGGCCCGAGGTCTGAATAAAACAGGGCAGTTCCAGAAGCTAGCAGAAACCACTATGGCGGTGTGAAACGCCAAGGTGATTTCGACATGAAAAGCAGCGGTGCTTTCAAGTTAGCTCAGGAGACCGAAGGAAAAAAGCCTTGGACCTGCCAGCAAGGGGCAGGAGATTTCGGAAGGGGTACGACCGGCCTCCTCAGCGCCGCTTCCACATACGAATCGTTGCTTGGGTAAATACATGCGAAGTTCGTCTTTATGGCATGCGAGCGAGGACATGCCTTGAATCGTGTCGCCAATACGACGAGCGTGTATTTTCATTTGGAGAGCGATTCGTCATGGCCGCTCGTACCAGTCAGGATGATCGATAAAACCAAGGCCGCTCCTGTCGGGTTGAGGGTATGTCGAATAGATCAAGACGGCACGCAGCCCTTGGCACTGTTGAAAGACATAGGCCGAATCAAAAGCAACACGTTTATCGATCCCGGATATTAGCGGAAAGGCAATCATCGTGAAGCGTTGAATATCCACGGCTACCGTGAAATTCCCGCTTGCGCCTTTCTTCCAGACGTCCTCAAATTTGTCGTTCCATTTCCGGCAGACGCGATTTTCCAGGGTTTTGCGCTGTTCATGCAGTCGAGGGTTGAAAAAGACGGGGGTGCCATCACGTGGGATCTGCTCTCCACCCTGAGACGGATCAAGAGCACACGTAAGATCAATCAAATATTCCTTTGTCTCTTTGACAACTTTGAGGTCAGCATCTTTACCGTTGCCGAGAGGCACTTCCGTATCTGCGAGTTCACCGCGAGAGTCGAAGAAGCGCATGAGGAATAACTCCGAAACGGTACTTAGCCCTTCCGGATTGGTCATGGTCCCAATGCTCAGAAGCTTTGTGGCAGGCCGCGAGATATCCAATACCTTACGAAGTATTCGTATTGAACGATTCGCTTCGTTTACGAACGCCAATGCAAAACGGTCGAGATGGGAATCCGCGAAACGTGGATCACCCCTCTCGATCGCCTCGATCACTGCCAAGAATCGTGGAATCGTATTGACACGGTCGTCGGGTTGAAGTGTCCACCACCTCCGAAACTGCTTCGACTGAAAATGATCTCGCAGTAAATCGGGTGTTACCACGCTGGCGAATTCGGCGAATCTCCGTAATCCGGCAAAAGCCAACAACTGGAATTGGGGCAGGTCGGATTCTGTGTAGATTAATGCGGGCATATTGAAATCTAATCGTAGAATATAATTTTTCCATCCGGTCGGTCACGAAGCTAGTTAGAGAGTGTGGATGACCCAGTTGTGCTAACCTGACCGGGCAAGTTCACCTGCACCAACAGGGAGTATGCCATTATGGATCCAGACGATATTGAATGTAACCTGCCTCTAAACGCCAGATGACAAGTGCTGTCTGAACGAACCTCAAAACTTATTGAGGGGTGGGCGCGCACCTCCTACGATTCGTTCCGCATCCAGCAACCACAAATTGTGGTTGACGGCTTGTGGAAGCATGGCGACCGCTTTCTAATTTATTGCCCTAGTCTTGCCTCCGAAGCCACTTCCCGGAGTGGCAAACCGATCCGAGAATGGTTTGACCAAGAGTGCAGAGCGATCACGTGCCCGGTGGCTATTGTCCCCAGGCTTCCAATTGGTGCGCGCCGTCTTGCCGACAGAACTATTGCGGAAATAGGTCGCCTAACGGGTGAACCGATTACCCGAGCAGTTTTACAGAACGAAATCGACCTACAGGTTCCTGATTCATTTCCCGATTACTATACGGAAAGCGGCCCCGGCAGCGTAACGATACATGTTAGCCGAGAGCTTTCTCCCGAGGAGCAAGCTTGTCTTAGCCAATATCTAGAATCACAAGGCGGCGATTTTAAGATCATGGTCGAAACCCCTGAACGTGTTTCGGCGGCAATGGAAGATGAATCGCGCGCTGAGCAAAATATATCCAATATATTGCCGAAGCACGATCTAATTCTCCTACCAGCTCGAAAGTTACCCAAAAATCTTCCCGGCAACGTCAA
Source organism: Deltaproteobacteria bacterium (assembly GCA_026129095.1). NCBI lineage: Bacteria > Pseudomonadati > Myxococcota > Myxococcia > Deltaproteobacteria bacterium. Next base: position 314,192 of record JAHCIT010000005.1, read on the forward strand.
GGATACATATGAAACCGACCAGGAGTTCTGGCTAGATCATAGGGATCGGATATGGTCAGATCCGACATTTTCCGTCAATGACGTGTTACCGCCGACGTGGAACGAATCTTCTTCTAAAGGATTTGTAGACGCCTCAGTCTTTCCAGCATCCGATATTCGCAACTATTTATCGCTATACGATGTGACATGCATCGCGCCGCCGTTAGACCGTGTGGTGTCAAAAGATGACGGCCTTGGACTTGGCGAGGACGAACTGGTCGAGTTGATGAAACTTGGCAGAGTCAGGTTGGTCTTTCCGCAATCACTGGACCGCTATTCGCCTTCATTGTTGGCGAAAGCTGCCGCCATAGCCCCTCAGGGTATTCTATTTTCCCGACGGCTTGCCGCTGCGAGCATCTGCGACGTCCGGCGACGCGTTCCATTGCTATATCCTGCGTTCGATATTACTGAAAAAAGAAAAGTGATCCAGTTCCTGGATGTTCTTGCGACTAATGCAGCGTCTCCGCACGGAAAGAAACTTTGGAAAGCATTCGGCGACGGGCTTATCGAGTCATGGCATGGCCCGGAATATTCGATTCATCTTCGTGGCGCAGTGGGAACGCTCTCTTTTGGCTTTGGCACGATCATCGCCCGGGTCCAGCAAGAGTTCACAGGCCGAGATCTTCGGTTGGAGATGTGGAGTTTCGGCTCGGCAGTTGAATGGGCCGGGGCCTTGGGGGCCGCGTTGAACGCACCGCCATCGAACGCGAACGGATACGATCAGGCTCCCTTGATGGAGCTACTTGCTCATTCATACAGCGGTGTGGTCTCTGACGCGGTACCGGTATTTTCGACCGAGCCCAACGTGATTGTTCCTGAACTGCTGACCATTTCGAAAGCGGTTCCCGCCGTCGAATTCGCGACCTCATTTATGAGCAGCGATATCAACCGATTTCGCTCACTTGTAAAGAATATGGCGGGCGCAGTAGTTACGCCGAAAGAACTTCACGCGGTTGTTGAAAAATATAATGCATCAATATCCGCATACGATAAGAACATGGAGCGTTGGTCGAGATGGGGAATGAAAGGTCTTGTTTACGGCGGCGCACTCGCGGCGGCTGGCCCTTCGGGTCCAGCATGGGGGTTATTTCTCGATTGGCTCATTGAAGTGATCGAAAATCACTTCGGAGAGAAGAGAATCGAAGTGCCGCCGCTTGATAGCATACTGGACTATTGCAAGGTCATTATGGGTCTGTCCGAACGTGGCGCTGTACTGGTATCCCGTATGCGGAATGACCTCAACAAGAAGCACGAACTTACCCGGTCCGCCTAGCAGGTTAACTTCTGGAGGTCCGTGAATGTTCTGCTGTGCCGGGCTCCATAGTGTCAATATATTGTTTCCGACACGTGAACGAGACGGAGATCACCCTCATGCCTAAGAGCTGGACCAATGCGCTGCATTCATATTTTTATTGTGCCGACCTTTATCGGTATCGAAACGCGCACAAGTATCCGAAGTATTTCAAATCCAAAAGCGCGGATCGCCAATCGACCGCAATTTTTGAAGATCGTTTTCGTTCGAAATGCGGCAGCGAACTGGAAGTCTGGTATGAGGTAACGTTCTGGAAAATGTACTCCATGAAAGGTAGGGGACAATACCAAACAGACGAGGCCATTCAAAAGATACTGACTGCCAAGAATACGGCGAAATGCCTAACACTGCTCGCCGACGATTTTATAAGTCATTGGTCTGACCCTATACGATTGAATGCACTACGGGCAGGGTTGGGTATGATTTCGAAGGCGAAGGTTATGGCTTTGCCGCTCACTTTTGTCAGTTTTCGCGATCCCTATAATTTCCCAATGATTGACACGGTAAGTGCGCGCTGGATCAATAAACATCTGCTGGCGCACAACCGCCCTGGACGACCACAACTGACCAAATTCGCTACAGTAAAACGAACAAAATCCGGATATTCTGTCGTTCGACATCCGGATATGCAGTCTTATATTCATTGGGTCGACTGGTGCCGGTGGGTACGCGATCGCCTGAATAGTTCAGGCGATACTGGAATTGATTGGCGAGCAAGAGACGTTGAAATGGCTGTATTCACCGCACAGCAGGATGGGCTCGCCCTGAATGTGCTTTGACCGTTGTCGCGCCCAGAGGAGGGGATGGTGCCGACTACGCGACATCATGCTTCAATGAGTTTGTAATCCCATCAAGTTGGAAGACTGAGATCAGGATTAAAGTTATCTTCGACGATCTCTGTGCCAATTCGGCGGCTCGATCCTTTCGTCTTAAGAGGCGCATCGAGACCGAGACGAAATTGGGGGAAGTTCACTTGGATCACCCGTGCCCTTTACTAGATTACTGCCCTGCCATGTTCGCCAGGATATTCTCTGTTCTTCCCAAGCTCGGAAAATCTATTTTCTTGCAGACCGGCATTCAGCTCGCAACATCTTATATCTAATCACGCCGGTGGCGGGCTCGATTTCAATGCTCCACCCGTTGTCGAGCAGATCCTCATGTGCGTCACGGAACGCTTCCTCAAGATCCTGAATATCGCAAAAACCCGGGGATCTCAGGTATCTACTGGCGGCCAATCTGAACGCGTTGCGAAATTGGCCAGTAGTTCCGCGGAATACGACGGTCGATGGGTAACTGAAACAATCGAATGATAGGGTTTTAGCCCCTTCAGAGGAAACTGCAGAGTCCAGCACAAGCTCGATCCCGAATTCCTCTTCAAATGCCACAATGGATTTGGCCTCGGCCAAGAGGTCCCGCAACGCGTTCAGAAGAACCGTCACAAAGCGGCTGCCAGTGCCATGGCGCGTTGTAATGCGGGAACGGGTAGGCACCATCAATCGCCTAATTACCAATGCACTGCGGAGTCCGTCAGGCGTATTCAGCCGGGCGAGTTCATCCATCAGCATGTCCCGATATCGGGCAAGTTCGGGAGGACCAGACGATTCGATTCGCCCAGTTAGCATTTCCGTTTCCAGGAACGAACAGAATACATTCACGAGTTTTCTACCGGCCGGCGTGTCATCAAGCTGTTTCAGATACCGGGAGATGCATTTTCGGCCATTATCCTGTTGTTTCTCGACGAGATAGACCTTGGCCATTCCAAGCAGACAGGTCGCGTCTCCAAGCCGGGCACCTTCCTTGAAATATTCCAATGCCTTTTCGGGATTTTTCTTGTCCCATCCAATCTCAAACAGCCGAAGCCGATTGATCTCGATGAGCCGCCCAAGCTCGATCCTGCCGAGCCGTTCATAAGCCGACGGCGATCCCAGCTTTGCCGCTTTCTCGTAGCAATCGAGTGCGGCTTTACGGTCTTCCAGCTCACCATTAAGCCCTTTGAGGAAATTGTCGCCGTCAGAAACGAGCCCGTCCGCAAGCGACTCCTTGTTCTGAATGGTATCCGGGTTCTTTAGTGAGCCGGGAGGTTCGGATGCTTCCGGTTCTGCGTGGATTTCCAGTATGCAGTCGATAGCGACAACAGGCGGGGTCTCGAATAACTCTTTGCGCTTATGATGACGGGGTGCGCGCTGGTCCAGCAGATCATGGACCTTTCGTTCGGCGGTAATGCTGTCACGGAATTTACGGTAGAAGACGACATACCATCTGCCGGGTGTTCCGGTTGCTGAAGAGATCTGTTCGGCGCGCTCGTCGGGCTCGTTTGACGTTCTCCCGACCTTGACCAGTTCGGGAACGGCCGGATTGAACAGAACGTAGACAAAACCGGCAGCCATGTGCTCCTCATTTCTGGGCCTTGCAGAGTTTCAGGCGAGCCCGGTAGCGAACAATGCCCGGTTCCCGGAGCGGAACAGCGATATTTGCTGCCATGCGTTCGGCAATTTCCATGACTTCACCGGCGGTCATGGGGAGCGCCATGCGACTGATGATTTCGGCGGGCTGTTCGCCGATTACCTGATACCGGACGAGTATCTCGCAATCCCGGTCCAGGCCTACGTGATCCGGCGACAGCTTCCAGACCCCACGCTCCCCAAGAACGCTGTAGACAGCCCCGGCGTAGTCGCGGCCGTACCGGTAAGCCTCCGGCCTGATGCGGCTCGTACAGTCGGGGACCGGCTTTTCTTCGAAATCCAGGGTGGGAGGGAAGGCAAAAGGATAGCTTCCGCAAACCAGTGTCTCGGCGATCTCGTTTTCACGCTCGAACCGGCGAGCCATTGTTCCGCTTTCCGCCCACCGGTGGAGCTGCCAGGCCACTTCGGACGAGAACCATCCGCCGAGGCGGTAGCTCTCCTCCAGATCGACCACCCGGCTGGCGAGTTCGTCAGCCACCGCTGCCGCCTCCGAACGTATACGAATGTCCATAAACGTCCGCCACAGCGGGAAAACCTCGTCCCGGAGCGGGACCATGAATTCGGCCGAAAGCTGCTGGATCTTGTTCAGGTAGCGGAGCTGCGCCCGCACGACAGGCGAATAGCCTGTGATGAGGTACCGGGGACGGCCCCAAGCGGTAACGTCGGGTGTCAAAGCGGATTTGCCTCTCTTTTTCACCGTCACCTGATCCAGTACCTTACCGTCCATGGTTACTCACTCCAAGCTGGGAGGGTTTCCGGTGTTTCGCTCACGACACTGACCAGCGGACGCCCAGAGCAGAATCTGTATCGGTCCAGCCAAATCTCGCAGAGGACTAGGCTTCTTTTGGAGTGGACCGGACCATTTCCAGAGTGGACCGAACCAAAATCCAGAAGCACCAGACCTTTTTCGGAGTGGACCGAACCAAGTTTCGAGATGGACCAGATCGTTTGGCGGCCAAACCAGGCGAATTTTGGCTGCGAAATGTACATTCATCACAGTTTCCCGTTACGGACAGCTCGCCGCGAGCTTTACGCCCAGTTCTTCGGCCTTGGCAGGGAGCTGATCTTCCGGCCCCTGTACCTTCGCGGACGCGACCACCCGCTCGGTTCCACCCTCGACGATCATGGCCGACACTATATAACTGGGTCCGAACTTCACGATCTCGCCCTGTACGGCGAGATCGGCTCCCTTTTGAGGATCGGTGGCGAGGATCAGGCAGTTCGACCTGGCGATCTCGCTGGAAACCACCGACTGGACGGCTTCCGAGTAGGACGGATCGGCGCCGGCCTTCGCGGCGAAAGGGGCGACGGAAATTCGCTTGGGACCGGCAACGGGAATGGCCGCTGGCGCTAGGACGGGTACCACCGAGGCGGTTTCAACTGGCTTCGGAACGACCGGTGGTTCTTTTGCCCTGGCGAGGCCGGCAATTCGGGGAGAAGATCGGATCAGGTTAACGATCTTGTCGGCGGCTTTGTCCGCCGCCGAATCCGCTCCCACTGAACCCAGGCTGATCCCGCCGCCGTAGTAGTCGCTGATCGAGTCATCGACGGTGACAACGGTTTCGTCTTTTATTGAAAGCGTGAATTTCACCCGGTCGGGACCTTTCCAGACCGAGGTTTCGATTTCGACAGTCCCGGCCAGGTCCGCCTGGCCGTCGCCAATTACCCGGTACCCGGCATTTGTGAGCTTGCCGGCAAGACGCTCCTTGAAACTCTCCGGCTTCCACGCGCCGGGGCTGCCGATCGCC